>CAUHNN010000025.1 GCA_959607715.1 uncultured Eggerthella sp. | reverse complement strand
GATGGGCGCATGGTGCGCGAATCGGACGAGGTATAATGCCCTCTGCGAAACATCTTGAGTTTTGCGGCTAACCTGGTCACGGAGTGTCTTAAAAACCGCAGATCGTCGGCTCTTTCGGGGGATTGCTTGGAGCCGGAACTAACTAAGCGCCCCATCTAGAATTCTCGCAGCGAGCGGCGTTCCTACTCCATGCCCTCCGTCATTTCGTGGAACGTCACGCCGAACCCGTCAGCGATCCTCTTCATGTTGTCGATGCTCACGTTACGGGCGCCGCGTTCCACATCGGCGAGGTAAGTCGGACTCATCCCGATCCGCGCGGCGAAGCCGCGTTGGGACAATCCGCGCTCGTCGCGCAGATCCTTGATCCTCAACCCGTATTGCACCCTTATCGTGGACATGCGCCCATGTTCCGGCATGGCCGGATGGCGAGCGCATCATTTTGAGTGAGCATTTAGCGCACGACGTGGTATCGTGGTCTGGTCGTAGGCATTGGAAGGATATTACGGACATGGCCATCGCCGTCCAGCTTGACGAAATAATGGAGGATCGAGGCGTATCACTCCAGAAGCTGTCGCACTGCGTGGGAATCACCAATGTGAACCTGTCGCGGATCAAGACCGGCAAGGTGCGATCCATGCGCTTCTCGACGCTCGAAAAGATATGCGAAACCCTGGAATGCCAGCCAGGAGACATATTGAAGTACGTGGAGCCGTAGCCGTCGAGAACGAGCTGACGGTGAAGGGGTTTTTAGCGAAGATGCCGGATTGATGAACGCTCCCGCAGCGTTGCTGGAGCAACATCCGGGAGCGTGCTATAATGCGAGACAATCGGTGCCCCGCCCACCCGGGCAGCATCGGTTAACTGACTAAGCCGGTTTTACCTTCCAGGGGAGACCGGCTTTCTTGTTGTCCCAACACCGTCCGTCATTCGTCGCGCCTCCCGAACAGGTCGATCAGCGCGACAACCACCAACAACAAATCGCATACTGCAATGACTGTCTGTGCGTCCATGAGCACTCCTTTCGGAAGCTGCCCAGGACATGACGGAGCACCGCCGGAGATTCTACCACGGGCAGGAGCCGGGTTGCTTTCATGCGGAAAGAAGACCCGCAGTGAAGGAGACGGCGAAGTCAACCAAGATCAGGATGGCTTAGGCGCTTGAAAGCCATGCGGGAATCGGAAGGCATCCGGAAATTCGGCAGTGACAGGGTGCAAGCACCCTGTACCCTCTTTCGTTTCGAGCGGAGCGAGCGAGCGCGAGCGAGGGGCGTTACACCGCCCGCCGACCACGGCACGGAGGCACCGCCTCCGGCTTGCGCGCAACCGGCGCGCTCCAGGGTTCGGGGCGGAAGCCCCGCTGCACGTTGTAACGCAAAATTTATTTTGTGTTACAACGTGCGTCTCTTGCTAACCTCCCTTCTGCCGTCGAGGTCGCATAATGGGGGAATGAAGATCGTGGGGAAAGGTGGCGTTGATGGATTATCGGATGTTGTACGAAAACCTGGTTGCCGAAGCCGAGGAAAACGGGCTTGGAGGTGAGTTCGTGGATTGGGGGATCTCCATCAGCAAGTGGCGCGCCGACCCGGTGGCGATCGCCCTGTACGGCTGGCTGCTGGAAAACGAGCCGGAGGGGATGGCCGCGAAGTCGGAAAGGCAGATCGACTGGGAGATGGGAATCGTCGGGATGGCATCGAGCAGGCGGCGTGAGGAAGCGGTGAAGTCATGGAGGCGAAGCCATGGGGCGGCAGAACGGGAAAACGGCGGCTTCTTTGTAACGCTCGGCCTGTCGAACGCGGAGCGCAGTGCGGCGAACGAGGCCATGATCGCGGAGATTCCCGAAGTGGCGTTCTTCTAGGTGCTTCAGGAAGGTGCTCAAAGCCGCATCGGGGGCAACGAGAGCCGTTTTAAGGCATGGTTTCGCCCTCGCATGAGGCGAAGTCGGTTGAGACGGAATCGGAGGCCCTGCGATGGGCCTCCGTCGCTTTGACGGTCATTCCCGGTGAACCTCTCCGTCCTTCACTGCGAGGTTTTGACCTTGGGTTTTCGGGTTGATTCGGGGTGGGGCTTTCTGCGACCCCCACCCCGGGGGATGCCGACTGCCGACCCCGGTACCCTGTTGACCTGGGGTTATAGAAGCGAAAAACCGAGTTTTCCCAGGTCAAACGGGTTCCATAAAAGGGTCATTTTGTTAGGATGAACCAGGGCAACAAAAAACCCGCCGGCGGCAAGCGGGCGGGTCATGTTAGAATGGCCTCAGGCCGTTTGAGGTAGCAACTCAAACGACGCCGGAAACGAGATAGCAGCTCGCGCCCAGCACCACCTCGTATTGTATCACGAACGGGGGAGGTGCGGCCATGGTAGGTTCATACCGTCCACGAAAACGAGTTGCCTCCGACACCAGGAGGTTTTTTTATGCCCTATGCCGATCCAGACAAGCAGCGCGAAGCGAAACGCAGGTACGAGCAGGAGAAACGCAAGCAACGGCGCACTAACTGGATGCTCGTGTTCTACGAGGATCAGTGTCCGGAGTGGCGTGACGAGCTCGACGAGCTGGGGATGAGAACGTTGGTGTCCCCGTCCCACGATGCCGACGAGTGGACGGCGCGCGACGAGAAGAAGAACCCCAAGCACAAGGCGGGTACGTTGAAGGAACCGCACCGGCACCTGCTGGCGATGTACGACAACCCCGTATCGTACGACCAGGTGGTGAAGGACTTCGCGTTCCTGAAATCCAAGAACGTGAAGTACGTGAAGAGCCTGCCCGCGATGGCTCGCTACCTCACTCACATGGACAGCCCCGACAAGGCCCAGTACGACCCGGAGGGCGTTTGCGAGTTCGGCGGCGCGGACTGGCGTGACCTGTGCGCCACGACCTCGGACAAGCACCTGGCGCTGCGGGAGATGCGCGCGTTCATACGCGAGAACAACATCGTGGACTTCTACCTGTTCTGGGACTGGTGCGACGAACACAACGACGAATGGTCGCGGCTCCTGGACGATTCCTGCTGCTACGCCATCGAGCACTACATGAGGAGCTTCCGCGCGGCGCAGGTGGTCACGCAGGAGGATCGCGACGCGCTGCGAGCGAAGCGCGTGGACGATGGTTGCCATACGGATTGCCAGACGGGAGCCATACAGTCGTGAAGGTCAAAAAGACGTACCGCCTCGAACAGGAAACGATAGACGAGCTGGAGAAACTATGCTCAGATAGCGGGAAATCGGCAACGGAGGTGATCGAGGGTGCCATACACGATGCCATACGTTTGCCAGACACCGAGCGCGCCGGTGAAGGGTGGGCGCAAACGGTCGCCGCGCTCACGGATCAGCTTGCGGTGAAGGACGATCAGATAGCGAGCTTGGGGCGCGCGCTGGAAGCGGCGCAGGAGACGGCGAAAGCCGCCCAGGCGCTGCACGCGGCCAACGTCCAGGAGCGCGCGCTGGAAAGCTCCGAGCAGAAGGAGCGCCGGCGCTGGCGGTGGCCGTGGGATCGGCAGGACGGGTAGGTTTTTCCGGGAAAATCCATGGATGACCCGAACGTGGGACACCTGCGTGGGTTGACCCGTCGTATAACGTCCGAAGGGTGTTTTCCGACGAAGGGAGCGGATCGTGGCTGAGCGAATCAAGGTGGAGTATTTCGAGGAGCCTCCGGTTGTCTTGGAGGTTGGCGGTAGGCGCTCTTGGCAAGCGGAGACGGCCGACCAGTTCTGCAACATCTGGCACGAGACGACCGAGGGAAGCGACCACGTTACGCGCTGGGTAAAGAGCAGCTACGATGGGCGCATGGTGCGCGAATCGGACGAGGTATAATGCCCTCTGCGAAACATCT
>CAUHNN010000024.1 GCA_959607715.1 uncultured Eggerthella sp. | reverse complement strand
GCCTCCCATTCCTCGGACTTCTATTTCCGTGTCCAAGAAATGGGAGGCAGTTCAGTCTTCGCGACGTTGCGCGGGGCTTGTTTTATTCCGATCGGGCGCTTTTGATCAGGTTGGTCGCGGTTTGGCCCGACGTCGAGGCGAGCGCCATGACGGCCGACGTCAGCACGCGTCGCGATTCGGCATCGATGTTCTGGGCCGCTTTCGCGATCAGGGGCAGCGTCTTCAGGCCGCCGAAGAAGATCTCGCTGGCGTTGGTGGTGCCCGATGCCTCGATGGCCTTGAAGAGGGCATCGACGATGCGGGCGGCTTCTTCGTCCGAATAGAGCGAGAGCCATGAGCTCATCGCCTCGTCGAAGAAGCGCGCGCTGTCGGCGAGCTTGTCGGTGTAGACGAAGTCGTTCGCTTCGTCGTTGACTTCCCAGGTGAAGGGGCTGTGTTGGTTGAGGCCATGCTCTCTCGATACGGCGATATGCGCCTCGACGGGGCAGTCCAGGAGCATGCCGACGATGGATTGCTGCGGGATGCTGCGATGGATGCGGCCCTCCAATGCTTCCCATTCTTCGTCCGACACGGCATCCTGCTTGAAACCGGGGCCATCGAGCGCGTACACGCGCTCGATGCGCTTCTGGACGGCGGGCGATGCCTTCAGCGCGGCGTAGAGGGCAAGGTTGGCGCCCTTCGAGTGGCCGCCGACGATGAGGCGCTCGGGGAGGCGGTCCGCGATGGCCTCGAGGTAGGAAAGGGCCATCTGCTGAGCCGGGACGGGCGAGGTCGCCGCCATGTTGAAGTTTTCCCGCCAGCCGGTGATGGAAGTGTCGGTCCCGCGGAACCCCACGTAGGCGAAGCTCCTTTCGTGGACGAGGCAGACGGCCGCGAACTGCGTCTGCCGCCCTTCGTCGAAGGTCGAGGTGTATTCGCGTATCGACAGATCGCGGAAGCGCGGGCTGGCCGCAAGCGCGAGGAGGTTGCTCTTGACGCTTTCGGGGGAAAGGCCGCAGAACATGCTTGCGTAGTGCTCGGCGCGGAGCAGGTCGACGAAGCGGGAGCGTTTCGCGCCGAAGGGCAGCGTGCGGGCGAGAACGTTGGAGATGCGGGAGGGCTTCTCGATGCGGGCCGTGGGCACCAGTCCTTCGCAGCGGACCATGCAGAACTGGGAGAGCACCGCAGAATCGAGCACGTTGAAGGGCGCGTCGTCGAAGGAGTCGAACTTCGTGGCGAGGTAATCGAGCAGGTTCATGGCGGTACCTCCGGTACGGGAAGGGGTTGCGTCGTGCGCTTCGATCATAGCGCGATCGAGTGCGGCAGGCGCATCTTGCGGGGCAGCTGTTGCCGCCCTATGGCCTGGTTGCTTCGGGCGTTGCCGTTTCTCGAAAAAACTCTTAAATACTTGTAAGGGGCATCACGGGTTCAAAAATCCGTATGCTATACTTTCCTAGTCTGTCAACGGGCAGACGAGAAACTATAGGCCCCCGAGACATGTTTGATGTTGGCGCTTCACGTCAGGCGCGACATGCATGGTAAATGTTCTAAACCTCAAACACGTACGAAGGGTCCCCGATACTTTTTTGAAAGGGGTCCGTTTTGACCGAAATCAAGAACACGTCCGTCATCGATTTCCAGGACATCTCCGACGATGAAATGAACCAGATGATCGATGGCACTCTGACCGAATTCGACGAGGGCGATCTCATCGACGGCACCGTCGTCAAGATCGAGCACGACGAAGTCCTCGTTGACATTGGGTTCAAGAGCGAGGGCGTCATTCCCGCTCGCGAGCTTTCCATCCGCAAGGATGCCGATCCTTCCGAGGTCGTTTCCCTCGGCGACAAGCTCGAAGCTCTCGTTCTCCAGAAGGAGGACAAGGACGGCCGTCTCATTCTCTCCAAGAAGCGTGCCGAGTACGAGCGTGCTTGGATTCGCGTCGAAGAGAAGTTCAAGGCCGGCGAGGTCGTTACCGGCGAGGTCATCGAAGTCGTCAAGGGCGGCCTGATCCTCGACATCGGCCTGCGCGGCTTCCTCCCCGCATCCCTCGTTGACCTTCGTCGCGTCAAGGATCTCACCGCTTACCTGGGTACCGAGATCGAGGCTCGCGTCATCGAGATGGATCGCAACCGCAACAACGTCGTTCTTTCCCGCCGCGTCCTCCTCGAGGAAGGCCGCAAGAACGAGCGCGCAGAGATCCTGGAGAAGCTCTCCAAGGGCATGCGCCTGAAGGGCACCGTCTCCTCCATCGTCGACTTCGGCGCATTCGTCGACCTCGGCGGCATCGACGGCCTCATTCACATCTCCGAGCTCTCCTGGAGCCATGTCAACCATCCTTCCGAGGTCGTCAAGGTTGGCGAAGAGGTCGAGGTCGAGGTTCTCGATGTCGATCTGCAGCGTGAGCGTATCTCCCTTGGTCTCAAGCAGACCACCGAGGATCCCTGGACGAAGCTCGTCGAGACCTATCCTGTCGGCACCATCGTCGACGGCAAGGTCACCAAGATCGTTCCCTTCGGTGCCTTCATTGAGCTGGGCGCTAACGTCGAGGGCCTGGTCCACATCTCCGAGATGGCCATGCGTCACATCGATTCGCCCGCACAGGTCGTGCATGTCGGCGACGTCGTCAAGGTCAAGGTCATGGACGTCAACGTCGAGCGTCGTCGTATCTCCCTGTCCATGAAGGCTGCTGCCGAGGATCTGGGCATCGAGATCGCCGTTGCCGAGCCCGAGCCGAAGCCCGAGGCCGACGCCGAGTAAGCTTCACAGCTCACTTTTGCTCTCGAAAGCGGAGTCGCATAGCGCGGCTCCGCTTTTTCTATGCCCGCCTTTTCCATCGAGTCATTTCATCGTGGAAGCCGAATGTATGCACTGCGGGAATACATCGAGGTCATATGCGTTGTTTCGCGTTTCTTCACCGAGGAAGGGATCGCCTCGGCTTTTCTTTGCCGCGGGATCGTCTGGTATGTTCTGGTAAGGGGATCCGATACGTGATGGGGGCATTGGCGCATGAAGGGCAACGAGCTTTCAAAACAGGACGGGAGTCGCTTGACCGTGCGCCATGTCGCGGTCGTCGTTACCGGCATCTTGGTATGCTTCGGTCCGGCGACGCTCGTGTTCAACACGTGGTCCATCCTCGTTGTTCCGGTGTGCGACGGTCTTGGGGTGTCCACCGGATCGTTCACCCTCTACGTTTCGGCCATCTTCCTGGCATCGGCTGCCGTTTCCCCCTTCGCGGGGAATTTGATGCAGCGTTTCGATCTGCGCATCGTCATCACGACGGCATGCGCTCTGTGCGCGGCGGGCATCTTCCTCTGCTCGTTTTACACGCAGGTGTGGCAGTTCTACTTTTCGGGCATCCTCCAGGGTGCGGGCGTTGTCGTGCTCGTCGCCTTGACGGCACCGACCCTCATCAATCGCTGGTTCAGGAGCCATACGGGGTTGCTCATCGGCATCTGCGTGGCGATGATGGGCGTGGGCGCTGCGGTATGGAACATGCTCGGCGGTTTTCTCCTAAGCGAATACGACTGGCGGATGTGCTATCGCGTCTTCGGCGCTGCGGCCGCGCTTGTGTCGATGCCCGCCACCTTGTTCTTCATCAGAAGCTATCCCGAAGAGGTTGGGCTCGTCGCCTACGGCAAGGCCAAGGAGGGGGATTCGGGCGAACCGCTCATGGAGCGCGGCATCCCCGCGGCGCGCGCCTTCACCATGCCGGCATTCTTCCTGGTCATGGTCACTATCGGCCTCAACAACGGCGTTGCCCAAATGGGCAACTACCTTGCCACGTACTTCTACCACTTGTCCGACATCGGCATCCTGTTGCTGCCCGCCGCCGAAGTGGTCGTGATGGCGAGCGTGGTTACCGCCTGCCTGCAGGTTTCGCAGGCATGTGCGAAGGTGGTGCTGGGGCAGATCGCCGACCACAGCCTGCGTGCTGCCTTGGTGGTGTTCTGCGGCTGTGGCCTGCTTGGCGTTCTGTGCTGCTGGCAGGGCCCGGCCATCGACCCGAACTTCGTATATGCCGGCTCGGCCCTGTTCGGCGTGCTGTTCGGCGCGACTAACGTTCTCGGTCCGACCATCACGCGCTACCTGTTCGGACCGCGTGACTATACGGTGATCTATTCGCGCATCTCGATCGCCATAAACCTCGTACCCGCCCTTTTCATCCCGTTGTACGCGTTTCTTGCTGAAATGGGTTGGGACGTCCTGTTCGCCTTCGCGTTCCTCGTCGTATTGGTTATCTTCGTGTGCGCGATGACCTTGATGCGCTTTGCCAAGAAGATGTAGGCGCAGCAGTGATCTTCCCGCCTCAGCGTCTATCCTCGCATCGGGTGGTGTAATCTTGCAGGGATGGAACCGACAAGGGGAGGCACTCCATGCTCACGATCTTCGTCACGGGCGGCATCGGCTCGGGTAAATCGACGCTCGTTTCGCGTCTCGGTCGAAAAGGGGTGGCCGTTATCCTCGCCGATGAGGTGGGCCACGACAATCTTCACGATCCTGAGATGAAAGCGGAGCTTGCCCGCGCTTTCGGGCCTGAGATCATTGGCGACGATGGCGAGATCGTCCGTTCCGCCTTGGCTGCCCGCGCATTCGTCAGCGACGAATCAACCGCGCGCCTCGACGCCATCACGCAGCCGCGCCTCTACGCCGAGTGCCTGCGTCGCGTGGCGAAGGCGGGCGAGGGTCACGAGGTCGTCGTCCTCGAGATGGCCATCCTCGACGGGCGTGACGATTTCTACCGCAACGCCGATCTGGTCGCCTGCGTCACGACGAGCCCCGAAGTCCGCATCGCTCGCCTCATGGCCTCCCGCGGGTTCACGGAAGAGGATGCGCGCAATCGCTTGGCCAGCCAGGTTCCCGAGGAGCGTAGGCTCGCTATCGCCGACGTCGTGTTCACCAACGATGGGACCGTCGAGGAATTCGAGCGTCAGATCGATTCATGGTGGGAAACGGACGTCGCGCCGCGTTTGACGCGCGGGACGAACTAGCCTGCGAAGAGAGGTGTTCACGTGAGCCATCTTCAGAGCCTTGAAGGCCACGCGATGGAGTGTAAGCTGCCTGCTGCCCGCCTGTCGAACCAGCCGTTCAAAGTCGTGTCTCCCTATGAGCCTTCGGGCGACCAGCCCAAGGCGATAGAGACGCTTGCGCGCAACATCGAGGATGGGATGCGCTACGAAACGCTACTCGGCGTCACCGGTTCAGGAAAGACCTACACCATGGCGAAGACGATCGAGGCCATTCAGCGCCCGACGCTCATCCTCGCCCCGAATAAAACGCTTGCTGCGCAGCTTGCCGCCGAGTTGCGCGAATTCTTCCCCGACAACGCGGTGGTCTATTTCGTCAGCTATTACGACTATTACCAGCCTGAAGCCTACGTTCCGACCACCGACACCTTCATCGAGAAGGACGCCTCCATCAACGAGGAGGTGGAGAAGCTGCGCCATGC
>CAUHNN010000023.1 GCA_959607715.1 uncultured Eggerthella sp. | reverse complement strand
TTCTCTTCTCCTCTCTTCTAAATTTCTTAGAGAGGGAGGTTTCCCGTATGGTTAAACCTATGGTTTAGGCTTAGGTAAAACCTATGGTTTAGGCTTAGGTAAAACCTATGGTTAAACCTATGGTTTTTAGTATGGTTTCCAGGCTCTCACCTGGCCTTCTTGCCCTTCGGCCTTCCGCCCTTCGGGCCGCCCGCCATCTTCTTTATCGTGGTGTCGATGTTGGGAGCCATGAGGGCGAAGTAATCCGACAGGACCGCCTCGCGCTCATGGCCGAAATCGCTGAAGTCGGGGTAGACGCCGTCGAAGCAGTAGGCCGTGACGGCGTCGTATATCGCGAGCCTCTCCGCGTCGGGCAGTCGGCTCGTCACCCCGTGGAAAGAGCGGTAGAAGGGCGCGTACTTGACCTCGTAGGGGCCTGCCGCCTCCTCTCCCATGGCCTACCCCCTAGAACGGCAAATCTTCGTCGTAGAGGTTCGGCGCCTTGGGCTGCGGCATCCCGGCCATCCGCTGCTGCGAGTAGGATGGCGCGGGGCGCATGGCGGGCGCGGGGGCCTGCTGCTGCGGGGCCTGGTCGCGGGTGCTCATGAACTCGATCTCGTCCACGACGATCTCCACCTTGCTGCGCTTCGATCCGTCCTGGGCCTGCCATTGGCTCCACCGCAGCTTGCCCTCGATGGCCACCTTGGATCCCTTGCACAGGTAGGGGGCGAGCGACTGTGCGCGGTTGCCGAACATCACGCAGTCGAGGAAGTTCGGTCGGTCCTCCCACTGGCCCGTCTGCTGGTTCTTCGCGCGGTCGTTGACCGCCACGCCGAGCGCGAGCACGTCGGTGCCTCCCGGCGTCGTGCGCAGCTCGCCGTCTCTGGTGAGGTTGCCGCTGATGGTCACTCGGTTGATGCTCATCTAGTCCTCCATCCACTCGTAGTTGGGCGTCTCGCAGCACGCGATCATGGCGGGGTCGAGGTCGGCCAGGTCGGCGTCCACGGCGATCTCGAACACGTGACCGCAGACGGTGCAGTGCGCCTTTCGCAGGCCCTTCGGCTCGGTGTCGCGGGCCGGCTCCGGCTCCTCCTCGGGAGCCTCGAAGATCGGGTCGAAGGCTATCTGCTGCTCGTATCCGCCCGAGGTCTCGTCGGCGGCAGCCGCGCTCTGCGCCTCGACGCTGACGGGCAGGTAGGGAAACGCCCTGCGCACGACGGTCTTCTTGGCCATCGCCTCGTAGTCTGTGACCCAGGGGCCGTTGTCCGCCGCCTTGCTGCGTCGGCGGATCGCCTCGACCTCCTGGTAGGTCATGACGTCGATGTAGTGCCCGCCGTCGGCGAAGTGGGCGACGCAGTAGACGTGCGTCGGCTTCTCGCCAGCCTCCCGCCGTCTGCCGCTCGGGCGGTGCTCAAGCCTCTCCTCGAGGCCGAAGGAATAGTCGAACTCGTCCCCCTCGTAGACCGCGCGGGCGCTGATGTCCTTGATCTGCCCCGATCGGCGGGCGAGGTCGATCATGCCCTTGTAGCCGATGATCATCTGCGCGTGCATGCCCGTCTTCGTCTTGTACGGCAGGATGTAGGCGCGCCCCAGCCCGTCGACCGCGCTCGGCTCGAGGCCCAGCGCGCTGCACTTCATGACGCAGCTCAAGAGCGAGGCCGCGTCGCACTGCGCCAGCTTCGGCGTGGTGTTGACGGTGCTGATCGCGAGCTGGTAGAGGCGCTCGCTGCTCATGTGCTTGGGCATGACGGCCTGGATGCGCGGCCAGGCCTTGTCGAGCATCCCCGCGATGCCCTCGGCCCCGTGGCCAGCGGCCCTCATCTGTCGGCCCGCCGCCTGCTTTGCTAGCTGTCCCATTTCCTAATCTCCTTTCTTGGCGGCGATCCTGATGCCGCCGTTTGTGACGCTCGTCTTGGTGTAGTCCTGGAGGATGCCCGGGTGCGCCGCCTCGAACGCCGCTCGGTCGAAGCTCGACCTCGTGCTCCTCGTCCACGTGATCCGCATGGTCTCGGTCTCGATGCCCTTGGCGTCTCCCACCATGTCCTTGATCTGGTTCTCGATCAGGGTCTTTCGCTTCTTGAGGCGCTCGATCTCCTCCTTGATCTCGCGCAGCTCGCCGACCATCGACACGTCGGAGTCGAGCATCGGCACGTACTCGCCGCCCGGCTCGTCGTGCATCCGCAGGAGCGCGTCCGCCTCGGCGTCGTTGCCGATCAGCGCGGGGGCCGTGTCGGTTTCGACGAAATCGCGCCAGAAGACGTCCACGGCCTCGTTCACCGCCGCTACGTCCTCCTCGTTTCGCTGCACGAGGTACTCGCGGTACTCCTGGCCGCCGATCAGCACCGCGACGTAGGCGTATCCGTAACCCGTCACCGCCATGTAGTGGGTGACCTGGGTCAGGTAGTAGAGCGGAACCCCGTCGTCCCAGTCGGCGGCGCGTCGGCTGCCGACCGTCTTGACCTCGAGGATGCCCACGTGGCCCTCGCCGTCGGTGACCCAGCGGTCCAGGTTGGCGAATGCCCAGGGGCGGTCGAGCGAGACGAGGGTGGCGTTGCGTCGGCGCACCGTCAGCTCGGGGTGCTCGTCGGCGAACTTATCGGCCACCGCGTCCTCCAGGCGGTTGCCCCACTCGACGGCCTCCTTGCCCGAGAGGTCGGGCGGGTCCTCGCGGCCCGTCTTGACGAGCCAGACCGACAGCGGCGAGGAGAACTTGTTGAGCCCCATGATCGACGCGACGTCAGAGCCGCCGATGCCGTTTCGCCTGGCCTCGACCCACTGGGCGTTGACCTCCTCGGGCGTGCCCTCGAACCTGATCTCGCGATACGGCCTAGCCATCGACCTCGACCGCCTCGATCAGGTCGAACACCCTGCGCTCCCACGGCTCGGGGGCGTAGCCGTCGGCCAGGAACGCCGAGGCCAGCTCCTTTGCGTCCTTGACGCGCTGCTCGCACCAGACGCCCGCCTTGCCGCGCAGGAGTTCCCTCGCGTGCGGCGAGAGGCCCGCGCGTCCGGCGGCGTGGGCGTATGCGAGGGCGGCGTAGGCGCGGCAAGGCTCGCACTCGAGGTCGGCGCCCAGGTCGAGCATCTTGCCGATCTCGCGAACGTAGGAGGCGATCAGCCTGTCCTCGCAGACGTCGAGGACCCTCTTCATCCGATCGGGCTCGCCCAGGCGGTCGCAGACCCACGCCATGCGGCGCTCCTCGCTCTCGTCGATCTCGCCCTTGAGCGCGTCGACCGCCTTGCGCTCGGCGTCGCGCTCCGCCTCCTCCGCGTCGGCCACGGCCTTGGGCACGTAGACCTCGACGGCCGGGCCGCTGCCGACGGTCGTCATGAGGCAGACGGTGCCGGGCGCGAAGTCATGCGCCTTTGCCCCGGCAACGCTGTAGAGGGTCGTGTCGTAGGCGAGCTCGTCGACGTCGACGCCGCCGCGATCGGCGACCACGCGCTCCACCGCCTCTTCGGCCTCGAGGGCCGCCACGATCTCCTCGCGGTCGCTCGCCGCCTGGCGCTCGCGCTTGATCGAGTCGTAGACGCGCAGCCAGTCGCGCTCCGAGCACTCCTCGAGGCGCTTCACCGCGCCGTCGTCGTCCGCCACGTCGGCGATCGCGATCAGGCGGTCGAGGGTCATGTCCTCGGCGGCGTCCTTGACCTTGGCCATGGCTCGCTTGGCCTTGGCGCTGCACCGCACGTTGGCGGCCTTGTCCACGGCCTCGGGGTCGACGCCGAGCAGGAGCATCTGCTGCACGCCTCGGCTGCGCTCGAGGTCGGACAGGGGCTGCTTGTCGTCGGTTGCGAGCATCGCGGCCATGACGTTGGCCTCGTCCATGCTCTCGCAGACGTTGGCCGTGAAGGACCTGGCCTTGAGGTGCTTGAGCGCGCGGTAGCGCCTCTCGCCGTCCACGATCCGGTAGATGCCGCCGTCCCGGATCAAGAGGGGCGGGGTGAACGGCTCGCCTGGCCGCTCGGAGTTGAGCGAGAAGCTCTCTGCCAGCTCGCGTATGCCGTCGAAGGTCTTCCTGGGGTTGTTCTCATCGGGGTACACGTCCTCGATGCTGACTACCTCTGTTCTCATTTTTCGTCTCCTGTCTGGTGTTGTGCGGTCTGCATGAAGGGTTTGAATGAATAAGGGTTCGGCGATGCGCTTCTAACCTGCGGTTATTCAATAAGGAGCTGCCATGACCAGGCGAAACGCTCGCTCGGGATCGGGTGACACCACCTGGACCATGCCGGCATGGGTAAAACGCCGAAGCATACCGAACCCGCGAAAAGGCCCCCTGATTCGGAGGAGCCGCTATTCACCAAGCGCGATCTGATCCGTGCCTTGGTCAGCCTCCTCGTCGGAACGTCCTCGTCTTTTCTCGGAGCCCTGCTCTTTTATCTGGTCGACCTTGCCCTGTAGAAGGGAGACTTCGACCAGGATCAGCGCGAGCATCCCGAAGATGACGCCGAGCGAAACGATCTCTTCTAGTTCCATGGGGTTACTCCTTTCACGTCTGATCTGCCTATATTCATGAAATGGGCACTCATTCGATTTTTTTTCTCGGGTTCGCGCCGACCTTCGCGCGGATGCGCTTGAGGCGGGTCTTGTTCGCGTCGATCTTGAGGTCGAGCAACGCGGCTTCCCACGTTTCGACGGCGATCAGGTGGGCGTCATCGGCCTTCGCGTCGGCGTACCTGTTCCCCGTTCGGCGCGGCCTCTTGGGCCTCGTCGGCGGCTTGCGGGTGCCTCGGCTGGACTCGCTGCCCTCGTAGACGGCGCGGGCCTCGCTCGGCAGATGCTCGAGCGCGTCGGCTATGCGCCTCTCGCTCGCGTCGAGCTGGTCGCGCTTTCGGCACACGGCG
Source organism: uncultured Eggerthella sp. (assembly GCA_959607715.1). GTDB lineage: Bacteria > Actinomycetota > Coriobacteriia > Coriobacteriales > Eggerthellaceae > Anaerotardibacter. The sequence goes on along the minus strand of CAUHNN010000023.1, from coordinate 11,435 downwards.
CACCTGCCCGTCTTGGGGCTCACCGTCGATCTCCACGTCGCGCACTCGGCGCACCATTCCAGGCGGCTCTCGTGGCAGCGCAGGGAGACGCCCAGCCGCCTGGCCCTGCTCCTCACCGACTCGGCGCTGCGTTTTAGCTCCTTGCATATCTCGCGCCTGGTGAGGATGCCCGCGTGATCGACAAGGAAGCGCTCGTCTGCCGTGGTCCACCCGATCTGCCTCGCGCCCTTCCGCGTCATCGGGTCGCGTCCGCCGTCTTGACGGTGACGATGGTGCGGGGGTTGGCCTTGCTGACGAGGAAACCCGAGTCGTAGGGCGTGCAGAGCCTCCACGAGTCCTTGGCGATGACGCCCGCCTCCTGGAGCGCGTCCAGGACGAACTTCTTCGCGAAGGCCACGTTGTCCTTGTCGGTGCGCATGTCGGGCCGAACCCAGAGCACGTGCACCTCGACCCCGCCTTCGAATCGGGGCGGCTCCTCGCCCATCGCCTCGACGATCGCGGCCTGGGCCTTCTTCTTCAGCCCCGCCGCCGCGAATCGGTTGGCCCTCTCGGCCCTGATGTAGTCGTTTAGGCTCGGGAGCGTTCCGGGGATTTCGAAGGTCCACTGCATCAGAGGACCCCCTTCGCCTTGCCGATCAGGTAGCAGACGCCGATCATGGCCGCGTAGAGCGCCCCCATCGCGCCAGCGCACGCCGCCGCGACCTTGACCAGGTCGAGCAGGCTCATGTTGCCGATCATCGCTCCTCCTCCTTCACGGGTATCCGCCACTGCCCCCCGACCTTGATCACGCCCGGAACGGCGCCCTTCGCGCACAGGCGGCGCACCGTCTTGGGGCACACGCCGACGGTCTCGGCGTACTCCTCGGGGCCTACGTAGCGCATTCCCTTCACCACCGTTGTATACTTGACCATGCGATCCTCCTCTAGGTTCGCTTCGGCCTTCGCGGGTCGCGTCCGCGAGGGCCTTTACTGTTTGCGCCGCCACACGTCGTCGAAGTCGGTGGTGTACGCGATTCCCGCGACCGTGAACTTCGCTATGGCCGCGACGCGGAAGCGCCTGCCCATCGCCTCGAAGCCCTCGGTGTCCACCTCGTCGAGCTGGATGCGCGGCCCCGAGAATCCGAAAAGGAAGCGGATTCGCGACTTCACCGACCCGTCCGTCTCGACGAAGTCCCCGTTCGCGTCGGCGTTGAACTTGAGCACCACGTCTACTTCCTCTGGCTGGTACATTCCGACCCCCCCTTCACGAACATCTCGACGAAGTAACGCTGCCCCTTGCCCGTGACCTTGGGCGTGCGGTTGAGCGTCACGTGGCCGTCCGAATGGGTGATCGCCGTCTCCTTGATGCGAAAGAGGCCCATGTCCATCGCGCGCTGCGTCGGAACGTTGCGGTTGCTCCCCGCCTTGCCCAGGAAGCCTCGGGCGCGCAGCACGTCGAACAGGCGGTTCTGGCCGATCTCCACGCCGTTCTGGCGGATCATCTTCGCCAGCTCGCCGACCAGGCAGGTGCCGTCGGAAGCCGCCACGGCGTCGGCGAACATGGCCTTCGGCTTAAGCTCGTCGAGCTGCCTCTTCTGCCGCTCGATGGTGTCCTGGGCGACGATGACCGCGCGGGCCATGATCTGCTCGGGCGTCTCGTCATGCTTCGCGGCGATGTATCCGCCCGTCTTTCGGATCGCGGGCAGCACCTCGTGGGTTACCCAGCGTTGGAACGCCTTAGCCTCGGGCTTGCGGCTGCGCATGATCAGCTTGTAGAGGCCTGGTTCGGAGACCGTTGATGTTTCCTGGGCTCCGCCAAGGGTGTCCACTAATACCGACCCCCTTTCGTCGTCATCGAGACGCGAAACGGCATCGCGGTATTTAGAAATGCCCAAAGCGTCGCACACGTCCTTGGCCACGAACCAAGGCTCGCCCTCGACGGTCGAGACCCTGATCGCGCCGAAGTCGGCGTTTTCGAAAGTCTGGATTTCCATTTAGTCCTCTTCTTCCTTCTTGATCGTTCTTTCCTCCGTCAGACCCAGCAGGTAATCCGCCGAGCAGTCGAATGCGATCGCCAACCTAGCGAGATAAACCGCGCTCGGCTGCGAGACTCCCTGCTCCCACGTCCTCACGGTGCTAACGTGGGTTCCCAGCTGATCGGCGAGCTGCTGCTGGGTCAGCCCTATCCGAATCCGCTCGCTCTGGATATTCCTCGTCATACTCCCTCCTCTCTAACAGTTCTCTGTTTTCGCCTGTCCCCAATGGTAACAGTTTTCTGTTTGCCGTCAACAGAAAATTGTTAGATAATACAGATAGTTGTTAGGAGCACCGATGAAAACGAAAATCAAAGAGCTACGCGAGAAGGCAGGCATGACCCAAAAAGAACTCGCTTCCGCGCTCGGGATAACACAGCAAAGCGTCTATTACTACGAATCAGGCGAGCGGGATATAAAGGCAAGCGTCTTGATCGAGATGGCCGCGGCCCTGAACTGCACCGTTTCGGAACTTCTTGGCATCGGCAGAGCGGAGATCGTGCTACCGCCGAACAGCCGGAACGAAGACTGCGCCGTGCCGCTCTACGGCGAGATCGCGGCAGGAACGCCGATAGAGATGACGACTATCACCAAAACGGTTGAGGTGCCATCTGAGGTCAGGAACAAGTACCCTAACGCCTTTTTGTTACGCGTCGAAGGAAACTCAATGAGCTGCATCCTGCCGAACGGATGCTATGCGCTGGTTGATCCCTGCAAAGAGGTGCTTTGCAACGGCGCGCCCTACGCCGTGTGCGTCAACGGGTACGCCGCGACGATCAAGCGGGTTCGCAGGCTGAACAACGGCTTCGAACTGGTGCCTGACTCTACCGACCCGACCTACAAGCCGAAGGTGTACGACTACGGGGAGGACGGCACCGAGACGGTCACGGTCATCGGGCGCGTCGTGTGGTATTGCATCCCGACGGACTGGGAGTTTTAAGGCCACCGCCGACCGAAAGGAGGCGCGGCGGGGTGACCTTGTGTCCAATAAGTCTCCCTCTAGCCCTTCCGAAATAATTATATAGACATGTAACAATTTATATTGCATTTATTGTTATATCGTTATATAATTAAGACATCGAAGAGAGGAGGTGCGGATGATGCCGATGAACTACCGCGAGGCCGTGAAGCTGATAAGGGAGAACGGAGGCGAGTTCCTCAAGCACGGCAGCAGGCACGACCTGTTCGTGATGCCGAACGGCACCACGGTGCCCGTCCCGAGGCACCCTGGGGACTTCTCGAGATACGTCGAGGACGACATCAAGAAGCGGGCGACGGGGGCTAGGCGATAGCCCCCCTCCCCCCCACCATCCGCACTAGACAGATAGGAGCAGAGATGAAGAGATACCTTTACGAGGCCGTGTTCGCGCCCAACGAGCTCGGCGGGTACGACGTCAGCTTCCCGGAACTCGGCATCGTCACGATGGGCGACGACCTGACCGACGCGGCGTGGGCGGCGCAGGACCTCCTGACGCTCCACGCCGAGGGAGAGCGGGCGATGGGCCGCGATCTCCCCGAGTCGGGGTCCTTCGGGGCCACCGCCCCGGACGGCGGGGCGGTCATCGGCATCATGGCCGTCGTCGGAGAAGGCGGCGACGAAGCGGACGAGATGACAGCCGACCACGCGGCGGACATCCTGGGCGTCTCGCGACCGCGAGTGTACGCGATGGCGAGGGACGGAATCCTCGAGTCTCGCAAAGTCGGTAACTCGCTCATGATCTCCGCCGAGAGCGTCCGGGAGAGGAGCAGCTCGCCGCGCGAGGCGGGCAGGCCTAGGAAGGCCGCGAAAGCGTAAGGCAACTAGTGCGTTTTCCGTAACAACTGAAAGAGAAGACCCCGCGCAGGATGGCGGTCCGTTTGCGCGGGGTCGAGGTGAAGACCTCCCATGAAGGAAGGCTTAGGTGATTTTACCATGAGCGCCCACGGAATAGGCTCCGTCAGGCAGTTGGAGACTGGCAAGCCGCGCGGCAAGTGCCGCAGATGGAAGCTGCGCGTCAGGACGGGCCTCAACCCCCGCACGGGCAAATACGGAGAGCGCACCCGCAACTTCGCGGGAACGTACCGAGAGGCCCAGGCTGCGCTGGCCGACTTCGCGCGCGAGGTGCGCAACGAGGTGCACACCGACAAGCGCACCCTCACCTTCGAGCAGCTTTGCGACGAGTGGGTCGACCACCGCCTCGGCCTGCGACTCATATCTGAGTCCACAGCGGCATCGAACAGGACGCAGCTCAACGCGCTCTGCCGCCACGTCGGCAAGATGCCCGCCGACAAGCTAGAGCCGTACATGCTCACGGACGCGTACCGCGCCCTCATGGCCGGCGACACGCCGAGCGGGCGAAAGGCGTCGGGGGCCTACGTCTCCATCGCCGCGAAGACGGGGTCGACCATGTACACGACCTACGCGATGCCGAAAGGCTTGGCGCAAAGAAACCCGTTCGACGAGGCGGCGAGGCCGAAGGCCGACATCAAGGAGCGCAAGCCGCTCACGGGCGAGCAGAGGGCGGGCCTGGTGTCCTCGCTCGTTCCCGGCGACAGCCACCACGCGGCCGTCGCCCTGGCCCTCATGGCGGGGCTGCGCATCGGGGAGTGTTGCGGCACCGACTGGGGCATGGTCGACCTCGTCGGCGGCGTCCTGGCCGTGCCGGGAACCAAGAACGAGGCTTCGAAGGCGGCCGTGCCGATCTCTGGCGAGCTGCGAGCCTGGCTTCTCGACCACAAGGAGGCCCAGCGAGAGGCCCTGGCGGCGTACGGCCTTGAGCAGACCGACGAGACGCCCGTCTGCGCGAACGAGCTCGGCGACCGAGTCCCGAAGCACACCGTCAGCGAGTGGTGGGCGCGCAACCGCTCGCGCCTGGGCTGCGAAGACGTGCATTTTCACGACCTTCGCCACACCTTCGCCACCGACCTCGCGCGAGGCGGCGCTCACCCGAAGGTGATCCAGCGGCTCATGAGACACCGAGACGAGACGATGGCGCTCAAGGTCTACACCCACGTTAACGTGTCCCAGATGCGGGACGCCCTCGCCTCGATCGACACCCAAAAGTAGGCCCGAATGGGGGCCCGAATAATCCGTTTAAATGCTGATCGGACTGTAGTGCATTGTACCGAATTGGGCGGCTGACCTGCGCGAATTGTTACACGTTGCGCGATTTGCGTCATTTACGGATGATTTTCGCAGAATTACTCAACTAACTTCACCTCCATATGGAGCTTGGTCCATCTTCCAAGCTTCTCTTTCTCGAAAACGCTTCCCTCGATTCGCTTTCCGCCATCCATCAAACGCGCGAGCACCTCGTTCGAATCACACGGAACAAACCCGATGCGCTTCGAACCCTTCATCACCTTGATGGCCCAGGTGTCGTGAAGGTTGCCCGGGTCCCTGACCAGCTTCACTTCGAACGGCAGCGCAGCACCTTCGAGAATGGCGTCAATGTCATCAACATGGCTTGTCCCGGCGACGAGAATATCTTCGTGGAGCGTGATAGTGGTTGGAAAGGGAACGGAAAGACCTAAAGGAATTTCACCATTCGAGCAAGAGCCGATCAGCAAAGACGTTGCCTTGCCAACGATCGCGATGTCACTCATGGCTAGCCCCCTTCGCATCTTCGATTTTCTGAAGGAAATAATCACGCGCACGAATCTGCTCTTCTGTGCGTTCTTTCAGCTCCGAGACGACGCGAGCCACCCATTCCGAATCTTCCAGTTTTTCCTTCAGAAGGTAAGGGTTGCTCGACCTGAGCGACTCAAGGCGTTCGCGAGCAAGCGAAAGACGCGCTTGCGCCAACTCAAGCTCTACCGCAGCTTCCGCTTCACTGGAAAGAAGCTGAGCGCTCTTGCCAAGGTGGCTTGTCGCCACCTCGACGGAGCGCAACAACTCGATATCGCCGTTTTCGTATGCCGCCTGCGCGATCAGGAAGAAGCGCCGGCACTCTTCCTCGTTGCCCACATTCGCATCGGGGTGGAGCCTTTTGGTAAGAGTGCGGTGTAGCTTCCTCAATTCATCCGCCTCATGGGGAAGAAGAACGCGCGAAGAAGCCCTTGCGTCAATCGCATCAAAGTAGCCCTGCAGCCGCTTGGACAGATCCTCTTCCCAAACAGCGAACTCTTCATCAAGTTGAGCCTCGATCTCACCCTCCCTGGGCGCTTCCCCGCTATTGAGGCGCGCTTGGATCAGGGCGAGTTTGCGCTTTGCCCTGCGCGCGTCGATTTGGGCCTTGAGCAGCTCGTTTTCGAAGCAGCCGATCTTGACGCTGTAATCCTGGACGATGCTCGGGTTCACCTGCAGCTCGATTTCGTCGGCCTGGACGAGCACGTCGATAAGGGCCTCGCGCGTGCGCGCGAGACGGATCTTCAATTCTTCCAGACCACCAACGCCAGAAGGGTCGTTCGGCATATCGCTTGGCACGCGATCGTTGCATTCGACAAGACTCATGATGCTTCCTAACAGCTTTTCCCGAACCATCCGCTTGGTTCGGAAGATACCCTCAGTGCATCTCTATCGTATCTTCCCCTGGTGATCCGACTGTACACAAACACGGACAGCGAAGCTTGAGCTCCGAAAGATACCCGCCAAGTCGGCCTGATCTACGAACGCACGTAATCCCTGATTTTCTGAGCTATTGCGCTTGCCACCAAGTGCGATCCCTTCTCCGACGGATGAATTCCGTCGGCCGCGTAGAACCAGGCGTCGTCTTCAAGTCGCTTCACCATCGAAGCCGCGTCAACGCAAAGCGCATCGCATTCACGCGCAGCGCTCAGGGAACCTTCGCTCATGCGGCGCGCCATTTCCGCGGCACCACCCAAGCCGAGCTTCTCGATCCTTGGATTGCCTTCCCGGTAGGCCCATGTCCCATACACCACCGGCACGGCACCATTCTGACGGGCAAGCGCGCACATCTTCTCGACCGCGCGACGGTGGGCCTCTGGATTGCTCGCCGCCGCATGACTCATGTCCTGCATCACCACGAAATCGAAGCGCCTTTCGGCCAATGCGCCCAAAACGCGCGCACCGGTCCTGGTTTTCGGGTTGCTGAATTCAGCCAAGCGTGCTCCACCGCGCGTAACGCACATCACGTCAGCATCGAGCATCTTCGCAAGCATGCAAGGCATGTCGTTGGCAGACGTAAGGCTGTTTCCCGCCATGAGAATCTTCATTTCGCAACCCCGCACATAACGATCATCGGTTCAGTCTCCGCTCGAAATTTCAGCCGCATGCGTCGCAACCTTCGCTATCGCTCGATATCGTAAGGCCAGTCGTTGATGCCTCCAAATTCAACTATGTTCGTGTAGCCCAGATCGACGAGCGCTTGAGAAGCTTGCTTACTGCGGTTGCCGCTGCGGCAATACACCAAAATGAGCTGATCTTTGCGCGGCAGGATCTTTTCCGCATCTCTGCTCACGGCATCGTGCGGCAATAAGGCGGCACCGGGGATATGACCCTGGTCGTATTCATCCTGAGTACGGACATCCAAAATCACATAATCGGATTCTTCGTCCATGATCTTCTTCGCGGTTTCAGCATCCACCTGCTCGAAGCCAGCGTCTTCAGGTTTTCCGTTGCCCGTCTGGCCTGAAGACGCAGAGCATCCGAGCAGGAGAAACGACGAGAGGCAGCAGACAAGCGCGGTGGCGATAAGCGCGATTCGACGGTTCATGGGAAATCCTTTCTCGCTGAACACCATTGCCCCTACAGGTTATCAGCCGATCCGGCAAACATCGCGACGCAGGTCGATAGATGCAGCAAGGCGATGGGGATGAATCGGAATAACGACCGTAGGAGCTCCATCCGCGCCCCTACCTGGCGAGCATCGCCTTCGCCTGGCGGTATCTCTCAACACGCGCTAGATCGGCATCGGTCACAACTGGGAGGCGGGCCAGATCGCTATTATGCTCTAGATCCGCCAGCTTCACCTCACGAGCCAACGGATTCAACCCGACTCGAGCGATATAGGCGAAATACGATTCGCCCTCTTCCCGCGTTAACGTCTTCACCGCCTCTATCACCTCAACGTCAACGCCCATAGAGGCGATATCGTCGAAGGTCATCGCAGTATCCTCGACGACATCGTGAAGCCACGCCACGGCTTTCGCCAGCTCGCCTTCGACCGAGGAAGCAACATGGGCCGGATGCTCGATATAGGGCCTTCCAGCCTTGTCAATCTGGCCCGCATGCGCCCTAATTGCAATTTCCCGAGCAGCTTCCTCCTGAGAACATCCCGCGTTCGCGCTTCTCGCGTCACGCGAATCCAAATCAAATCCATCATCGAGCATGTCGCCTCTCCTGAATCCTAGTTTGCCGCCTGAATGGCACCAACCAAAAACTCGGTGGCCCCTGAACCGCACGCATCGTCGTAGTAACGCATGAATCGTTCGTCGGCCAAATAGCCCATCGCCAAACCGTTGTACGCCTCAGGCTCAGGATCACAACCCCAATGAATACCTACCCAACGACGATGCATGCGAACAAGCTCGACCGCCTCCGGGCTATCCACCGCACCGGATTCCATCGCTCGAATAAGCTGACGCAAAACGGCTTTCTCCAAATCGTCCTTCTCGTTCCATTCCTCGCACGACAAGCCGAGCAAACGATCATTCGTCTTATCCACGACATCATCGCCATAACGTTCACGCGCCTCTTTACCGAACGCTTCCTCGGATTCCTTCACAGCCTGATTCTTTAGATTCTCAAACGCCTTTTCCGCTTCCATCGCCTCTATCCTTTCGATACGCGCGATCGCCGCCTTCGTACGATCGATCGCTTCATGAAGCTCACGCTCCTGCGTGCGCAAATCGGAGAGGTGCGAAGAAAGAACGGAAGACGGTGAGCCTTCGCCGGAAACGATAGCTTTAATTTCCGCATAAGAAAGCCCACATGAACGCATGGCTAAGATCCCCGCAAGACGCTTAACGTCCCCTTCTGTATACGAACGATACCCATTGGGCAAGCGGCGAGGCGAAAGCAAGCCTTCCTCGTCGTAATGACGAAGCATACGCGTGCTGACTCCAGCCATTTCCGCCAATTCGCCTACCGTGTAGGCTCTGCCTGATCCCACGACGCACCTCCTTGGAAACGATTCTCAACCCTCACACAGTGTAAAGGTCAAGCATCGACTCAATGAAGTCGCCGAACCCGCTCATCGAAGGACGCCCTGCCGGTCCATCGATAAGTCCGATAGGTCACTCGCCCGATTCCACGCGGAATACATTGCCTTTGACAACGAAGCAGCTATCGTGTTTCAAACATGCCCGATCGAGAAGCGGCGAAGAGCGGGCATGAAAACGCATCTATCGTCGCATGATCAGGAGGGTTATCGATGATCGTAGAAGCGAGGGGAAAGCTTCCCGATATCGAGCATGCTCTATTCATCGCGCCCGATGCCGTGATAGCCGGCGACGTGACCATCGGTGAAAACAGCTCGGTATGGTTCAGCGCGGTGCTTCGCGCCGAAGAGGCGCCCATCATCGTAGGCGAGCACGTCAATATCCAGGATCACGTCATGATCCACGCAGACCGCGAGCTACCCGTCATCCTCGAAGAAGGCTGCAATATCGGGCACAATGCCGTCGTGCATGGCTGCACCATCAAGAAAGGCGCGCTCGTTGGCATGAACGCCACCATCATGAACGGCGCGGTCGTCGGCGAGGGATCCGTCATCGCGGCTGGCGCGCTCGTCATGCAAAACACCGTCATCCCGCCCAATTCCGTGGTCGCCGGCGTCCCGGGCAAAGTGAAGAAAACCATCAGCGACGATCAGGCCGCTCTCCAGCTGCTCAACAACAAAACCTATGTGGGCGATGCAATCGACTACGCACGCGTACTCGACTACAAACCGGAAAACGTTCCCGTGTTCCGCGATCCAGCGAACGCCTAGAGCCTCCCCCGTCTTGGTCTTTTCCACGAAGCCTCCCTTCCTTTAAAGGGAGGCTTCTCTTTTCCGAAATCCAAATCTCGGACAAGCACGCCAGATAATCCGTTTCCCCGACAGGTAAGCGCGACTACGATACAGGAGAGGCGTTTCGAGGGGAAACGCAAAAAAGGAGGGAACCATGAAGATCAAGGACGTTACCGTCACCGACGAATTCGGGGAAATCGTTCAAGTAGGAGTCATTGTCGAAGACCTGGAAAAGGCGAAGGCAGGCATGCTCGACGTGTTCGGTCTCGAGCCTGATGCGGGAGGCGAGTCTCTCTACAAGAACTGCATCTACAAAGGAAGCGACGAGCCAATCGACGCACCGGTCCTTTCCGCGTTCTACAACTTCTTCAACATCCAAATCGAGCTTCTGCAGCCCATCGGCGAACAGGATACCGTCTGGAGCGACTACCTGAAAATGGGCCAGTCGGGCCTGCACCACGTCCGCTTCGACGTCGACGACCAAGACCGAGCCAATCGACTCATGGCGGAAAAGGGCATCGGCATCTGGATGGAGGGAACATCGCTCATCGACCCCTCATGCCGCTTCACGTATTACGACTCGCTCGACAAGCTCGGTTTCATCGTCGAAGCCGTGACCCGTTCCAAATAGCAAACGCGCATTCATCCCGCAGCGGCATCCATTCCGATGCCCACCTTAGAAAGGAACCGTCATGTCCGACAAGAAAACCGTTCTCATCACCGGCGGCGCGATGGGCCAAGGCCGCACCCACGCCGTGGAATTCGCCAAGAAAGGCTACGACTGCATCCTTCTCGACATGCTCGATCCCACCGACGAGCGATTCGCTGAAACCATCAAGCTCGCACAGAGCGAAGGCGCCGAGGTCCTCGCCCTGAAAACCAACATCTGCTCAACCGAAGAAATGGAAACCGCATTCGCAACCGCCTGGGAAACCTTCGGGCGACTCGATGTCGTGGTTGCAAATGCCGGAATCATCAACTTCGGCTACACGTGGGAGCTTTCCGACGAAGCCGTCGAGAAAGCCCTTGCCGTCAACCTGGAAGGCACCTGGCGCACCGATAAGTACGCCGCTCGATACATGCGTGAACAGGGATATGGCCGCATCATCAACATCTCATCCGTGTCGGGCCTCAAGGGCACCGAACAGCTCGCCACCTACTGCATGACGAAATTCGGCATCATCGGCCTGACCAAAACCCTTGCGCTCGAGCTGCGCAACTCCGGTCTTCCCATCTACTGCAACGTCGTCTGCCCCACCAAGGTGCGAACCCCCATGTGCGAAACGCAGCAGTACGTCGACTTCGTCAACTCCACCATGGGAAAGAATTTCGACTCCTGGCAGGAAATGTTCGAGGACGAAAAGAATCCCGGCGGCATCAAGTTCCTCAATCCCATCGACATCACCAAGATGGTGCTGTGGCTCGCCGAATCCGACGAGGCAACCAAGTTCACCGGCCGTGAAGTCGTTATCGATATGGGAGCCATGTTGTAGCGAATCCCGTTGATGAAACGCGCCCCGAGGATTCGCGCA
>CAUHNN010000022.1 GCA_959607715.1 uncultured Eggerthella sp. | reverse complement strand
GGAGGCCGCCTAGAGGTTATGATTTAACGCGTCCAAGTTTTGGGGCGCAGTTCATTTGAGCCGGATGGGGCGTTTCATTTTGTTTAACCGTGGAGTTTGAATCGATGGTATACTAGATGAGTTTTAGTATGCCCAAATACGGAAAGAATGATTTATGGATTTAGCTAAGCAGGCGCAGATCATCGATAGCATTCACGACACTTTGAGCGACTTTGTGGGACAGAAGCTCCATGTTCGCGCGAACATGGGCCGTTCGAAAATCGTCGAGAGCGAAGGTGTGCTGACCCAGGTTCACCCTCGCCTCTTCGTCATGGAGGTTAAGCGCAAGCGTGGTGCGACGGCCCGTCAGTCGTATCAGTACGTAGACGTCCTTACTGGCATGGTGGAGCTTTCCCGCGACGGTGAGTCGATCTTCGGCGCGTTCATCGAGGACGACGAAGCAGAGCAGGCCGAGCATCACGAGAAAGCTGCCGTTCTCTAGTCATCGAGCATTCGGAATGCCTTGGCGTCGGCCGCGTTTCATGAAACCCGTCCCTTTGGGGCGGGTTTTTCTTTGCGCGGGGGTCAAGGTGTCTCAAAAGTTGGTGCGCGAACCTTTGAACGAAGCGTTGATTCGCTACAATGGTAAAGATTTACCCTCGTTGTTTCACGGCGGCGGGATTCATCGTAGAAAACCAAATGCGAGAGGCATACAGTCATGGCAAAGCGAACCGATATCAAGAAAGTCCTCATCATCGGATCTGGCCCCATCATCATCGGCCAGGCTTGCGAATTCGACTATTCCGGGACCCAGGCCTGCAAGGCCCTCCGTCGCCTTGGGTATGAGATCGTTCTGGTCAACTCCAATCCCGCGACCATCATGACCGACCCCGATACGGCAGATGCGGTCTATATAGAGCCGCTCAACGTCGAGCGCATCGAGCGCATCATCGCCAAGGAGCGCCCCGATGCGCTTCTCCCCAACCTGGGTGGTCAGTCGGGCCTTAACCTGTGCGCCGATCTGGCGCGTGAGGGTGTCCTCGACAAGTACGGCGTGAAGGTCATCGGTGTTCAGGTCGACGCCATCGAGCGCGGCGAAGACCGCAATGCCTTCAAGGAGACCATGAACTCCCTCGGTATCGAAATGGCCCGTAGCGAAGTCGCTTATTCGGTTGAAGACGCCGTCGACATCGCCGATCGCTTGGGCTATCCGTGCGTTCTTCGTCCTGCCTACACGATGGGTGGTACGGGCGGCGGCCTGGTCTACAACATCGAGGAGCTTCGCGCGGTCGTGGCACGCGGCCTGGCGGCATCTCCGGTTCATGAGGTCCTCGTCGAAGAGAGCATCCTCGGCTGGGAGGAGCTTGAGCTCGAGGTCGTGCGCGATGCAGACAACAACATGATCACGGTCTGCTTCATCGAGAACATCGATCCTTTGGGCGTCCACACGGGCGATTCCTTCTGCTCGGCCCCCATGCTGACCATCTCCGAAGAGGTACAGAAGCGTCTCCAGGAAAAGTCCTACAAGATCATGGAGGCCGTTCAGGTCATCGGCGGCAGCAACGTGCAGTGGGCGCACGACCCGAAGACCGATCGCGACATCATCATCGAGATCAACCCGCGCACGTCGCGCTCCTCGGCGCTTGCCTCCAAGGCGACCGGTTTCCCGATCGCCCTCATCTCCGCTATGCTCGCCAGCGGTTTGACGCTCGACGAGATCCCGTGCGGCAAATACGGCACGCTCGACAAATACGTTCCCGACGGTGACTACGTCGTGTTGAAGTTCGCCCGCTGGGCTTTCGAGAAGTTCAAGGGCGTCGAAGACAAGCTGGGCACCCAGATGCGTGCTGTGGGCGAAGTGATGTCCATCGGCAAAACGTACAAGGAAGCCTTCCAGAAGGCCATTCGTTCGCTTGAAACGGGCCGTTACGGCTTGGGCTTCGCGAAGGATTTCAACGAGAAGACGGCCGAAGAGCTTCTCGCTCTCCTTGCTCATCCGACCAGTGAGCGCCAATTCATCATGTACGAGGCCCTGCGCAAGGGGGTTTCGGTCGAGCAGCTTCACGAGCTGACCAGCATCAAGACGTACTTCATCGAGCAGATGGCCGAATTGGTGCAGGAGGAAGAGGCGCTGCTCGCCTTCGCCTCCGCGCATCCTGGCGAGCTGCCTGGGGCCGATGCGCTCACGCAGGCTAAGAAGGATGGCTTCTCCGATCGTTACCTGGCTCAGCTTCTGGGCCTTGAAGAGGCCGCTGTTCGTGACTACCGTGTCTCGCTTGGGGTCACCGAGGCTTGGGAAGGCGTTCATGTCAGCTCCACGCAGGACAGCGCGTATTACTACTCCACTTACAATGCGCCCGATGCCAGCCCGGTGAGTGACGGTAAGAAGATCATGATCTTAGGCGGCGGCCCGAACCGCATCGGCCAGGGCATCGAGTTCGATTACTGCTGCGTCCATGCCGCCATCAGCTTGAAGAAGCTCGGGTTCGAGACCATCATCGTCAACTGCAACCCCGAGACGGTCTCGACCGATTACGACACGTCCGACAAGCTCTATTTCGAGCCGCTCACGGCTGAAGACGTTCTCTCTATCTACGAGAAGGAAAAGCCGCTCGGCGTCATTGCTCAGTTCGGCGGTCAGACGCCGCTCAATCTTGCAAGCGAGCTTGAACGTGCCGGCGTGAACATCCTCGGCACGAGCCCTGAGATCATCGATCTGGCCGAAGACCGCGATCGTTTCCGCGCGATCATGGACGAACTGGGCATTCCCATGCCCGAGGCTGGCATGGCGGTCACCGTCGACGACGCGCTCGAGATCGCGCACCGCATCGGTTACCCTGTCATGGTCCGTCCGAGCTACGTTCTCGGTGGCCGCGGTATGGAGGTCGTTTACGACGACGATAACCTGCGCAGCTACATGGAGGCGGCCGTCGGCGTCACCCCCGATCGCCCGATCCTGATCGATCGATTCCTCAACCATGCCCTCGAATGCGAAGCCGATGCGATCTGCGACGGCACCCATGCATTCGTGCCCGCCGTCATGGAGCATGTCGAGCTTGCGGGTATCCACTCCGGCGATTCAGCCTGCATTCTTCCCTCGGTCAACATTTCCGAGGAGCATCTCGCGACCATCAAGGACTACACCCGCAAGATCGCCGAAGCCATGCATGTGGTCGGCTTGATGAACATGCAGTACGCCATCGAAGGCGACACCGTCTATGTTCTTGAGGCGAACCCCCGTGCTTCCCGTACCGTACCGCTGGTCTCCAAGGTGTGTGGCATCCAGATGGTTCAGATCGCCACCGACGTCATGACTTCCGAGCTTACGGGCCGTCCTTCTCCGGTGGGCGATCTGAAAGAGGCGACGTATTCTCATTACGGCGTCAAGGAAGCGGTCTTCCCGTTCAATATGTTCCCCGAGGTCGATCCCGTTCTCGGCCCCGAGATGCGTTCCACCGGCGAGGTGCTCGGTTTGGCGAGCACCTTCGGCGAGGCGTTCTTCAAGGCTCAGGAGGCGACCCAGACCGTTCTTCCCACCGAAGGAATGGTTTTGATGAGCATCAACGATCGCAACAAGATCGATCTTGTCGATGTGGCTAACAGCTTCGTCGACGCCGGCTTCTCCATCATGGCTACCGAGGGCACTCATCGTGCGCTGGCCCAGGCCGGGATCGAGTCGGAGAAGGTGAACAAAGCCGGTGAAGGCCGTCCCGATCTGATCGATCGCATCACCAACGGGGAAGTGGCCATCGTCATCAACACGCCCTCTTCAAGCTCTGAGAGCATGGAAGACGACAGCTACATCCGCAAGGCTGCCATCAAGGCGCATGTGCCGTATGTAACCACCATGGCCGGCGGCAAGGCTTCCGCTTTGGGCATCAAGGCGGTGAACGAGGGGGCCGACGATACCGTTTTGTCCCTCCAGGAAATCCATGCAGCTATCCGTTAATCGGGTTTTCGGCATATAAGGAACTGTGGCGGCGACCGGAATGGGTCGCCGCTTTTTCTTTTATGGGAAAGGGGAGGGAATGAAAAAAGCTCGCCTTGCAGCGAGCTTGAATGAATGGTGGAGCATAGGGGGATCGAACCCCTGACCTCGGCATTGCGAACGCCGCGCTCTCCCAGCTGAGCTAATGCCCCGAACGGGTTGAAGCGTTAACCTGTCTGATTTCGCTTCAGCAAGTAGTAATTTTCACGCACGGTTTTCATCTTGTCAAGGTTTTACCCGCAGCTCGCGTCGATTTGCTACTATGGGATCGTTTCAGATTTACAGGAGGATGCATGAAAGCTCTTATTCCCGCCGCCGGTCTGGGCAGCCGCTTCTTGCCTGCAACCAAAGCGCAGCCCAAGGAGATGCTCCTTGTCGTCGATCGACCGGCCATCCAGTACGTCGTCGAGGAGGGACTCGCTTCGGCTGCCGATGAAGTGATCATCATCAACAGTCGTGAAAAGAAATCCATCGAAGAGCACTTCACTCCTAATCCCGCGCTGGAAGCCGAGCTTCGCAGCCGTGGGAAGGACGCCTATGCCGACAAGGTCGCCCATGCGGGAAATCTCAACGTGAGCTACGTTTACCAGGAGGAGCCGCTTGGCCTTGGCCATGCCGTCCATTGCGCTGCCGACTGCATCGATGGCGAGCCGTTTTTCGTTCTGCTGGGTGACGTGCTTGTTCCCGACAACCAGATGCTCATCCGCATGAAGGAAGTGTCTGACGCTCACGGCGGCGCAAGCGTTATCGCTGTTTTGCCGGTTGCTCCTGAAGAGGTCGACCGTTTCGGCGTTATCGCCGGTTCCGAGGAGAGCGAAGGCGTTTGGAAGGTTTTCTCGCTCGTCGAAAAGCCCGCTCCTGAAGATGCACCTTCGAATCTTGCTGTATTCGGCCGTTATCTCCTGACTCCTCGCGTCATGGAGCTGCTCGCCGGCGTCGAGCCGGGGGCCGGCGGGGAAATCCAGCTGACTGACGCGCTCGATGCCCTTTTGAAGGAAGAGGAGATGTACGCGCTCGTGGTCGATCCTGAGGAAGGATTCGATACGGGCACGATCGAAAGCTGGCTCGATACGAACAACAAGCTGTATCAGCGGATGAAGGGCTAGTCGGAGGATCAGTCGCAATCTCGGTCGAGTTCGCATGCTAGGGCGACATTCCCGACGGTTCACCGAACCGCGACGGTAAGCTTCGCGACCGCCGTCATGCGCATCGAGCCCCGTGTTTTTCCTTCGGCCCATTGAACCTTGCGTTTCCCCGATGGCTCATCGAGCCCCTCGTTTTCCTGACGACTTATCGAACCCCTCGCTTTCCTGTGATGGTAGCGAGGGGTTCTTTTGTTGAAGGGGCACGTGTCGGGGCCTCTCCGTGCGCCCGGCAGTCGGTTCCCTCTTCTTTTGGTTCGGGATGCGCATGTAGTCAAATGTTCGTACCCGAAGTGTTCATCGGGAGAGAATTGCTCCTAAAAAAGAGGAGGGGCCTGCGAGAGGGGATCTCAGCAGGCCCACAAGGAGGGAGTTCCGGTGCCTATGTATTTGGGGATCCGGCACCGTCTGCTTATTAGATAAGCAGTTGCAAATTGGGAGGGGACCACATTTGCTGACATTCACTATACGATGCTGAAAACCTCTTTCCAAGGTCAAAATCGAAGATATGGGTAAAAATGGCCATTAACGGCTTGTGAACAGGTTCATCTTGTGCATTCTTCAAGAATCCTACATTTCTTCGTCATTTTGCGGTAATTCGTACGTTTCGATCTTGTTTCATTCGTTTAATTAATCCAAATGAGGGTCATCCGATCTCTTACTTGACGCGTTCTTCCCATTCTGTTCAATGCTCATTTGGGACTAAAGCAAAAAAATGTCCATCAGTGCAGGAATTATCGTCTCTACCGTGGAATGCTTCGCCGAAGGCCGCGATCGAAAGGGGTGCTGGCTATAATAGGCCTACCGTCATGCGACCCTTCTCGTATCAGCCGATCCGAACTACCGCTTTAGCACACCGGGTCCGCGTGAAGACTTGTCTCGATACGATTGTCAGACACCGTGCGAAAGGAAAGGTTTCCTATGCCCGATATCGCCTTGCGTTTCAATAGAGATATGCTCGTGCTCTCCACGCCGCTCGATTATCAGCTCGAATCCCAGGGATTCACTTGCGAAGCGGATCGCGCTTACGTTTCCCTGTGCGAACCCGAGCTCATCGAGGAGGCGTTCAAGCTCGAGAAGATGCTCGATACCCCGTGTTTCGTCACCGCGACCGAGGGAATAACCCATGCGCGCCTGGCTGTAGCTAATTTCGAAGGACAGGCTGCTGAAATGGCGCGAATCGCCTACGAGATGTGCAGCCGCTTCAGGCCGCAGCACCTTATCGCGGCGATCGGTCCTACGGGCTTGCCCCTCGATTCTTCATCGGCTGCTTCCCTTCGCCAGTCGAAAGGCCAGTATCAGGATGCGGTCAAGTTGCTGGCGGCGTATCCATTCGATGCGATCTTCTTCTCGGGTTTCGCCAACGGGGATGACGCCCAGTGCGCTTTGATGGGCGCTCGCGCTGTCTACGATGGACCCCTCATGATCACGTTGCGCCCCGATGACGAAGGCGGGCTGTCTTGCGGTCGAAGCCTTTTCGACGCCGCTTCCCTTTGCGTTGAATATGGTGCCGACGTCGTTGGCGTTTCCTCTCCGGCAGGTGCCGAAGAAATCGTTTCCCTCGTCGCGCCGCTTGCCGCCGGTCTGTCTGTGCCGCTTATGGTGGAAATCGAGATCGATCGTCCTGAAAAGCGCGCAAGCGTCTGGGCAAGCGATACGGGGAGCAACCCCTATGCATCGCCCGATGCGCTTGTCGACGCCGCCTGGGCCTTGCGCGAAGCCGGCGTTCAGTTCCTTCGCGCCGGTGGCAATGCGTTGCCTGCCTACACCGGAGCTCTTGTTGCCACGGTGATGGGGCACGATGTGAAGGTTGATCTGTAGGCTTTCCCGGGAAGGGGGATAGAGATGGCGATTCGCGAAAAAAGCGCCGATTTCGGTGTGCTGCAGGAATTCGTCGAGGCTCTGTATTCGAGCGCCGACGAGTACTCTCGTTTGGATATCGTGCTTGAGGCGGAGTCGTACGGCTTGAACGACGAACTGCTCGAGGTCATCAACTTGCTGCCGCCGGGAACGTACGGACGGGACAAGCTGTGCTCTCAGATCAATTCGTCTCTTTCGTCGCATGGATGGGGCTACGTTTACGGCGCCGTCCACTGATCGCGCCTCTGGGGGCGGGGTCTCGGCTTTGCTCTGCTCGTCTTCATCGCGGCTGCTTCGCTTCGGACGAAATGCCCGCGTTTTCTCATTACGGTTTTTTCAGGCCCGCGTTTTTGCGCGGGCTTTTTTTGCGTGAACGGAAACGTAGAGGGAAGGGAGCAGGACGGGTCGGCCGTTTGGCGAAGAGATGAACGGAAAGAAACGAAAGAAAGGAGTAACGGCCGACCCGTTGTGGCCAAAGGGGCCTTGGGTGACTAGAGGTGGGCAATCCTGCTGTTGCCGCATCCTTAGTCGGTAATGGGTCGTGTCAAAAGGGGGCGGGTCTTCCCGGATGGGTGGTTGCTGCGAGGGCATCGCCCCTTATGACGGATTTCCGAAGGGTTCGGCATCGAATGGCGGATAGGAGGCCCCTTTCCTGCCGAAGGTTCCTTCGATGGCTCCATTCTACGTTTCCCCAGGTAAATCGAATGTCCTTGATATGGGACAGAGAAAGGGGTCATCGGGCGGGAATATGGGACACCATCGCCAGATGTCGCCCTTTGTGCTGGTAGAATGTCGATTCAAGCGGCAATGAGGCGCTTGAGTGCACGAGGGTGGAGGACGCATGGCGTACAACGGTAAAGCGAAGCTCAAGATCCTGTATCTGCAGAAGATCCTTCAAGAGGAAACGGATACCGATCATGGACTCACCATGTCTCAGATCATCGAGCGTTTGGCCGAATACGGCATAAGCGCCGAGCGCAAAAGCATCTATTCCGACCTCAACGCCCTTAGGGAATTCGACATAGACGTGCGCACGTTCCAGCGCAGTCCGGTGGAGTACGCGATAGAGAAGCGTGATTTCTCCATCGGCGAGCTTATGTTGATGGTCGACGCTATTCAGTCGTGTCGCGCTATCACCGAGAGGCAAAGCCGCATGCTGATCACGAACGTGAAGACGCTTGCCTCGAATCACGAGCAGGAGAAGCTCGATCGCCGAATCCATGTGGTGGGCCGCATCAAGTCGAAAAACGATAGCGTTTTCGGCAATATCGACGACGTGCACGAGGCGTTGCGAATGCACTGCAAAATATCGTTTCTCTACTACCGCCGCAATGCCGAAGGGGAGCGCTACGCCTCCCATGACGGTAAGCCCCACGTCGTCTCGCCCGTCGGGGTGACCTACGAAGACGGGTTCTACTACCTGACCGGCTGGGATGACGATCGTGATGCCATGGCGGAGTTCCGCATCGATCGCATGGGCCGAATCAAGATTCTCGAGGAAACGGTTGAGCGAAACGACGAGATGCGAAACCACACCTTCGAGGACGAGGGCTACGAAGCCTTCGGCCATTTCAACGGCGAGAAGATGACCGTTACCCTTGCGGTTGCGCCTGAGAAGGTGGAGATCGTTTTCGATCGGTTCGGCAACGATGCGATCATCGGCTCCCGAACCGACGATCGCGTGAATGCGCACGTCAAGGTGAAGGTGAGCGAGCAGTTCTTCGGCTGGGTGGCCGGTTTGGGCGGAACCGTGCGCATCGCCGGGCCTCAGCGCTTGGTGGACGAGTACCGCGCCTATTTGCGCAAGCTGCTCGATGAATCGTAGGGCCATGAGCGAATGAGATACACCTGCAAGCAGCCATTTTTGTTGGCGATGCGCATCGTTACGCAGTCGAATGCGATCAGGAGCGCATCGTTCGAGGCCTGTTCGATGCGGATGATGGATTGACCCATCACGTCGGCGAATGCCGATTGGGTTTCCCAAGTGGGGCCAAGCGCACCCGAGGCGGTATCGGGCGCGATCGTTCTCGATGGGGAAGCGGCGCGTTTCGTCTCGACCGCTCCGACCCTCAGCTCGATTTCCGTGGTTTCAACGGGCCTGATGGTGATGTCGAAATGCTCGAAACGCAGAAGAAGGGGACTTGCGTCGATGGGCCGCGCGCCATCGCGCGAAAGCGCCAGCACGTCGGCGAGCGGATCGTTGCCGAACGGCGCGAGCGGATCGCATGGGGGCGTCACGCCGCGCCCGAGGGGATGATTCGCCGAGTCGGCGTTGAGGCTTCGATGGGGGCGGCCAGCAGATGCGGCGTTGCCTTCCGGGCGGGAGAGGATGCGGAAAACCGTCTGATCGTTGAGCGATGGGGCGAGGTTCGTCATGGGATGCTCCTTTCGATCGAGTCCCTCAAGGGGTTTTCTCGTAATCGAACTTCTGTTCGTAAAGGAAAATACCATGGCGATAGGATGGACCTGTACCCTTTATTGGACAGTGCGGTGATGCGCGGGGAAGGGGCCCGTTCCATCTGCGTGCTCCCGCCGGTTTCGCGAAAAGGCTATTTCAGCATATCGAGGGCCCCTTCGACGAAGGACGCCTGATCGTCGCGGCGGTAGAGGGCGTAGATGGTGAAGTACGCTTCGGGGTCATCGATCCTGCGGGTCGTGACGCTGGGGTAGCGCCCCTTGCGGCTTTCGGCTGAGCTTTCCGTCAGGAAGGTCACTTTGTCGGGTGCGAGAAAGTAGTAGTCCGCTTCGGTGTTGGCTATGCGCACGCGGAAGCGGGGATCGATCCCGGCGCGCGCGATCATGTCGTCGATGCAGTAGTTCACCAGCAGAAGGCTGCCTCCGCGAAGGAAATGGAGTCCCTCAAGATCCTCGAGGGACAGCTCCCCTTCGGTCGCGATCGGGCTGTCTTCGGAGATGAGCGCCGCCACCTTTTCCCTGAACAGCACGCGACCGTTGAATTCGTCGAGTAGGGAATTCGAAGGGAGGGGGACCAGCAGGACGTCGATGCTCCCTTTCCGCAGGTCATCGACCATGTTGATCTCGCGCAACGCGAGAAGGGCGCTGGTGGTGTGCGCTTCGTAGATGCGTGTCGTGAAGGGGAGATCCTCGCGCTTCGCCTTCATGATCGATTCCAGCAGATAGCGCTGAATGCGCTCGAGATAGTAGTACCCGCCGAAAACGATATCGCGCGGCGCGTTTGCGAGGCGATGGGCTTCCTTTCGCGCTCGCTCGATGAGGGAAACGATCTCGTAGGAGCTGTTGAGCAGCTCGAGGCCGGCGCGGGTGATCTTGAAGGTGTGGGTCGTTCGGTCGATGAGCGGGTATCCGAATTCGGATTCGAGCAGGGCGATATGATGGCTCAGCGTCGGCTGCGAAATGTTGAGCGCGAGCGATGTTTTCGTGAAGCTGGCCGTTTTCGAAAGGTGTATGAATTCTTCGAGATACGTGGTTTCCATGCGAGCGATCCCCTTGCCCCGTGTCTGATGAATATGCGTCCCCGCTCCAGTATAGATAATGCCGAGCGATTCCGTTTCCGCCGCGCATGGCAACGCGATCCGCCCGCCTTCTTTATCGGGCGTTATGCGCATTGTGCATAACGCAAGGGGGGGCGTATGCGATTGCGGAGGCGTGTTCTTTCGAAAAGGGTATTTCATTCATTCGGCCGGATACGCATACGATCGAGGGCGAAGGAGGGTGCGCCTTGACGAGGGTGACGTTCAAGGATGGCGCCGTGAGGTTCGCGAGTGCGGAAGGGGATCTGGTCGGAGATGAATGCTGTTGCGAAAAAGGGAGGCTTTCCAGGCGTATTCCTGGCGAAGCTCGTGGTTCCTGCGCTTATCGGGGTCGTTATCGCCTGCGTGCCGGTGCCGGAGGGACTGACCGAGGAGGCGATGATCTATTTAGGGATCTTCGCCGCCACCATCATGTGGCTCGTGCTCGATGTGGCGGGCGACGTGTACATCGGCTTATTCGCGCTCTGCTTGTTCCTCGTGTTCGACCTCGCGGATTTCGGTGTGGTGTTCGGTCCGTTTTCGGGAACGACGGTGTGGCTGGTGATAGGGGCGCTCGGCATCGGCTCGGTCGTCGCGTCGACCGGCTTGCTCAAGCGCATCGCCTTCGCCGTTTTGAGGATGTTCCCCGAAAGCTACACCGGGCAGGTCATGGCCTTGTTTTCGGTCGGAATGGTCATCAACCCGATGATTCCGTCCACTACCGCCAAAAGCGCGATTCTATGCCCGTTTGCCTCTCAGGTGAGCAAGGCTTTGGGGTATAAGCGGGGAAGCAAAGGCGCGCGCGGTTTGTTCGCTGCCGCCTGGCTGAGCGGTGGCGTGCTGGGTGCGGCGTTCTTCAGCGGCGCGGCAGTCGTCTTCATCATCTTGGGATTCGTGCCTGCCGATCAGGCGTCGTTTACCTGGTTCGGGTGGCTGCAGATGACGTTCGTATGGCTTATCGTGGTGGTGGCGATTTCCTTCCTGTTCATCGTGCGCTGCCTCAAGCCGGGAGCAGATGCGGCTGCGATCGAGAAGGGCTTCGCGGCCAAGGAGCTTGCCAAGATGGGTCCCCTGACGAGAAACGAGAAGATCGCGGGGATTGTCCTTGCCTTCGCGCTCGTCGGGTGGATGACGGGAGGCGTAACGGGCATCGACCCGGCTATCGTCGCCGTGCTCGCCATGGTCGCCTGCGCGCTGGCCGGTTTGATGGGCCTGGGCGATTTCAGGGTGGGCATTCCCTGGGGAACCGTCGTCTTCATCGGCGCCGTTCTTTCCATTGCGGGTCTTATGACCACCCTCGGGGTCGCGTCGTGGCTCGCCGAAACGCTGTCTCCCGTCGTTGCTCCGATCATGGCGAATCCTTATCTGCTCGTCGTCATGGTATGCGTAGCGACGTATCTGCTGCGCTTCGTCATCATTTCCCAGACGGCCACGGTTGCCGTGTTCTTCGCCGTCTTCGGCGGGTTGGCGTATTCGATGGACATCAGCATCGCGGTCCTTCTCTTCGTTGCCGCCACGTCGTCGTTCGTCTGGCATCTGCGTTTCTCCAATTGCGTGTACCTTTCGGCGCTCGCTTCCATCGACGAGGACATAGTGGGACATCGCGACAACGTCGCGCTCAACTTCGTCTACATGGGCGCCAATCTGATCGCCTGTTTGGCAAGCGTTCCTCTGTGGCAGTCGCTTGGTTTGCTGTGAGGGGTTTGGGGAAGGTCCGTCGAAACGCGTCCGTTTCCGTCCTGTGACCGTGCGCCCGTTCGCCGACGCTGCGCTCCGGCGCCGATTTAGAACATGTTCATTTTCTAAATCGTTTCGAGTATGATGGGTGAAGAGTCAACGCGCGCAGGCGCATGAAGAGAGGGGAATCTCTATGGCTAAGAAGGTCCTGTTGCTCTGCGGTGATTTCACCGAAGACTACGAAACCATGGTGCCGTTCCAGGCGCTTTCCATGCTCGGCTACCAGGTCGATGCGGTCTGCCCCGACAAGAAGGCCGGTGATATCGTTCCCACGGCCGTTCATGACTTCCTGGGCGATCAGACCTACGCTGAACTGCGCGGTCACAACTTCGCTCTCACCGCCGATTTCGACGCCGTCGACACCGCCGATTACGTCGGCTTGTTCATCACGGGCGGTCGCGCTCCCGAGTACATTCGCTTGAATGCACGCGTTTTGGAGATCGTCCGCGAGTTCTTCGCTGCCGAAAAGCCCGTGGCGGCTATCTGCCATGGTCCTCAGGTGCTTGCGGCAGCAGGCGTCCTCGAAGGCTACAAGGCGACGGCGTATCCGGCGGTCGGCCCCGACGTCACCCTCGCCGGCGGCGAATACGTTGAGGTTCCGGCTGATCAGGCGGTCGTGGACCGCAACTTGGTCACTGCTCCTGCATGGCCTGGCGATACGGCTATCTGCCGTGAATTCGCCGGTCTGCTCGGTGCGAAGATCGAGATCTAGGCGCGTGCCATTCACGGGCGTTTCCGTGGACGGTTACGATAGGGAAGAACGGGAGGCCGTCAGGTCTCCCGTTCTTGTTTTCGGGAGAGCTTGCGCCCTTTGCCGGGATCGGGTCCCTGCCGTCAGGCATGATAGGATGGCCCTCGGTCGTTATCGGCGCTGCTACAAGGGGAAGGATGGGTCGTTCATGGAGTCGTTCAAGCATTTCCTCTATGTGCTTAGGTGCGCTGACGAAACGTACTACACGGGATACACGACCGATGTCGAGCGACGCCTCGAGGCCCACCGTTCAGGCCGCGGCGCGAAGTACACGCGGTGTCGAGGCCCCCTTGAGCTTGTCGCCGTCGCTCGCTTCTACACCAAGGAGCGCGCGATGAGCGCCGAGTACCGTTTCAAGCAGTTGACCCGAGCGGAAAAGGAAAGGCACATCGCCGAGGGCGCATGCGTGTCGTTTGAACAGGTGCTCGAAAGGGCGCTGCCGGGTTTTCGGGAAGAGCCGATCGGGGAAGCGGTGGCGAGGGCTTTCGTCCATTGTCAGGATGCGGAGCACGCGGACTTCATGGCCTCTCTCGTCCCGGGCGCGGATCGCTCGCGATTCATCGGGGTGCGCGCTCCTGACCTGCGCAAGCTTTCCCGCGCCCTTTTGCGGCGCGCCGATTTTCACGATTTCATGCGCGCGGTTCCCCATCGTTTCTTCGAGGAAGATCAACTGCACGCCTATGCGATCGCCTTGGTAAAGGGCTACGACGAGAGGCTCGGCGCATACGAGGCGTTCCTGCCCTTCGTCGACAACTGGGCGACATGCGATGCCCTTGCGGTGCGTCCCCTGCTCGAGCAGCCCGAGCGCGCCCTTTCCAAGGCGCGGGAATGGATGGCAAGCGATCGGGCCTACGTCGTTCGCTTCGGGATCCGCGTTCTGATGGATGGATTCCTGGACGATCGGTTCGATCCCGTGTTCCTGGAAGAGGTCTCTTGCACTGCGGTGCGCGCCGAAGGGGGCCTCGCTCCTCAAGCGCCGGCGCCTGGCTACTACGTGAACATGATGAGGGCGTGGTTCTTCGCCGAGGCGCTTGCCCATCAACCGGAAGAGGTGCTTCCGTGGCTTGAGGGCTGCGCATCGCTCGGCGCTCTCGACGAGTGGACGCGCCGTAAAGCCGTTCAGAAGGCATGTGAAAGCAGAAAGATAGCCGCCGCCCTGA
Organism: uncultured Eggerthella sp.; assembly: GCA_959607715.1. Taxonomy (GTDB): domain Bacteria; phylum Actinomycetota; class Coriobacteriia; order Coriobacteriales; family Eggerthellaceae; genus Anaerotardibacter. The sequence continues at coordinate 7,633 of CAUHNN010000022.1, read as the reverse complement.
AAACGCGGTTGCGCAAGGGCGACGGCCGTCATACGTGAGGCGCCGGTTGTTTCGGCAGAGGGGCTGAGCGTGCGTTGTTAGCCTTGCGGCATCACGTCGGCTCGGTAGGCGTCGGCGAGAAGCATGATCTCGTCGAGCTGATCTTCCATGAGCGACCCTTCATCGGTCTGGGCGAAGATCACGGGCTCGTCTGCCTGCTCGATCGGGCGGAAGCTCGATTCCAAAACGGCGTTTTGCTCGATCGCGGCTTTCCTGCCTGCAAAGGGCTGATGCGTCGCGAGCGTTACGCCCGCTTCGTTCGAGATAAGGGTGAAACCGGCGATGCCGGTGGTGGACTGGTAGGCGCTTGAGAAGCCGCCGTCGATGATGATGACCTTGCCGCCCGCCTTGACCGGGTCGTCGCCGTCCTTGACCTTCACGGGAGTGTGGCCGCAGACGATGCGCGAACGCTCGGGGTCCATGTCGAAGTCGCGGAAGATGCCGGCCAAAACCTCTTCGTCGTCGAGCAGCGAGTAGAAGGGGTTCTTCACTTCCTTGCGCGCCGCCTTGTCGGCGATGAGATAGATCTCGAAAGTAGCCATCTTGCTCTTCGCGAACAGGGGCGATCCTTCGCCGAGCCACAGATACCACAGGAGGTCGCGACCCTTCTTGCGGGCTTCGGGATCGGGGTCCTCGAAGGCGGTGCGCACGTATTCGTCGATGGCGTCGAAGAGCGCTCTGCCCGCCAAGACGCTTCCGTAGATGTTCGCTTCCTTGAGCGAGCCGTCTTCGTTCAAGGGCACGCAGGCATGGAACATGAGCGTGTCGTTTTCGATGCGGTAGAGGCTGCCGCGTTCAAGGAAGAACGCCATGTGGCGCTGAAGCTTCTCGCAGTTCACGAAAGCTTCTTCGAGGGCGGTCATGACCGCTTCTTCTTCGTCGGTGAGACGGTAGGGATCGTCCCAGTCGACGGTGGGGAAGATCGGGTCGGTGAGGGGATACTCGATGCCGTCGACGACGACGGTATTCGATTCGCGGTCGATGGTGTGGAGAAGCTTGCGATCCTCAAGGCCGAAGGTGGGGTTTTCGTCGATGAGCTGGGCCTCTACCTTGAATTGCAGGATGGCCATGGCCTTTTGGATCTTAACGTTCAGGTCGAGTTCCTCGGGGGAAAGTCCGGGGTTGCTCTTGAGCGCATAGCCCACGCACGGGTCGTCGCCGTAGGCCTTCAGGGCGAAGAGGGCGAGCGGGAGGATGTCGATGCCGTAGGACTCGGTGAGGATGGACAGGTTGCCGTAGCGCGCGCAGTTGCGCACCACATGGGCGATGCAGCCGCGCTGACCGAGAGCCGCTCCCATCCAGACGATGTCGTGGTTGCCCCACTGCACGTCGACGTTGGGATAGTCGATGAGCTCTTCCATGATGGCGTCGGGCGCCGGCCCGCGGTCGTAGACGTCGCCCACCAGATGGAGGCGGCCGACGCTTAGATGCTGCACGGCGGTGGCGAAGGAGACGATCACATCATCGGCGGCTTCGGTTTCGATGAGGCTTTCGATGATGATGGTGCTGTAGGAGGGGCTGAGCAAAAGCTCGGTTGCAAGGTCGACGAGCTCTTCGGGCAGCGCTTCGAGCACGTCGGTGGCGGTGAGCTCGTCGGCGTAGAGGGCCAACAGCGCCGTCAGGTCCTCGATGGCGCCGGCACGCCATGAATGCGGGTCTTCTGCATGTTCTACCATGTAGGCGGTCTTCTCTTCCGGATAGCAGATCAGGCTGAACAGATCAGCGGCTCGACCCTGATCTTCGTCGGTGAAGACTTCGTCGATGGCGCGCTTCACGCTGCCGCAGCCGCTGCGGAGCACGTGTGAGAAGGCTTCGTATTCCCCGTGTACGTCGGAGGCGAACAGCTCGGTGGGCGCAGGCGCGGAAAGCTTCGCTTGGCCGAGAGCGTATTCGACGGCGGCGTCGGTTGCCGTGGGAAGATAGGTGGACAGAAGGTCGAGATGCGATTCGAGGGTAACGCCCATGGTTTCCTCCTGATGATGGTTGAAGGTTTCGCTGAACACATTCTACCCGATGCCCCTTTGGAGCACGGTGCCCGTGAAAGTCGGGAGCGTTGAAAAGCGCGCCTTCTTCTCGGGAAGACGCGCTTAGGTTCGAGCGGCTGGGTTTTAGCTACAAATTGAGTGTGGCCATAGCGGCGAGAATGGCGAGCAAGGCGCCGACGATACCCCCTGCGACGGCCCCCGCTGCCTTGTAGGCCATCGAGTGGTTTCGCGCGAAGCGGCTCAGTGCCCCGTCGCGCCCCGCCTCGCCGCTTTTCGCGAAGGATACGATCTCGAAGAAGGTGTGCAGATCGCGGCTTTTCGCAAGCTTCATGGCGCGGCTGCGCAGGTAGAGCGACAAGCCGAACAGCACGGCGAAGAGAAGGATCGTGGGGATGGCCTGAACGCCCCAGCCGCCGATGAGTTGCACGAAGGCCGCCAGCTCGCTTGCGATGGCGCCGACGAGGCAGAGGGATTCTCCGATGTAGAGCTTGGTAATGGTTTTGCGGTCCCTTTCGATGATGGTCTCCATGGCTTCCACGTCTCCTTTGATCAGATCGTCTACGCTGACGCCGAAGAGCGTGCTCAAAAGAAGGAGGCTTTGCACATCGGGGTAGGTGCGGTCGGTTTCCCAGTTCGAGATGGTCTGGCGCGAGACGTACACCTTTTCCGCCAGTGCTTCCTGGGAAAGCCCGAGGCGGGCGCGGTGTTTCTTGATTTGCGCTGCCAGCTCCATGAACCTCTCCTTCGTTTTCGGTTCGCTTGCTTCGACTGATCTTACCGTGGACCAGCGGGGGCAATCGTACCACCTAAAGGGTTTTGCACTGGGCCAACCAGGCGCAAAATGCGCTGCCAAAATGCTTTGACATGCGTCTGATCTGCGCAAACCGGCAAGCCCGTTCTTCCTTTCGAATCGAGTCGCCCCTTCGTGCGTGAAGGGGCGGGCCCGCTTCCCTTCTTTTTTCTTGGCCACCTGTTTTTCGCTGATGATGGGCGGATTTTCGGTCATAGTATGAGGGTATGCCATGAAGGCCAAGCGCTTTGAAAGAGAGACGACAGATGACCCATCGCTGCATCCGTTCGCATTCACTGCACGTTTTAACGCTCGGGTGGTTCGCCCTTTTACTGTGCGGGTTCTGCCTTGCCTTCATTGTTCCCCGCTCGGCTTTTGCGGTGCCTGCCGCGCCGTGGGCCCAGACGGCCGTTCAGCCTGACGGTTCGACCGTGACGTATCGGGTTTACGGCGATGAGGATTTCTCCTATTACGCCACCGAAGGCGGACTGCTTTTGCAGCGCGATCCGGAGACGAAGGCCCTGTGCTTCGTTGAGGGGGATCCTGAAAGCGGATACGTGCTCGGTGCATCTGCTTCCGATGCCGTGGCCGCAACGGATCGTTATGCCGTCGTTGATGATCTTGGAAGCGATCGCGCGAAGGCTTCCTATTCGGCGCTTGCCGGAGCTGAGTACGGGACAGGCGTTTCGAAGGATTTCACCCTTCTGAGTCAAAATGCCTCCCAAGTCGCAACCTACGGGCTTTCTCGAAGCAGCGTGGGCACGCTGCCTTCTTCCATACCGTTGCTTGCCATCGTGGTGGGCTTCGATGATCAGAGCGAGAAAAACGATGATACCCCTTATCGCGATGATTACGACTGGACCGAAGCGCTTTTCGATGATGAACACTCCACCCAGAAGTTCTGGAGCGATGCTTCGGACGGCAGCTTCACCTTCATGCCGGCGGCGGAAAGCAGTTCCCATGGCACGGATGGGAACACCAATGTCAGTGATGCCGCCAACGACGGCGTGGTGCATGTGACGATCCCTCGCGCACATGGAAACTGGGGAGGCGATCATGTCGGGGACGAGGATTTCATCGAGACTCTTTCCCTGGCATGCGATGAGGCCCGGTCGTACGTTGACTTCGGCGCATTCGATAAGAACGGCAACGGGGTGATCGAGAACGATGAATTGGCGGTCACGTTCATCCTCGCGGGGTACGAGGCGTCGACGGGCGCCGAAACGGAGAAGCATGTGTGGGCGCATGCGAATTCGGGTGTGGAGATCTCCACCGATCCCGTGAACATCAACAGGTACATCGTGATGGGCGAAACCGAACGCATGCAGAGCTCCAGCGGGACGATGCTCGAGCATCAGGGGGGTTCGGGCAGCGTGACGCACGAGCTGGGCCACTACATCGGGTTGCCCGATCTTTACAACACCACTGGCGTCGAGGGCGACTGGTCCACGTTCGATGTGCACGGGCTTTCGGCGATGGGAGACGGTTCCTGGGGCACTGACGGCGATTATTCCGAGGAGTCTTTCGTCTCGTCGCATCAGATCCCAACGGAACTCGATCCGGTGTGCCGCATGCTCCTTGGCTTCCTCGACCCTGTTCAGGTTTCCGATGAAGGGTCGTTCGAAGTCGATGCGTCGACCAACAACGTATATTGCTTCGCTGCTGGCTCCGATGATATCGATGACGGGGGAGTGCAAGGCGAGTTCTTCTTCGTCGAAAATCGTCAGATGACCGGTTTCGATAAAGGTCTGTATGGCTTGTACGATGCGGCGGTGGGCGAATCGGCTGCCGAGTTCGGCGGCTTGGTGGTGTGGCACTGGGATCGTGGGATGTGGAACGAAAGGGACATCTCGGCTGAAGATGAAACGCTGTTCAATACCGTGAACACCCCGGATCATCGCCCGGGTCTTATGCCGTCGTATATCGAGGTCCTTGACGGGGATGCTCGTCGCGCTTTGGTTGGTCTGCCTTTCCGCAACGCGCACTACCTTGAGGACGTCGATGCAAGGGCGTCGTCTGATCAGCTTCTCGTCTACGGCGGAAGCGATGACCCCGATAAACGAGTGGGCAGTGGTTGGGGTGTGCTTACGAGCGATGAGTCGAAGGAGACCATGAGCTTCCAGCTGGTCAAGACCGATGAAGAGGTGTCGGTCGGCCAGGAATCAGCATCGATTTATTTCACCAATGACGTGCACGGAGCCGGTCTCGAGGCCGATCCGTCCGGCTTCAATTACGCGAGTGTCGCTGCTCTCGAGAGGGAAGGCAGCTCTGTTATGGGCAGCGGGAACGTGACGTTGCTGGATGCCGGCGATGCGGTGCAGGGCAACGCCTTGGCGACCCTTACCAAGGGCGACGGCGTGGTGTCGGCTATGACGGCGACGGGTTACGATCTCGCGATCGCGGGAAACCACGAATTCGACTACGGGCTTGATCAGCTCAAGACGCTCGTTTCCAAAGCGAAAAAGGGCGGAATCGAGTATCTGGGAGTGAACATCGACAGTCTTCCCACGAATGATCTGCTGTTCGGTAAGGGAAGCTCGATCGAAACGTATCTGATCGGTGCCAAGGAAGTGCAGATCGGCTTTGTGGGCATCACGACGCCCGAGTCGCTGACAAAATCACGTCCCGCGAATTTCCAGGATGAAAACGGGACGACCATCGTCGGGTTCTGCCAAGACGAAACGGGCGAGGCCCTTTACAAGCGCGTTCAGGAGCAGGTGGACAAGCTTAAGGCCGAAGGCGTCGATCATGTGGTGGCCATCGGGCATCTGGGCAATGTCGGGGTGACGCCGCGCTGGAGCAGTGAAGCGGTGATCGCGAACACGACGGGCATCGATGTGGTGATAGATGGTCATTCGCATGAAAGCTACAACAAGCGCATTGCCAACAAGGACGGGGCCGATACCCTGCTGGTGCAAACGGGCTCGAACCTTGCCGCGATAGGTGAGTTGACGCTTGATGCCAGCGGCACCTTCACGGCCGAGTTGATCGCGCCCGAGGATTACACGAAAAAGGATGCGCAGGTTCAGGAAAAGCTCGTTTCCCATCAGAGCGAATTCGAGGAGCTTCTGAATGAAGAACTGGGGACGAGCGAAGTTGATATGCCGTGGGAATCGGATGAGGACATCCGCTTGGCCACGATCGGGGAAACGAATCTGGGCGATTTGATCGCCGATGCCTATCGAGTGCGCATGGGTGCCGACATCGGCCTGACGAACGCCGGTGGCATTCGCGGCCCCATCGACGAAGGGACGCTCACGTATGGGGAGTTGCTCACCGTACAGCCATTCAACAACAACATCTGCGTGATCGAGGCAACGGGCCAGGAAATCATCGATGCGCTTGAGATGGGTGCGGCCGTGTACCCGGACAGCAGCAACAAGCTTCTGCAGGTTTCGGGTCTGTCCTACGCGATCGACCCCGACGTGAAGTCTGCGGTGGTGGTCGATGAAAAAGGCTCGTTCGTGAGCGTTGACGGGCAGCGTCGTGTTTGCGACGTGAAGGTAGGCGGTCAGCCGATCGACCTTGGGGCAACCTACACGGTGGCCTCCCATACCTTCCTGCTGCGCGATGGGGGAGACGGCATGTCCATGTTCGTCGACAACGATGTGGTGGTCGACGAGGGAATCACCGATATCCAGGTGCTCATCGATTACGTTTCCCAGGATTTGGGTGGCGTGATAGGCGCTGGTTACGAGAACGCTGCAGGTGCCGGTCGCATCACGGAAACGGATGCTTCGGGCGACGGCGATGGCGGCGGCTCCGGAGGTTCGGATGGCTCGGGTGATGGGCAGAATGCGTACCCTGCCGCTGGCGATCAGGGAAACGGCGCTGACCCCAGCGACGGGGAATCGGCAGCGGGGGAAGGCAATGGACTGCCCTCGACCGGCGATGAGGGCAGATTGCCCATCGTTTTCGGTGCGCTGGCCATCGTTACGTTCTTGGCCGCGCTGGGCGCGGTGTATGCGCGGAGGGGCCGCTAAAGGAAGGCGAGGCTGAAGGGCGTTGCGCCTTTCAGCCTATTCGGCAAGAGTGCTGAGCGTAGTGCCGGCAAGACGGTACGTGGTCCAATCCGAAAGGGGCTCAGCATCGAGCGACAGGTAGAAATCGATGCTGGGCTTGTTCCAGTCGAGGCAGCACCATTCCAGCCGGCCGCACCCTCTTTCTTCGGCGATGCTGGCGAGCTTCTTGAGCAGTGCTTTGCCATGTCCGTTGCCGCGATGTTCTGGTTTCACGAAGAGATCTTCCAGGTAGATGCCGGCCCGACCGAGGAAGGTCGAGAAGTTGTGGAAGAAGAGGGCGAACCCTACTTCTTCGCCGTTTTTGAGGACGAAGAGGACTTCGGCCTTCTGTTTGTCGAAGATCCATTCCTCGAGCAGCGCTTCGGTGGCCACCACTTCATCGAGCATGTGCTCGTATTCTGCAAGGGCTTTGATGAATTCGAGGATGAGCGCGGTATCTTCGCGCTTGGCGAAGCGAAACGTGCGGTTTGCGGCCATGGGAAGTCCTTTTCGCGGGTCTAGCGGGTTTTGGAGAAGTATAGCGTTCGTTTGGGTACGCGGCGGCGAACGCTACCCGCGCTTTGACCCTTGTCGGCGGATGCCGCCTTTGCGTCCGCTGGCTTTGTTCGGGCCGATTCCCTTGCCGCCGCCTTCCCCGCCGAATCCCTGGCGGCTGGAGCCCATCTTCTTCGGAATGGGTGGAATCGCGGAGCGATGATTCTTCGCCATGAAGTTCCTTTCAAGATCAGGTGTCCCATAAGATCGTTGTGTTAGACCACTTTGGATAAGTGTCCTGCACGCAGTACACGCGACGGGGC
>CAUHNN010000021.1 GCA_959607715.1 uncultured Eggerthella sp. | reverse complement strand
CACAACCTTGCCAAGGTTGGGGTCGCGGGTTCGAACCCCGTCGTCCGCTCCATTTGAAATCGAACGGCACCGTATGGTGCCGTTTTTTATTTCGAACATCAAGTTCTCTTCATGGTCCTCGACAAGGGTGCGGGTATGCACCTTGCAAGCGTTTTCGATTGGTTCGGGTAAAATGTCGCAGGAGAACAACAAGGGGAGGGGAAGCGATGACCGAAGAGAAGAACCATCAGGATGAATCCACTGCCGAGAAGCCCGAGGAGGTTTCTCCTATCGCGGCGGCCGCTGCTCGCCGCGCGAAGGCCGCTGAGGGCGGGATGTTCGACCTTTCAACCACTTCCACCAAAGAACCGGCAAAGCCCTCCACTCCCCGCCAGCGATTGATGAGGGGAATCGCCATCGCCATCGCCCTTGCTCTCGCCGCTCTCATTTTGGTAACGGCCGGATCGGGGCAGCTCAATGTTTCCGTTCTCTCCGATAGCGGCGCCGCCGATGGCTTGTCGGTTGACGTGGCTCTTTACAAAGGAGACGTAAGCGACGCTCTAAGCGACGGAGATCCCTCGAACGACCCCGAGCCGGTTGAAGTCAACCAGATCCCCGTCGGCCAGCGCACGAGCTTCCTCGTGAAGGATCTGGGCGCCCACACCCTGACGGTATCCTTTGTCGGGGACGACGCGTCGGTTCCCGATCCCGAGCCTCAGGTGGTTACGATGTTCGGCATCGATCTTCGAACCACGATCACGACTGAATAGACCAGCTTCGCCTCACGCAAAACGACGCTCTCTATGAAAGCGCCCCGCTGTTCCCTTGAAGACGGCGGGGCGCTTGAGGTTTGCGAAGGGGCCTGGCGCGGTTTTACTTGTCTTCGACCGAAACGACGACGTACGAAGCGTTGGCGGGAAGCCCGCTATTCGAGTAAACGGACGACAGGGGGCAAGCGGCCACGCGCCAGATACGGGTCTTCTTGTCCGCCTTTACGGTTCCCTCCACGTAGGTGTTGCCGTAGCTGTCCGTGCCCTGGTCGGTCGTCTTCGCCCCCGACAAGCCGATGGCTTCAAGGGCGGTCGAAACGGCGCTCTGCTGATCAGGGGTGTCGAAGAGCGCGAAACGCAGGCGACAATCGTAGGAGCGCGACGAGGAGAGGTTCGCTTGCCAGGTCCCGTTGAGCAGGCGCGCCGCGTCGGCCGCCGAAAGGGAATCGACTCCCTGGGCATACCAGCCTGCCGCCGTCGCCAGATCGACTCCCTCGGCAAGGTGGATGAGTTCGACGCCGCCCGATGCGCTTGCCGCTTCACTGGTGCGGTCGATGGTCGAGCCTGCCTGTTCGTCGGCGAACGCTTTGAGGCTAGAGCTCGATGCGTTCTTGAGCTCGTTTATGGAAGGCAGATGGTAGTCGACCTGGTTCGAAGTCGCGCTTGCGACCGCTTCGGGGCTGTTCCCTTGCGCTTTCTGGGCGGCGCTTAGGCCGAAATAGGCGGCGACCCCTCCTGCGACGACGAGCGCGGCGACGACGGCGATGATGGGGAATATCCGTCGAATAGGCTCTTTGCGGGCATGGGGCATCATGGCGCTGTGATGTTTCATGGGGGAATCGACCGCGATGGGCGAATTCCCGTCTCTGTAATGAGGGCGCAGCGCGGGTTGTACGGGGTCCGTCGCGTTGCTGCTCTCGTTTCGTGCGTGGCGCATGTCGCTCCTCCTTAAGGTGCGTGCAACGTGTGCTCGGCGACGCGCTTTCGGCGCGTGTCACAAGCATAGCGGTTCTTTTCGTGGTGGTTTGGTGTGCGCCGGCGATCGCACATAAGCAACGCCGCTTCATGCTATCATTGAGAAATCCCGTGGGGGAGTAGTTGTCATAGAGATATGTGACCCGTCAACATCATGATCGACAAAAAGGTCTGGCGCGTCTTGAACGACGAGACTCACGGTGGGGAAAGATCGACGCTTTCCTCACCGTGAGTCTTTTTTTGGGCATCTGCAAGATCTGCAAGAAAGGTTGGCATATGGATCTCTCCATTTTCGCGACGCCTGAGGCGTGGATCAGTTTGATCACGCTTCTGTTCCTCGAGATCGTTCTCGGTGTCGATAACCTCGTGTTCATCGCCATCACGACCGATCGCCTTCCTCCGGAGAAGCAGCACCTCGGTCGAAAGCTCGGTTTGGCGGGTGCGCTCATCATGCGCGTCATCTTCCTGTGCTTCGCATCGTTCCTTGTCCATATGACAACGCCTCTCTTCACCATCCCCGGGGTCATAGTCGGAGGGGAAGAGCTCGGATTCTCCGTAAGGGATCTTGTCTTGCTTTTCGGCGGTCTGTACCTGATCTACAAGGGCATCGCCGAGGTCCGCGATCTCCTGAGCCTTTCCGAGGAAAAGGAAAGCCAAGGAGATAACGAGGTAGGTCGCCGTGCTCTCACCTTGCCTTCGGCTGTTGCCACCATCATGGTCATGGACCTCGTGTTCTCCATCGACTCGGTCATCACCGCCGTCGGTCTTGCCAACCACCTCATCATCATGATCATCGCCGTCATGGTCGCCATCCTCCTCATGATGGTCTTCATCGATGCGATCTCCGATTTCATCAATGCCCACGCTGAGATGAAGATCCTCGCCCTGGTCTTCATCATCGCCATCGGCGCCTTGCTCGTCCTCGACGGCTTCGGCATCAATTCCGGCATCGAGGTCCTCGATATGCACGCTGAGAAGCTGATGGTGTACTTCGCCATGGTCTTCGCCATCGTGCTCGAGGTCATCCAGATGCGCTATACGAAAAACTACCGCGAATGGACGGTGCGCAAGAACCAGGAGCTCATGCGCGCAAAGGGGTTCGATCCTCAGAACACCGATACGTTTGAGCTTGCGCGCGTCATCATGGAGGCTCAGCAGTTACGCGAAGACTGCGTGAGCGACGAGGAAACCGAAGTCATACGGAAATCCTCGGAACGGGTCTAGCCCCTTTTTCGCACTGATGAAAACGACCGCCCCCGCCGGCATGATCCGGGCGGGGGCGGTCGTCGTTTCGGGCGAAAAGGCGGTTTGGCGGGGTTAGCGTTCGGGGACGAAGTGCTTCTTGCACTCGTCGCTGACGATGAGGCGCATGGCCTTTGGCAAGCAGCGAGCCGTGATCGGGGTACTCATCTCGGTCGGTTCCCCGTCGTACTGGACGAGAAGCGCCGGATCGGCGTCGATCCTCACTTCGCTGCCGCGGTAGAGCTCAAGACCGCCGACTTTCTTCGCTAGCTGGCCGGTGTGGTCGAAGACTTTCGCCATCACCGTCGGAATGAGTTGGAAGGCGTTTTTCGTTTTGAGCACGATCACGTCGATCTGTCCGTCGCGCGGGAGGTTCTTGTCGGAGACCATGAGGTCGAATTGGATCTTCGAGAAGTTGGCGACGACGACGCCGATTCCGTCCACCTCGATCGGGGTTCCGTCGATCGTCAAGGTGAAGTGGGAAACCTGCGGGGTGGGGTTCGAGACTGCTGCCTCGAAATAGGCGATGTCGCCGAGAAGCCGCTTGTGCTCGGTTGCCGTGCGCATGATGAGCTCGTCGTAGCCACAGCCGGCCATCATGGTGAAGCCGTGCTTCTCCCCCTGCGCGTCCTCGATTTCCCCCATATCGAAATCGAGGGTGATCGCGTTGTCGGCGAGTTTGCAGATCGCATGGGGCTCGTTTGGCTCGAAGAGGTTCATGGCGAGCAGATTGGCCGTGCCGGCAGGGAAGGGGAGGATGGGAAGATCCGTGTAGCGCAGCTCGTAGCTGACCGAGGCGACGGTCCCGTCGCCTCCGCTTGCGACGACGAAATCGAAGTCGGTCGCGTCGCCGAGCAGTCCCTCGAGGGGCGTGGCGCCACCGAACGTGCGGATGGTCACCTCGTCGCCGTCTTCGGAGTACATGCGGACGAAGTCGTACACGGCTCCATTGCGGAGGCCCGAGTTCATGTTATGTATCACGAGTACTTTCAAGCCAACCCCTTTTGCTAGTATGATGGCATAGTACATGATTGGGCGCATGCGTGGACCCCATGGGGCAGGCGTTGTGCCCGTGCCGTAATTTAGTACATCGAAGGATAGCGTTAATGCTCGTCGAAACCGACGCTCAACTCAAGGAGTTCATGGCGCGCTGCGCCAAAAGCCCGTACATGGCGATCGATACCGAATTCCTTCGCGAGAAGACCTATTTCGCGAAGCTGTGTTTGATCCAGGTTGCCATCGAGGGCGAAGTGGCCATCATCGATCCTTTGGGAATCGAGGATCTCACGGTCATGGCGCCGTGCCTCGTCGATCCTGAAGTGATGAAGATATTCCACGCCTCGTCGCAGGATATAGAGATCCTCTACCACGAGACGGGCGTCGTTCCCAAGCCGGTCTTCGACACGCAGGTGGCCGCTGCTTTGCTGGGGAAGACCCAGCAGGCTTCTTACGCTACGCTCGTCCAATCCTTCTGCAGCGTCACGCTGCCCAAGAAAGATTCCTACACCGATTGGTCTCGTCGCCCGCTTCGCGATTCCCAGGTCGAATACGCTGCAGACGATGTGATCTATCTTCCGAAGATCTACAAGCGCATGACCGAGCAGCTTACCTCTCAAGGTAGGCTCGGCTGGCTCGATGACGCTTTCGAGGAGATATCGAACCCCAAGAAATACGAGGTGGACCCCCGCCTGCGCTATCGGAAGCTCAAGCGCGTCAATCAGCTTACCGCTCGTCAAATGGCGGCGGCGCGCGAGTTCGCCGCATGGCGCGAAGAGCGCGCCCAGAAAGCGAACGTGCCGCGCAAGTGGATCGTCTCCGATGAGCAGATCGTCGAGGCATGCCGTCGCGAAGCGCGCTCCCTCGACGATCTTTACATGGTGCGCGGTTTGCGCGAATCCCTTAAACCGGCCGATGCCCGCAACGTTCTCAAGCGCCTCAAGGCCGGATACGACTGCCCCGAAGACGAGCTCCCCACGGTGAGCGTGAAGTCGCGCAACGAATCGAACGTCGACATCGCGCTCGATCTGATGCACGCCATCGTGCATCTGCGCGCGAAGGAAAACCGCATCGCCGCCCAGACGCTCGCTCCCCAGTCCGAGCTGATGAAGCTTGCACGCGGTCATGATGACGAGTCTGAACTGATGAAGGGGTGGCGCTACCGCGTTATCGGCAAGGAATTGGCGGATCTGCTCGACGGCCGCTTTTCGTTACGTATTAAAGACGGAAATCTGGAAATCGTCGAATCAGAAGGCGAGTAAACGCAATTCCTATATCCTAGAGGACAACGTGTAAAGCGATAGTCGACTCTAGGAGAGCTGCTGTATGTCTTCTTACCTTCTGCTCATCGTCTTGACCGTGGCCATCGGCTTCGGTGCTCAGGCCTATGTGAACAGGCAGATCAAAAAGTACTCTTTCGTGCCGATCTCCAATGGCATGACCGGTGCTCAGGTCGCTACCGGCATGCTTCATTACTACGGCATCTACGACGTTCCGGTTCGCATGGGCGGTCACGGCGAGAATTTCTTCAATCCAAAGGATAATTCCATCACGCTCGACCCTCAGTCCTACCAGGGCGCTTCCATCACCGCGACGGCGACGGCGTGCCACGAGGTCGGTCATGCTTGCCAGTACGCACAGGGTTATATGCCTATGAAGGTGCGCGGAGCCATGGTCCCGGTCGTGAACTTTGCGTCCAACACCTGGATTTTCCTGCTTCTGATCGGCATCTTCCTGAACGTCGCCGGCCTCGTCGACTTGGCGATCATCTTCTATGCATTCGCCGTACTGTTCCAGATCGTCACGCTCCCCGTCGAATTCGACGCAAGCAAGCGTGCATTGGTCTACATGTCCACCACCGGGCTTCCCGCCGGCGAGCGCTCCGGCGCCTGGAACGTGCTGCGCGCCTGCGCGTTGACCTACGTCGCCGCTGCGCTCATTTCCGTCATGCAGCTGGTCTATCTGTTGGGATCGCGCGAGGAGTAGAGCCATGATGGGCGAATACTCTCGAGGCGAATACGAGGCCTTCGGAGGGGGAGAGCCCCCCGAGTCTGCCGCAAAGCGCAAGCCGATGACGGTCTCCGTCGCTTTGAAGCGCTTCAACGCGATTCTCAAGGGTCATACATTCAGGATCGAAGGCGAGGTGAGCGAGCTTGCGAACAAGCGCGGCTACCGAGCCGTCTACTTCACCGTCAAGGACGAGCAGGCTGCGCTTCCGTGCATGATGTGGAAGGACCGGTACAACGCCCAAGGGATCGAACTGGCCTTGGGCTCTAAGGTCGAGCTTACCGGTAAATTCTCCGTGTATGCGGCTAAGGGGCGTATGAACTTCGAGGTTTCGCGCTTCGTTCTTGCGGGGGAGGGCGACCTTCGCGCTCAAGTTGCCCGTCTGGCGAAGAAGCTCAAGGACGAAGGGCTGATGGATGCCTCGAAGAAGCGTCCCTTGCCCCTGTTCCCCCAAACGATAGGGCTCGTCACGTCGCCGAGAGGCGCCGCTGTTCACGATGTCCTGCGAACCTTGCGTCGTCGCTACCCGCTTGCGCGCGTCGTGCTGGCGGGCATCAACGTCGAGGGCGCGCGGGCCGTCGACGATCTCATCTCCGCGCTCGACGTCGTCGCCGCATCCGGCGCGGAGCTCGTTTTGCTCGTGCGCGGAGGAGGCGAGTACGAGTCTTTCATGCCCTTCAATTCGGAAGCGCTTGCGCGCGCCATCGCATCGTGCCCCATTCCCGTCGTGACGGGCCTCGGCCACGAGCACGACAACTTCATCGCCGATATGGTGGCCGATGTCCGCGCATCGACGCCTACCGGCGCTGCGCTTGAGGTGGGGCCGGGCGTCGAGGAGATCGAAGAGGCCCTCGATTCCCTTTTCGATCGCATGCACGGCTCCTTTTCCCATCGTCTGCGTCGATCGGAGGCGTACCTCGACTCGATCGCGACCAGGCCCCTGTTTAAGGATCCTGCGTCCCTGTTTTCGGCCGAGTCCCTTTCGCTCGACTCGCTCAACGACCGGCTCGATCGGGCTGGGAACGCTCTTCTGCCTCGTCGAGTCGATCAGGTGGACGCCCTTCGCCTTCGCCTGTCCACGGCTTTGCCTCGTTCCCTCGATGCCATGGGGTCGGACGTCGCCCGCGCCTCTGCGCTTCTCCTGCGCCAGGCTCCTCTTCTCCTTTCGCCCGCCCGCCACGAGGTGTCGCGACGTGAGGAATCCCTCGTTCGGATAGGTCGCGATCTCGTTGTTCCCTTCAAGCAGGAAGCGGCGGTATGCGCGGCCCGTCTGGGGGATCTGTCGCCTTTGAAGGCGCTTGAGCGCGGCTGGTCCATCGTCACCGACGAGGAGGGTTGCGTGGTGCGAAGCGTCAAGGATGTGCGTCCCGATGATTCGGTGAGTGTGCGCCTTGCCGATGGGGCCCTTTCGTGCCGCGTTGAGGGAGAAGCGCCCATGGAACTGTCTGCACTGATTTCTTTGGAGGAAGAAGATGACTGAGAATGCTGCCCCGTCCCCTGTTGAGGGCCTTACGTTTCGAGAAGCCGTTGCGGAGCTGAATGCGATCGTCGAATCGCTTGAAAGCAATACGCTCGAGCTCGAAGAGAGCTTGGTGAAGTACGAGCGCGGCGTTGCGCTTCTGCGCTACTTGAAGACGAGTCTTTCGGGGGCTCAGCAGAAGATCGACGTTCTTATGGGTCAGCTCGATTCCGCTCTCGACGACGATGTCGTGGATAGCTCCCTTTCCAAAGCGTAGCGACGTGGCCACGCTTGCATGTAAGTGCGAGCGTGGCCAGGGCTCTTAACTGGCATTTACTCATTTGGCTGTAAATGAGCAGTTTCTTTCGGCTATTGTGGAGAACGCGCGATTTTCTTTCTCCTTTTCGGGGCCATTTTATGGGCAAGAAGCCGATTTGCGCCCGTTACATGACCGCTTATCTGCGATTTCACTCCTTTTGAAGGCTATTGGATACCGCTTACCAGTCACCGTAAAGTACCGAGCGCCAAAGCGGCCTTGGAGGGCTTTTTCGTAAAATGGAAGGCATGAATTCCGTACAAGGAGGGGTTCGCTTGAACATTCTCGTCGTCAACGCTGGATCGTCGTCGCTGAAATACCAATTGGTCGATGTTGCAACCAATAAGCTTCTAGCCAAGGGCCTATGCGAGCGCGTGGGTACCGAGCAGTCGTCTCATAAGCATGGCATCGACGAAAACGAGGTCGTGCACCATCGTCCGCTTCGCGACCACACCGAAGCCATGGAAGTGGTGCTCTCCACGCTTCAGCACGGCGAGCACGCCTGCATTTCGTCTATGGACGAGATCGCTGCCGTGGGCCATCGCATCGTCCATGGCGGAGAGTACTTCAAGGAGTCGGCGCTTATCGACGACGACGTCATCGCGAAGATCGACGAACTGGCTGAGTTGGCTCCCCTTCACAACAAGGCTGCTTTGGCCGGCATCTACGCCTGCCAAGAGCTCATGCCCGAAACGCCGATGGTTGCGGTCTTCGATACGTCGTTCTTCCAGTCGTTGCCTCAGTATTCCTACATGTACCCGATTCCGTACGAGTACTACGAAAAGTACGGCGTGCGCAAGTACGGCTTTCACGGGACATCCCACCGCTATCTGGTCGAGCGCGCCGCTGCGGTCCTCGGTGAGCCGGCAAGCGAGTTGCGTTTGATCACGTGCCATTTGGGCAACGGGTGCTCGGTTACCGCAACCGATCACGGTACCCCTATCGATACCTCGATGGGCTTCACGCCGCTTGATGGTCTCATGATGGGCACGCGCAGCGGATCGATCGATCCTGCTATCGTCACGTTCCTCATGGACCATGAGGGCCTCGATGCCGAGGAGATGAATTCCATCCTCAACAAGAAGTCCGGTCTTCTGGGCATTTCCGGCATCAGCAACGACCTGAGAAGCGTGCGGGAAGCCTCCGATGCGGGTGATCCGCGCGCCATCCTCGCCTATGAGATGTACTCAACGTGCGTGAAGAAATACATCGGTCAGTACCTTGCCCTCATGAGCGGTACGGACGCCATCGTCCTTTCGGCCGGCGTTGGCGAGAACTGCGACAAGATGCGCCGCATGATCTTTGCCGGATGGCAGCCTCTTGGCATCATTCTCGACCCTGAGAAGAATAAGCAGCGCGGTTTCGAGCGCATCATCTCTTCCGATCGCTCCAAGGTTCCGATCATCGTTATTCCCACCGACGAGGAATATATGATCGCGCGCGATACGTACAACATCGTCCATGCGCGCAGCCAGATCGTACCGTTCGCCGGTTCGCGCGACTAGGCACAGCCAAGAGCATCCTAGAGCATGAAAAAATCCCGCCCTTCGGTTCGAGGGGCGGGATTTGTTTTTTGGGTGACCGTCGCGCTGCGGAAGAGGTTGTCTTCGACGGCGGGGTTCGTTTAGAGCGTCTGGGCCTGAACGCAGGTGATGGCGATGACGCCGACGACGTCTTCAGCGGTGCAGCCGCGGGAGAGGTCGTTTACGGGAGCGGCAATGCCCTGGAGGATCGGTCCGTAGGCCTGGGCCTTGCCGAGGCGCTGCACGAGCTTGTAGCCGATGTTCGCAGCGTCGAGATCGGGGAAGACCAAGACGTTCGCCTTGCCGGCAACCGGTGAGTTGGGGGCCTTAGAGGCGCCGATCTCGGGGATGATGGCGGCATCGAGCTGAAGCTCGCCGTCGGCGAGGAGATCCGGGTAGGTTTCCTTGATGTAGGCCATCGCATCGACGACCTTTTGAGCATCGTCGTTCTTGGCGCTGCCGTGGGAGGAGTGGGACAGCAGGGCGATGCGGGCCTCTTTGCCGATGAGGCGCTTGAAGGAATCGTTGGTGAGGTTGGCGATATGGGCGAGCTTCTCCGCGGTGGGCTGAACCTCGAGCGCGCAGTCGGCGAAGGCGAAGATGCCGTTTTCACCGAGGTCGCACTCGGGGACGTCCATGAGGAACAGGGAGCTGACCATAGGTGCGCCAGGCGCGGTCTTCAGGATCTTGAGAGCAGGGGAGAGGATCTTGACCGTTGCGCAGCTTGCGCCGCCGACCAGGCCGTCGCAGAGGCCGGATTTCACCATGAGCGTAGCGAAGTAGATGTTGTCCTTGACCAGCTCGTGGGCCTCTTCTTCGGTCATACCCTTCTTCTTGCGCAGTTCGTACAGGAGAGCTGCGAATTCCTCGGCTTTGTCGGAAGTGAGGGGATTGACGATGGTGGCGTCGGCCAGATCGTATCCCTTGGCAGCGATCTCGGCCTCGTCGCCCAGGATGATGAGGTTGGCGATGTTGCGTTTGAGGACCTCTTCCGCTGCGGCGAGGATGCGTTCGTCGTGTCCTTCGGGCAGCACGATGGTCTTGCGTTCTGCTTGTGCTCGTTCAATCATCGAATCGATGAGCGTTGTCATGGGCGATCCTTTCGTGCGTCAGTGCATTTCGCTTCATTTTACCGCGAGGCGCATCGGCTGAGTATAATGTGCCCTTAAGGGAAATCCTGGGGGCGTGAGCGGAATGCGCGGCAAGGCGCGTGGGTTCCCGCGCCCGATAAGCGGCATAAGCCCGCTGCCAAGAGAAAGGAACGGTGAATCCCTTCATGAAAACGATCTCCTTCGCGGTGCCGTGCTACAACTCGGCCGAGTACATGGAGAATTGCGTTGACTCCCTGCTGCCGTGCGGGGACGATATCGAGATCATTCTCGTGGACGATGGATCCACCAAGGACGACACCCCTCAGATCTGCGATCGGCTCGAGGCTGAGCACCCTGGCATCGTGCGTGCCGTTCACCAGGAAAACGCCGGCCACGGCGGTGCCGTCAATGCGGGCCTGGCCGCCGCCGAGGGTCTGTATTTCAAGGTCGTCGATTCCGATGACTGGATGGACAAAGACGCCATGGACGTCATCATGCCGTACCTGCGTGCCCAGAAAAGCGCACTCGAGCATCGTGAGTCGATCGGCTCCGACGGGAAGGCGACCGACCTGATCATCTCGAACTACGTGTACGAGAAGGTCCACGAGGGCACGTCTACGTCGATGGGCTACACCAACGTGTTCCCGGTCGACCGCGAGTTCGGATGGGAAGAGGCGGGTCATTTCCATTCCTCCCAGTATCTGCTTATGCACTCGGTCATTTACCGCACAGCGGTTCTACGCGAAGCGGGTTTGAAGCTTCCCGAGCATTGTTTCTATGTGGACAACATCTTCGTCTACGTGCCGCTGCCCCATGTCCAGACGATCCGCTACTTCGATGTGGACGCTTACCGTTACTTCATCGGCCGCGAGGACCAGTCGGTCAACGAATCGGTCATGCTTTCCCGCATCGATCAGCAGCTGAGGGTGACCAAGACCATGATCGACGCGGTGGATCTCGATAAGGTCGCTGAGATTCGCCTGCGCAAGTACATGAGGAATTACCTTTCCATGATGATGTGCATCTGCTCGATCTTCCTGCGTATGGAGCCGACTCCTGAAAACGAGGCGAAGCGCGACGAGATCTGGGCGTATCTGAAGGCGAAGGACGAGAAGCTGTATCACCGCTTGCGTCGCACGCTTCTCAACTCCGGCGTCAACATCCCGACGCCGGCGGGACGCCAGTTCGGTTTGACGGCGTATCACCTGGCCCAGAAGATCTTCAAGTTCAACTAGGTTCGCTTGTCGAGTACAGTGCCTGTCCCGTTGAGCCGCTAGCGGTAGTCTTCGGGGTTCTTCGGCGCTGTTCCGGTGGTCTGACCGTAGGTTTTGATCTCGTGGCCGAACCTCACGGCTCCCTCCCCGAAGCGCTGGGCGATGCGGTCGTTCGCTTCCAGAAGCCCGGCGTTTTTCCGCGCATTCGACAGGAGGGGAGAGACGCTCTTCGGCGAGTTGGGGTCGCTGGGCTCGTCGAAGCCGTCGAGTGAGAACAGGCTTTCTTGCACCGATTCTTCGTCGAATCCGCTTACCCCGACGCCGACGAGGCGCAGCGCCTCGCCTTCTTCGTGGATCTCGTCGAGCATTTCGTAGAGCAGGGGGATCCAGGTCAGTTCATTCGTGCCGAGGTCTTCCACCTTGCGCTGGCAGGTGCGTACGCCAAGGTCGTCGCGGCGTATCTTCAGGTGGAGCGTTTTACCCTCAAGCCCCTTGGCCCTGAGGCGCCTGCCGACCTTGTGGGCCATGGTGGCGATACGCCCTCGCAGCTCGCGCGTCTCGGAGATGCTCGTCGAGAAGCTGATCTCGTTGGAGATCGACTTGGCGGGTTGCTTGCCGTCGGCGACGGGCGTGTCGATACCGCGTGCGCGGTCGGCCATGAGAGCCGCGTTCACGCCGAAGATGCGTTTCAGGATGGCCGTATCGGCACGAGCGAGTTCTCCGAGCGTCCTGATATGGAAATCATGGAGTCTCCGTTGGGCGACCGCTCCGACGCCGCTCATCACGCCGATGGGGAGAGGGGCCAGGAAGGCCTCGGTTTCATCGGGATAGACGAGGGTGATGCCATGCGGTTTATTCTGGTCGGAGGCGATTTTTGCCACCGACTTCGATCGACCGACGCCGATCGAGCATGTGATGCCGAGCTCGTCGACGCGCGATTGGATCCTCTGGGCGACGACGAAGGGATGGGTTCGATTGGCTCGTGTCGGGCTTACGTCGAGAAACGCTTCGTCGATGCTGACCTGCATAAGGTGAGGCGACTCATCGTAGAGGATCTCCATCACCGCTTTCGACATCTCGCGATAGCGATGGAAGTTTCCGGGAGTCCAGATGGCGTCGGGGCAGAGTCGAGCGGCCATAGCGGAGGGCATCGCCGAATGGACGCCGTAGCGCCGCGCCTCGTAGGACGCGGTCGATACGACTCCTCGCTTGTCGGGGCTGCCGCCGACGATGACCGGCTTGCCTCGCCAAGCGGGGTGGTCAAGCTGTTCGACTGAAGCGAAGAAGGCATCGAGGTCCATCAGGATGATCGCAGGGCCTTCCCAAAGGCGTAGCCCATCGGGGCGTGTTGTGCCCTCCGCGGTTTTTTTCACAGGATCGCTTAAGACGGACAAATTATCAAAATTGAGGGGATCCACAAGAGATTGGGGAGAATCGGATCGACTGTGCCCCATCCGTGGTGATCGCACGTGATCGGTGCGAACATCGGTTCCCTTATGTCGCCATTGCGTGTCCATGAGAACAGTCTAACACCGACTCTTTGGCGCATGGATTGTGCTAGGGTAGTTCACCCAGGCCGACGCAAGCGGCCATTGTTCAGGAAGGCTCCCCCGCAGATGCGGGCGTGGTCCTTTCTTTTGTTGGGGGCGAAACGACGCCCCGTTTCGATAGGCGAAGGAAGGAGGGGACGACTCCATGATGAAGGCTTTCGACGCGTTGACCGATCTGGTCAACGACGTGCAGGCTCCGGCTCAGAAGAAGGAGCTTGCGCTGCCCTATGACATCCGAGCCGAGATCGACTGGATCGACTTCTCCTGCACCGCGAACCCCTTAGGTACGCCTGCCTGCGTCAAGGACGCTGTTTCGAGCGCCATCGCCGAGGGGGATCTGTCGTTTTCCCCGAATGCCGATGGGCAGCATCTGAGTCGCGTCATGGCCCGTTATTTCGAGATTCCCGAAGAATCGATCATGGCCGGAACGAGCGCGACGGCGCTCATCGGCGCGATCGCCCAGGCGTATCGCCCGTGCAATGTCGGCATTCCCACACCGGCACCGACGGGCTATTTCCTTTCCGTGGCCAACGTGGGCCACAATCCGGTGAAGCTGGTGAACCCCTATTCGCTTTCCGCCGTCGAGCCGCAGACCGCCTTCAGCAACGGCTGTCAGTTCGATGCGGCGGTGCTCGCCAACCCGAGCTTCCCGTGCGCGCGCCTTCTTTCCGAGCGCCTTCTGAAGCGCTACCTCGATGCGTGCAATTGGGTCATCGTCGACGAGTCGAATATCTCGCTGACGCTCGGGGGAGAATCCTTCGTTCATTTGACGCAGAAATACAAGAATCTCTTCGTCGTCAGGAGCCTTTCGGTCGAGTTGGGGATGCCCGGCATCCCGATGAGCTACGTGGTCGGCAGCCCGCGAGCGATCGGCCATATGCGCCAATTCGTCGACGGCTCCGACATCACGCTGTTCAACGAGGTCGTCGCGCGCGAATTTCCCCATACGGGGGAATACCTCGAGGAAACGGCACAGTTGCTCGAATCGGAGATTCCCTGGATGCAGTGCATGCTCAGCCTGACGCCCGGCATCAAGGTATTCCCCTCCGAGGCGAATTTCGTCATGTGTGCTCTTGAGGAGCGGGCAACGAGGGATTTCGGTATCGCGAGCTCGGCTGATCTGATCGATCGCCTTCAGAAGCTTGGGTTCTCCTTGCGCGACCTCGCCGGCGTTCCTGGCGTAGAAGGGAAGCGCTATTTCCTCGTCGCGGTTCGCTCGCATGAGGAAAACGAGAAGCTCATCGCAGCCCTGCGATCCGTGATCGCCGAATCGTAGGACCCTTTCATCGCATCGTTGTCGCGGCGCTCTACGTTCATCGTGGGGCGCTTTTTTGTGCACGCTCTTTTTTCGATTGTTGTTGACAGAGGTATCGTCGTCTCTATACTTATGAATAGTTGCTCATATGTAGAAAGGTCGAATCATGAACGCTGCAGAAAACGAAGCGACCCACGAAGCGCCGATTCCCGGCTCTTCGTGTCCGAAGTGCGTTGCGGCGGCATGCGATACCGACTTTTCCGTCATGCCTGAAGACGAGCTTCTCTACGATCTGGCCGATCTGTTCAAAGTGTTCGGGGACACGACGCGCATCAAGATCCTCTTCGCCTTGATGGAGCAGGAGCGGTGCGTCGCCGATATCTCGGAAGTGATCGGCATGACTCAAAGCGCTGTTTCCCATCAGCTTCGCACGCTGAAGCAATCGCGTCTGGTCCGCGCGAGGCGCGATGGGAAGAACGTTTTCTACTCGCTTTCCGACGACCATGTGTTCACTGTTCTCGCCCAGGGCATGACCCACGTGTGCGAATAATCGCCCCGTTGACCGAACCGGCTAATCCAAGAGGAGAGGAAATCCCATGAAGAAGAAGTTCAAGCTCGATGAGATCGACTGCGCGAACTGCGCGCGCGTCCTTCAGGACAAGATCTGTGCCCTCGACGGCGTTGAGTCGGCTACGGTTAACTTCATGACCCAGAAGCTTACGCTCGAGGCGGCCGACGGGGAATTCGACGAGGTTTTCGAGCGGGTTGTCGCCCTCGTCGCCGATGTCGAGCCCGATTGCGAGATCATCCGTTAATCTTTCCCGATTCCGCTTCCGAAGGAGAAGACGTGAACAAGAAACAGAAGAGGCTGCTCTTCCGCATCCTGATCGCCCTTGCACTGTTTTTCGTCGTGATGGCTCTCGACAAGACCGGTGCCCTCGCGATGGTGTGCGGAGATGCGTATGCGCTCTATGTGAGCTTCGCCTTGTACCTGGTGCCCTATATCATCGCCGGCCACGATGTCCTTCGCAAAGCGTGGCGCAACATTCGCCGCGGCTCGGCCTTCGACGAGAATTTCCTCATGTCGGTGGCGACCATCGGCGCATTTGCGATGATCGCTTTCCCCGATTCCGATCCTCATATGGCCGAGGGTGCGGCGGTGATGCTGTTCTACCAGGTGGGCGAGTTGTTCCAGGGCTACGCCGTCGGGAAGAGCCGCAAGTCCATCGCCGACATGATGGACATCGCGCCCGATTACGCGACCATCGAATGCGATGGGGAGTTGAGGAAGGTGGATCCCGACGAGGTTTCCATCGGCGATGTGATCGTCGTCAAGCCGGGCGAGCGCGTCGCGATCGACGGCGTCGTCGAATCGGGTTCGAGTCAGCTTGATACGTCCGCCTTGACCGGTGAATCCGTTCCGCGCTTCGTCGAGCCGGGCGCCGAAGTGGTTTCCGGCTGCGTGAACATGACCGGCGTACTTCGCGTTCGCACGACCAAGCCGTTCGGCGAGTCGACGGTCAGCCGCATCCTCGAATTGGTCGAGAACGCAAGCGAGAAGAAGGCCCGCACCGAGAACTTCATCACGCGATTCGCCCGCGTCTACACCCCTGTTGTCTGCGCCGCAGCCCTTGCATTGGCCGTGCTCCCTCCGCTTGTCGGGTTCGGTTCGTGGAGCGATTGGATTCTTCGCGGCCTCACGTTTCTCGTGGTGAGCTGTCCGTGCGCGCTCGTCATCAGCGTGCCCCTGTCGTTCTTCGGCGGCATCGGCGGCGCATCGCGCGTGGGCATCCTGGTGAAGGGGTCGAATTACCTTGAGGCCCTTTCGCAGGTGGATACCGTGGTGTTCGACAAAACCGGCACGCTTACCGAGGGCTCCTTCAACGTGGTGGCCATTCATTCCGAAGCCGGCGTCGATCCCGATTTCCTTCTTTCCATGGCGGCCCATGCCGAGGCGTATTCCGATCACCCCATTGCCGTCTCCCTCAAGGAAGCGTATTCCGGCACCATCGACGCGGCGCGTATCGCCGACGTGTCGGAGGAATCCGGCCACGGCGTTGCCGCCACCGTCGATGAGCATGTGGTCCTGGTCGGAAACGATAAGCTGATGCGCGATCGGGGGAGTTCGTACCACGATTGCGATCTTGCCGGCACGATCCTCCACGTATCCATCGACGGCGCGTATGCGGGCCACATCGTTATCGCCGATGTGGTGAAGCAGGATGCGGCCGAAGCCATTATCGAGCTTCGCGCCGCCGGTGTGGAGCGCTGCGTGATGCTGACGGGGGATCGCGATGAGGTGGCCCGTGCGGTTGCCGCAAGTCTCGGTATCGACGAGGTTCACGCCGAGCTTTTGCCGAGCGATAAGGTCGCCAAGGTCGAGGAGTTGCTCGATACCGCGCGCGGCAACCTCGCGTTCGTGGGCGACGGCATAAACGACGCGCCCGTCCTCACGCGGGCCGATGTCGGCATCGCCATGGGCGCGATGGGATCGGACGCGGCGATCGAGGCTGCCGACATCGTGCTCATGGACGACAAGCCCTCCAACATCGCCCGCGCGATTCGCATCGCCCGCAAGACCATGCGCATCGTGTACCAGAACATCGTCTTCGCCATCGGCGTGAAGATCCTTATCCTGCTTCTGGCCGCCGTCGGCCTGGCGAACATGTGGCTCGCCGTCTTCGGCGATGTGGGTGTGGCGGTGATCGCGATCCTGAACGCGATGCGGGCCATGCGCGTGAAGAAATGAGGCGATCGGTGTACGAACTCAACGTCGGGGGGATAGCGGTTCAGGTAACGCGCAAGCGCGTCAAGAACCTGCGCATCGCCGTTGTCCCTCCCGACGGCACCGTCAAGGCGACGGCGCCGTTTTCGCTTTCGGACGATCGGATCATTCGCTTTGTCGAATCGCGTCGGGAATGGATCGTAGATCAGCGCCGTTCGGTCATCGCCTCGCCGGCGTCGCGGGCGGAACGGGCAAGCGACGCCGAGATAGCTCAATGGAAGGCCGTCGTCGCATCATGCGTTCCCGTGTTGGTTTCCGAATGGGCGCCGGTGCTCGGCGTGGGCGTGCGCAAGCTCGATTACCGGAACATGAAGAGCCGATGGGGAAGCTGCCAGCCGAGCACGGGACGCGTCTGCATCAACGTTCGACTGGCGCTGTATCCGCCTGAATGCCTGGAATACGTGGTTGTCCACGAGCTGTGTCATTTTCTCGTGCCCAACCATGGACCTGAATTCAAGGAGCTCATGGGGCGTCTTATGCCCGATTGGAAAGAGCGCGCGGCTAAGCTGCGCTAACCCCAAAGCGCTTGCGGCGGCGCAGGCGCTTCCCATCATGCTAAAATACGAAAGTTGCACAGGTGTGTGCCTGTGCGCCAATCAATCGTCGTTTTCATTCGAAGGTGTGAAGGCATCATTGGCCGTCGCATCGGAAAAGAGGGCATGAGCATGAGCAAGGGAACGTATTCCTTCACGACCCCGATCTACTACGTCAACGCGGAGCCTCACCTGGGCACTGCCTACACCACTATCGCGGCCGATGCCGTTGCGCGCTATCAGCGCATGAACGGCTACGACGTCGCGTTCGTCACGGGTATGGACGAGCATGGCCAGAAGGTGGCCGACACCGCCGCCGCAAAGGGCATGGAGCCTCAGGAGTGGTGCGATTCCATGGAACCCGCGTTCCGCAACGTTTGGGATATGCTCGACATCACCTACACCGATTTCGTCCGCACCACCGAGCCTCGCCATGCGCGCACCGTGCAGAAGTTCTGGCAGGACCTTTACGACAAGGGCTACTGCTACAAGGATTCCTATGAGGGTTGGTATTGCGTCCACGAGGAAACCTACTACGCCGAATCCGATCTCGAGAAGAACGAGGAAGGCGAATTGGTGTGCCCCGACTGCCATCGCCCCGTTCAGAAGGCCAGCGGCGAGGAAAACTGGTTCTTCAAGCTTTCCGATTTCCAGGACAAGCTGCTCGCCTTCTATGAGGAGAATCCCGATTTCATCCGTCCCGAGACCCGCAAAAACGAGATCGTCACGTTCGTGAAGGGCGGTTTGAAGGACCTTTCCATCTCCCGCTCCACGTTCGACTGGGGCGTCCCGCTGCCGTTCGATGAGGGCCATGTCGCCTACGTTTGGGCCGACGCGCTCCTGGCGTATCTTACCGGCATCGGCTACGGCGACGAGGATCGCCCCGGCGAATTCGACGCTCGCTGGCCCATGCAGTACCATTTCGTCGGCAAGGACATCACGCGCTTCCATTGCGTGATCTGGCCCGCGATGCTCATGGCGGCCGGCCTGCCCGTCACCCACACCGTGTTCGGCCACGGGTTCCTTCTTACCAAGGGCGAGAAGATGTCGAAGTCGAAGGGCAATGCCGTCAAGCCGGCCGATCTGGTCAAGGCCTTCGGCGTCGATGCCTATCGTTACTACTTCCTCTCCGACGTCCAGTTCGGCCACGACGGCTCCATTTCCGTCGAGCGCATGGTCCAGGTCTACAACGCGGATCTGGCGAACACCTGGGGCAATCTTTGCAGCCGCGTCTTCAACATGACGAAGAAGTACTTCGACGGCAAGGCCCCCAGCGCTCCTGCTGGCGCCGAGAACAACCCGTTGCGCGAGATCTCCGACGGTCTGTACGCCGAATACGACCGTTGCATGGGCGAGGTCGACTTTTCCGCCGCCGCCGCCGCTGTTCAGAAGCTTGCCGGCCGCGTGAACCTCTACGTCGAGGAATCTGCTCCGTGGAACCTGGCGAAGAGCGAAGAGACGGCCGATGAGCTCGCCGCCGTCATCTACAACTCTCTGGAGGCTATCCGTATCATCGCGTTGTACATGGCTCCCTTCGCGCCCAACACTTCCGCCGAGGTGTTCGCGCGTCTTGGCTTGGGCGATATCGCTTCGGTTGACGATATCGAGGCTGCAAGCGCCTGGGGCCAGCTCCCGGCCGGCTCCGATATCACCATTGGCGATCCGCTGTATCCGCGTCTCGACAAGGACGCGATCGATTTCTCCATCGAATAGGCAAGATGGCCTCGATCGTGACGGAAATGAGCGAGCAGATCGACGAGGAGGGGAAGGACGGGTGCCTTCAGATGCCCTCCGCCTTTTCCGCTTCGTTCTACCAGCGCCGGAAGAAGGGCGCGTTGCGTGAAGTGGAGCCGCCTCATCTGGCGGCTCCTGCCGTCGACACGCATGCTCATCTCGACAACCTCGAGGATCCCGGGGCCAATCTGGCGCGCTGCGCGATCCACGGCGTCGAGTTCGTGTGCGCCATGGCGGATGCCGTCGAGGATCCTGACACCACGTACCTTTCGCTCGATGCGTGGCTCGATCGCGCTCGCGGGTTGCTTGTCGAAGCGCAGAGCGATCGGCGGGTTCCCCGTGTCCGCGTCGCGGTTGGCTGCCATCCCCATAACGCGAAGGACTACACCGACGATGTGGAGCGAGCTCTTCGCATCCGCTTGACCGACGATCGTACGTGCGCCCTCGGGGAAGTCGGCCTGGACTACCACTACGATCTGTCTCCCCGCGATATCCAACGTGCGGTGTTTCGCCGGCAGATACGCCTTGCCAAGGAATTCGGTCTCCCTCTCGTCCTCCATGTGAGGGAGGCGCACGACGACGCGCTCTCGATCATGAGGGAGGAAGGGTTCCCCGAAGAGGGGACGCTGCTCCATTGCTGCGGCTTGGCTGCGGCCGAGTTGATGCCGTGGGTCGAGGCCGGTTGCTTCATCGCCTACGGCGGGGCCCTCACGTTCAAGAAATCGGAGGAGGTTCGCAGCGCTTCGCTGCTCGTGCCGCGCTCGCGTCTCCTCACCGAAACGGACAGCCCCTATATGGCGCCTGAGCCGATGCGCGGTACGGTATGCGGCCCTGAGCACGTGATCTTCACCGCCGCGTGCCTGACGCGTGTGTTCGGTTGCTCGGAGCCTGCGGAGCAGGCGGCGCTGCTCGACGAGGTGCGCGCAAACGCCCACGGACTGCTTGATCGCGAGCCGACGCCTGCCCAGCGTGCAGCTCGCCGCTTGATGAAAGGGACAACATGCCTACCTGGTTGATTATCAATGGCTCCCCTCGGCCCAACGGCCAAAGCGCGCGAGTCGTGAAGCTTCTTTCGCTGCTGATTTCCCAGAACCATCCCGATGTCGAATTGCGTGAATTCACGGTTGCGACGTGCGATGTTCTGGGGTGCAACGGCTGCGATTACTGCAAGACCGACGATGAGTGCATCATGTCCGACGACATGGCTGAGCTCATCGAGGATCTTGAGCAGGCGCAGCGCGTTTTGCTGGTGACGCCCATCTACTTCGCCGGCCTTCCGTCCCAGACGAAGGCGGTGCTCGATCGTCTGCAGCCTCTGTACTGGCGTTATCGGGAATGCATCGAATCCGGTGAGCCCCTGCCTTCGAAGCGACCGCTCTCCCTGTTCGTCGTCGGAGACGGGGGAGACCCGCACGGCTACGGCCCCCTGGAGGCGAGCGTCGCGTCCGCCATGGCCATCGCCGGGTTCTCGCTCGACGAAGTCGTTCCCCTCATCGGCTTGTCTCGCGTTTCCGCGAAGCACCTCGGTTCGTGGGGAGAGGAATCCTGATGGCGGACAAGCTTTCTTATCTTGCGTCGGTCAATCAGACGCGTACGGTGCTCGAGCGCCACGGCCTTGCCACGAAGAAGGGCCTTGGTCAGCATTTCCTCATCAACGACGGAATAGTTTCGCGGATATGCGATCTAGCCGAGCTCACGCAGGAAGATCATGTGATCGAGGTGGGCCCAGGTATCGGTACGCTTACCGTGGCGCTTCTGCAGCGTGCCGGGGACGTGGTCGCCGTCGAGCGCGACAGTGATCTTCCTGGTGTTCTGTCCGAGACATGCGCCGAGTGGGATGATCGTTTCACTCTCATCGAAGGCGATGCCCTTGCCGTGGACGTCGCTGACTTGCCGTTCGCGCCGAATAAGCTTGTATCGAACCTGCCGTATGCCGTGGCCGCCACGATCGTCCTCGATTATTTCGAGCGCGTGCCGTCCCTTCAAAGCCAGACCATCATGGTTCAGGCCGAGGTGGCTGATCGCATGTGTGCGCAGATTGGCTCGAAGAACTACGGCGCCTATACCGTCAAGCTTGGTTTGCTCTCGCGCTATGTGGGGCGCTTCCCTGTGTCGGAGGGCAATTTCTTTCCGCCCCCCAGGGTGAAAAGCGCCGTTATCCGCCTCGATCGCCGCGACGATATCGTTGACGACGAGCTGCTCCATGCGACGATGACGATGGCCGACGCGTCTTTCGCCAACCGCCGCAAGACGATTTCCAATTCCATTAAGTCGTATTTCTCTAACTCCCAGACGCGCGACGAGGCGATTCTCGAGGCGATTCCCGATCTTCTCGCTCGGGCTGGCGTTGACGCGAAAAGCCGCGGCGAGTCGCTTGATCAGGGACAATTCCTTGAGCTTGGCCGTGCGTATCTTTCCCTCAAGGGGAAGTGAGTCGACGAGCGTCGCAATCAGCGCCCCATTCGATTTTGAACTGCCTCCCATTTCTTGGACACGGAAATAGAAGTCCGAGGAATGGGAGGC
>CAUHNN010000020.1 GCA_959607715.1 uncultured Eggerthella sp. | reverse complement strand
GGATTGTCGCGGATACGGATCAGGTTGTTAAGACGCGGTGGTTTTGACGCTTACCGACTTCCTGACCGAGCTTAAAGGATGCCGGGAAGTCGGCGCCGAGCATTGGTCGGTTGAGTTCAAGGGGCATCAGCCTCAATCGAAAACGGTCGTCATCGACGGTCAGATAGGATTCGGCGAGCATCCCTTCCTCGATCATTTCGCCTACACCGCTTCGGTCGCCGGCGACACGACGGTGAAGCAGACCATCCCCTCGCCTTCGATGCTCCACCTCATCTGCTGCGTGCGAGAGGAAAACTATGAGCCGATCGAGCGCTACCGCGACAACGAGGAGCTCCTCTTCGCCGACATAGCGAACGCCTACCGCGATGCGGTCAAGTCATTCTACACTGCAGGTTGCCGCTACCTGCAGCTCGACGACACCTCCTGGGGAGAGCTATGCGACCCCTCTAAGCGCGCTGCCTACGAGGCGCGCGGGATCGATCTCGACAAACTCGCCCGCGACTACGTGAACCTCATAAACGAATCGCTTCGCGACAAGCCCGACGATCTGGCCGTCACGATCCACATCTGCCGAGGAAACTTCCGCTCCACCTGGTTTTCCTCCGGGGGCTATGACCCCGTCGCACCGATCCTCTTCCCCCATCTCGATGTCGACGGCTTCTTCCTCGAGTACGACTCCGATCGGGCGGGCGGATTCGAGCCGCTCAAGCACATCGCCGACCAGAAAGTCGTTCTCGGCCTGGTGACGTCAAAAGACGGCGCACTCGAGAGCGAAGACGATCTGAAGGCCCGCATCGCCGAGGCATCCCGTTTCGTACCCCTCGATCAGCTGCGCATCAGCCCTCAATGCGGCTTCTCGTCGACCGAAGAAGGAAACATCATCGAAGAGCGCGACCAATGGAAGAAGATCGCGCTTCTGAAGAAGGTTGCCGAAGAGGTTTGGGGCTAGCGGCTCGCGCTTTCCCCTAACCCGCCCTCAACACCGACCCCTCCCGATAGAGGGATCGATCGGGAGGGGTCGGTTCATAAAGGGCGGTTAACCGAGGATCGCGTGGAATCCGTCCATGATCTTCCGCGCGGTGCGGACATCGACCTGGCCAGGTGCCGACGATTCGGACAAGGAGCAGAACGTCAGGTCGCTTCCGAAGAATTCGCCGGCCAAGCGGGAAATGCTCCCCTCGCGGCCCATGGCCATGGTCAGGACAGGGCCTGCAGTATGAAGACGCTTCACTTCCTCGGTCGCGCCGAGCAGCTCAAGCACGTCGCGAGAGCCAAGGGCCATCACGGCGCATTTCGGGATATCGGCGCCGAGGTCGAGCATGTGGGTCATCAGGCCGACCATCCACTCCTTCGACGGCGTTCCTGCGAAATTGTGGTAGGAAACAACCGCCACGACGCCGTGACGGTGGGCGCATTCGACAAGGTCGCGCACGGCGCCGTCGCCGATCCACGTCTCGATGTCGACAAGATCGAGCGAACCCGACTCGATCAGAGCGCGATTGAGCGCAACGTAGCTATCGACGTCGAACGTATCGTTGCCGCCCTGGCTTTCGCTCCTGAACGTAAAGAGGAGCGGGTGGTCGGGAAGCGCCGCGCTCAGAGCGCGCCCCTGCTCGACCATGGCGCGGATGTCGGCGCGCGCATCGTTGAAATCTGCGCGCCACTCGAAGCACTCTACGCCGGCGGCCTTCCCTTCCTCGATGATCGACACGCATTCGTCGAGCGTCTTGCCCATCACCGAAACGATGGTCTTGGGGGCACCTGCCCCGATTTCCATTCCCTTGATCGTAATCGCAGCCATAGACCTCTCCAATTCGCTTACGGGCGCCGCACGCCTCTCGCCGATAAAAAAAGAGGCCGGGATCAGCTTCGATCCGGCCTCATGCCATCTAACGTCCCGCACCTGCATCGAACGGGCTTCCCATCGCAGACGCGCTCTTCTTCGCACGATACGAGAAGACCGCCGATATGACGTAGAGCACGAGGGAAACCCACGCGCCGATGAGAAGCGACGTGATGGCAGCGGCTATCGCCCATCCGAAGATGCGGCCATAGCGCGCAGGATTGGTGTAGTTGCGCACCGCGATGCTGGCCGCGATCAGCGCGACGACCTTCAGGCCGACGAACCCGAGGATAAACGCAATCAGCACGGCGAACCCGGCCGTTGCCATGGCGGAAGCCTCGGCAGGAGTAAGGCCACCGTAATCGAACTCGGTCGCGTAGCTGTTGCCGTCGAAGGCCGATGAGCCGGAATCGAGCTTGTCGATGACGCCGGCCATCACCTGAGGATCGGTGAGCATCGTCGACGAAAGACCCATGAAGATCAGGAGGGCAACCGCGCAAAAAAGAGAAAGGCCGCACAACACGATAGCGGCGATGTTGACGCTACGCACAACCCGCGCATCAGAACCCATAAGGAACCCCTTTCATGAAAGAAGGAGCGTCGACGTCGCGAACCCGTGCCGACGCATCGAAAGCAAGTCTATCAAAAAGGGACGATTTCCACGATGCCACCTGGCTCAATAACCTAATCTCGCGGCTTGCGGCTCGAATCCCAGACCATCCATATAGACAGGAGAAGCGCCGAGAGGTACTCGACGAAGGAAAGCCACGGCAAGCCGAAGACCTTCGGCAAATCGACCGAGATGATCAAGCTGCCACTCACCAGAAGACCGGCGATGACCAGGCTGATGGCCAGGCGATTGGCGATGCGCGCCACCTTCTTCAAGGGCTCGATCGACCCGAGTATCTCCATGTTGACCTTCATCTGACCACGCGAGAGCATCCGGAACGCATCACCGGAATACTCGGCAGCGCGCATGAGGCTGCGCGCCGATTTGTCGAGAGACTGGATGGTGTCGAGCGCGAGGCGCTTGGCTTCCTCTTTTTTGTCGAGGCTCCTCATCAGATGGCCGTTCACGATGTCGACGATGTTCTGGTTGGCCAAACACGCCGCCAACGCACCCTCTATGGTGACGATCCCGCGCGAAACGTTGGTCACCGACGACGGAAGCGTCACCTTACATTGGCGCGTCAGCGCGACGATATCGGTCAGCATCGAGCCGATATCGATGTCGGCAACGTCGGTCGTGCCGTAGCTCTGCAGGATGATATCGAGCTCCGATATAAGGCAAGGATGATCGATCGTGTCCAGATCGTGCGAAGTGGAAAACGCGATGAGCGCATCCTTCAGACGGCCCGCATCCTTCTGCCCGACGGCCTTTATGATCTCGCCGAAGCCCGCGCGATCGCGCACCGACAAGCGACCCATCATGCCGAGATCGATGTAGACGACCTTGCCGCCGCTGATGAAGATGTTGCCGGGATGGGGATCAGCGTGGAAAAACCCGTGATCAAGGATCTGCGTTGCGTAATTATCGAGGACTTTCAGCCCGATTTCATCCAGATCGTACCCACGCTTGACAAGCTTTTCGGTATCGCGTATCGAGATACCGTCGACATACTCCATCACGAGCACCGATTCAGTGCAATACTCAAGGTACGGTTGGGGGCAGGTGACGTAGACGACATCATTATTAAGCTCATGGAACTCGTGGAGATTGGACGCCTCGATCGTGAAGTCGGTTTCCTCGAGGAACGTCTTCCACAGCTCCTCGACGAC
Source organism: uncultured Eggerthella sp. (assembly GCA_959607715.1). GTDB lineage: Bacteria > Actinomycetota > Coriobacteriia > Coriobacteriales > Eggerthellaceae > Anaerotardibacter. Next base: position 21,519 of record CAUHNN010000020.1, on the reverse strand, counting down.
TTCTCGGATGTCGAGCATCTGATCGTCTTTCATGAAGCGAGACGCATGGCGGGCAACCGAGCGCATCACGTCGATGTCCTGAGCCATGGAAACGCGCACGCCGGGGCGCTGCACCTTGACCGCCACCACATCGCCGTTGGAAAGCACCGCCTTATGCACCTGCGCGAGGGAGGCGCTTCCGAGCGGGGTCGGATAGATCTCCTTGAAAATGGAGGAGAAGCGCTCGCCGTAGATTCCCTGAAGGACGCGAAGCGTTTCCTCGAAGGGCATCGGCGCGCAATCCATCTGCAGGTCCGCAAGCGCATCGCAATACGACTGGGGCAGGATCTCGGAGCGCAACGAGAGCATCTGGCCGATCTTGATGAAGCTCGGCCCCAGATCGATGAGGATGTCGCGAAGCTGCTGGGGGGTGATGCCCTCGGAAACGCGATGGCGACGCATGAGCGCGAGAATCTCGCGAAGACGTCGCGAACGGGTTTTTCGGCTTAAGCCGAACTGCCGATCGCGGTCGACGCTCGAATCGTCGTTGAGGACATGTTTAAGAAGCGTGTTGTCGGGCATGATTCACCAAGAAAGAAGCAAGCGCGGCCACCGCGCACGCGGCCGCGCTTCACCATGAATGCTATTCGGCTTCCTTCGCCGGAGCCTCTTGCTCAGGCTTCGATTCCTCGACGAGCTTGGCGACCGTAGCGGCGAATTCCTCGCGCTCTTCAGGGGTCATGCCCTTGAGAACCTGGGCGAGAGAATCGGCGCGCAGCTTGTTGATGGTCTCGGACCCCTTGTGCGTGAGCTCGGCGTTGATATCCTTGCCCTGCTCGACGGTGATGCCGCCCTTTTCGATAAGCGAATCGACGACTTCTTTCGCCCGTTCGCCGGTGATAGCCAAAGCGCCGACGCCCGCAAGGAAAATGTTCTTGAAGCCCTCTTCGATGATGTCAGCCATGACAGCCCCTCCTTCATCTTGTGGTTATCCCTCGTCCCCATTATAGATTCTTTCGCCCCTTCGACGGCCCTGGCATCGAAGCGTTACGCAAAAGTTCGTCGCGCCGCGCGCGAACGTCGCGCTTTCTACGTGGGATTATGGCTGGGCGAAGGGCCTTTGGAGGTCGCGCGGTCAAGCCCGATCGAGAGCAGCAAGCAGCGACGCCTCGTCGGTGGGAAGAGAACGCGCCGCCTCGCTCAAGACGAACGCGCGCCACCACGTCAGCGGATGCCCGCAGTAGAGGGCACCGTCCCCCTTTTCGCGCACCTCGGCGATGGCGCGATCGGTCGTGTGGTCGTCAAGCGGCCAGACGCCGCCGACGACTCCGAAGGCGTCTTCGATGCGCGAGAGGATCTCGCCCGAGGAGAACAGGCCCTTGATCAGGGCCGCATAAGCCGCCATGGATCGTTCGGGGAGCGCATCGGCGGGCCTGATCTCGACGAAACGCTTCAATCGGACATCGGGCCAAACCATCGATAGCAGATGTTCGATATCGGCCGCCCCCATCAAGGCGTCGCCGTATGCCTGAGCGGCATCAAGTCCCGCAACACCGCGCAGCGCCGGACCCTGAAGGTCGGCGAGCGAAGGACGCGTCACGAAGATGGGGCACACGCCGAGAAGCCACTTCGCGTAGGACGCGAAGCCGAACCCCTTACCGAACAAGCCCGGCACGCACCCGCAGCGGGCATCGTCGACGTCGCGCCAGAGCGCGATATGGGACAGGGGCTCCGGGCGGCCGGCCTCGAACGAGGAGACGTTGTCGGTCAGCGAAGCGAAGACGACGGCGAGGGCCTGGGCGACGCGCATCTTGCGCACGGCGTCTGTTTCATCGGCGTAGTCGACCGACACCTGCGTCGAGGCCGATCCGCGCATCATGCGCTCGCCATGCGTCCCCAACGAGCGGAAGTAATCGTCCATGAAGCGATAGCGCCGTTTGGGGATGAGGGGGAGGTCGAGAGCCCTCTCGCGAGGATGGTAGCCTTCGGTCACCAGGCGATACCCCTGCTCATGGAGAAACGGGTCTACGCGACGGCGAAACGAACGATACACCTCGACAACGTCGGCGACGCGGGCGAAAGGAGCGATGCTGATCTCGATCTGAGCCGCCGGCTCGAGGGTGATCGAAGCCTGCGGCGAAGAAAGGCCTATCAGCTCCCCGCCCTCCCCCTCGATGCGCTCAGGGTAGAACGAGCCGAGGTGGTCGAGCACCTCGCGCACGCCCACCCCTTCGGCGACTTCATAGGGAACGGCCGTGCCGTCGTCGCGAACGACGAAATGCTCGACTTCAACGCCGATGGCGTCGCACCGCACGCACCCCTTCGCTCCCGAGCGGAAGTAGTCGATGATCGCCTGTTCGTTTTCCCGTTCGTATGCCATGCCGCATGAGCCTCTCTGCGCAAGGGATCGAAACGATCCCGGAATCATTGAATCACCGCGTCGCCTAATCGAAGTCGAACATCGCGGTCGACAGGTAACGTTCGCCGGTGTCGGGAAGGAGAACGACGATGGTCTTCCTCTCGCTTTCGGGGCGAGCGGCCACCTTCGCGGCCGCGGCAACGGCAGCGCCCGACGAGATGCCCACCAGCAAGCCTTCCTTGGAGGCGAGCTCCCGCCCAGCCTCATAGGCCTCCTCGTCGGTGATCGTGAGGATCTCGTCGTAAACGGAAACGTCGAGCGTCTTAGGGACGAAACCGGCCCCGATGCCCTGAAGCCCATGCGCGCCCGGCGCGCCCCCGGAAAGAACCGCCGATCCCGCAGGCTCGACGGCGATAACGCGGATAGCCGGGTTCTTCTCCTTCAGATACGACCCCGTCCCCGATATAGTGCCACCCGTACCGACTCCGGCGACGAAGGCATCGATGCGACCATGCGTCGCATCCCAGATCTCGGGTCCCGTCGTCGCGCGATGGGCAGCCGGATTCGCGGGATTGGTGAATTGGCCGGGGATGAAGGCGTTGGGGATCTCGCGAGCAAGCTCTTCGGCGCGCTCGATGGCTCCCGCCATCCCCTTCGCGCCATCGGTGAGCACCACCTCGGCGCCGTAGGCCTTCATCAAGTTGCGACGCTCGACGCTCATGGTTTCGGGCATGGTGATGATGAGGCGATTGCCGCGCACGGCGCTCAACGCGGCAAGACCGATGCCCGTACTGCCCGACGTGGGCTCGATGAGGACCGTATCCCTGTCGATGACGCCAGCCGCTTCGGCCTGCTCGATCATGGCCTTCGCCACACGATCCTTCACCGATCCGGCGGGATTGAAGTACTCGATCTTGGCGAGCAGGGTCGCCTTGAGACCATGATCCTTCTCGTAGTTGATCAGCTCGACCAGCGGCGTGTTGCCGATCAGCTCGGCCACGTTCGCGTAAATCGCCATGGGTCCCTTCTTTCCGCCCAGCACCGCCGACGTCCGCCTTGGCGCGTCGACCCTTTTCCTGAAATCCTATCGACCCCTCTGAACCTGTCAAGGCGAACGGGACCCCTGCACGAAAGGAGCGCGTTACCCGTTGTTTCGCATCGCTTTCCGACGAGGTTGTGAAGCGCTCGCCACAATCGAGGCAGTACGATCCGATGCCCTGCGCGCTGCGCCTAACCGCCCAACGCACGGCCCGACCCGAAGGAACACGCCATGAACTCGCTGCGCCTCTCCCTTTTCCGCCCTGCGCCCAAACAACCCCGAAAACGGTCCACGGGAACACATCCACCCGCGCGAACGGCAATGGCCATCGGCGCAGCGCCGCCCGCCCTCGTAACCGTCCTTCTCCTGATCCTCGCGCTCGGGGTCGCCGCGCTAGGCGCCCCGCGCGGCGCAGAAGCGGAAACCGAGCAGGAAAGCCCCTCTCCTCCCCTGACCATCGAAACACGCGTCGAGGACAGCGGCGTGGAACTCCCCCTTCTCGTTGAAGGCGAAGATTTCACACGCGGTGAACCGTTCGGAAGCGACCCTCGCTACCTGGTGGACGACACAGGAGCCATGCCGCTCTCCTCGTTTGTCGAGGGGAAGGAAGCCGAAGGGCTGAAGCTCGTCTGGCGAGACCAGGACGGAAACACCTTCGACTGGCTCACCACGCCCGTCACGCGATCGCTGATCATCAGCGCGTCGTTCGAGCCGGCCGATTACGAAGTGCGCGTCTGCTTCGAAGACGGGCGCGACGACATCGTCGTCAACGCTGCGAAGGGAAGCTCTTTCCAGGGCTCCTACGGGAGCATCCCCGCTGCGCCCGAGAAAAAAGGTTTCGTGTTCGAAAAGTGGATCGACGCCAGCACCGGCGAGGCGTTCGACTTCGCCGCGCCGATCTCCTCGTCTACGACGATCTACGCATCCTATCGCCTCGACTCGCCCGAGGAAGCCGTCACCATAGATCCTGTAGCCGATATACCTGAACGGCTCACAGGATCATGCTATATCGGCAAAACGTGGGGCGTGCATCCGGCACGCTTCAACATCTCCGGCTTCACGGGAGGGCTGAAGGGCTGCTCCGGAACGGGCGTCTGCTCGCTGCCGAGCGCCGCCGCCCCATCCTACACGCGCGCAAGCTACGTAGCCAAGCTCGCTCGCGTCGACACCGCCAAAGGGGAAGTCGTCTACGATGTCGCCATAACCCCTCCCGATGCCGCAAGCCCCGACGGCCCACGAAACCAGTATGGCCTTATCGGATACCAGACCGTCTCCTTCACCGCCGTCGTGAAAGTGAGCTTCGGCGGTCATATAGAGTTAACGAAAACATCCTCCAATCCCGATCTCAGCGAGGGGCTTTCCACCTATACCCTCCAGGGCGCCGTCTTCGGCATCTACAACGCAAAGGGGTCGCGCGTCGGGGCGCTCACGACCGACGAGACGGGCACTGCGGGCCCAAGCGAGCTGCTCCCCGCCGGAACCTACACCATCAAGGAGGAAAAGGCGCCTTCAGGGTACGCCCCCGGCATCGATCGCGAAGTCCACGTCGAAGCGGGCAAGACGAAGCGCATCACGCTGGAAAACGCTCCCCAGGGCTCGCTCATCGAAGCGGCGCTCAAAAAGATCGATGCAGAAACGGGACAACCCGCACCGCTGGGGGCGGCAACGCTTTCAGGGGCCGAATTCCGCATCGACTACTACGACTTCACTTTCCCCGAACCGAATTCCCTGTCGACGCGCGCCCCGCTCGAGCGCCCGACGACGCGGGATCGCGCCGTGGGCCCCGACGAAATCGAATCATGGGGAGAGCCCAAGCGCAGCTGGACGTTTCGCACCGACGAAAACGGAGGCCTCTCCTTCAGCGAAGAGCACCTGGTCGAAGGCGACGAATTCTACCGCGACGGCTCTGGAAAGATCGCGCTTCCCCTCGGCGTAGTCGTCATCACCGAAACGAAAGCCCCCGAAGGATACCTCTTGAACGAAGAGCCCATCGTGCGCGAGATAACGCCGGTCGGCATCGAAGAGCACATCGAGGCCTTCGCCGAGTGCACCTTCAGCGAGCAGGTGCTGCGCGGCGATTTCTCCTTCACGAAGGTCGCCGGCGACACCATGGAACGACTGGCGAACGTTCCGTTCCTCATAACGTCCCAAACCACCGGAGAAGCCCACACGCTCGTCACCGACGAAAACGGCATGGCAAGCACCGCGTCCTCCTGGACTCCCCACTCCCAAAACACCAATGCGGGCACGTCGTCGTCTGACGGCATTTGGTTCGGACAGGACGCCAACGGCGCACTCGCCCCGGTAGACGACGGACTCGGGGCACTGCCCTACGACACGTACCGGGTCGAGGAACAGCGCTGCGCCGCCAACGAGAACCTCGAACTCGTCTCCTTCACCGTGCGGATAACGCGCGACGGCACCACCCTCGACCTCGGCACCATCGACGACGAGTCCCCCTTCATCGAAATAGAGGGAGACGTCGACAAAAGGGAGACCCTCATCGACTCGAACGGGAACTTCTCCTACACCATCGACTACCGCTCGACATCGACAACCTGGGCCGACGAGCTCAACATGATCGACGAAGTCGCCTGCGTCGCCGACGGATCGGCGCGCATCGGCTCCCTTACCACGCCGGTCTGCTTCGGCGACTACGACGGCAAGATGAACGTCTGGTACCGCACCAACCTCGCTGACGAGGAGCACAGCGACCATGACCGTGCCAACGCCTGCTCGACGAACCCCCGAAACAACAAGAACCCGAACAACGAGCAAGTCCACGATTACACGGGCTGGCGATTATGGCGCGAAGGGGTGTCCACCCTCGAATCGAGCGAGCTTTCCGTCGAAGAGCTCGAGCTGGCCGAAGGGGAATACCCGATAGCGCTCGCCTTCGAGCACGGGCGCGTCGAGGAAGGATTCGGCACGAACATCATCGCGGCCGACGATTGGCAGCGCCGCGATCGCTACGAAGAGATCGACCTCATCGAAAAACCGACCGCCCACGACGCGACCTTCGCCGTACCGGCAACAGCGGACCGCATCGACGATACCGGTCTCTCGGAGCCGGAAGGCGAGAAGGAAATCGTCTATGCCCCGGCCTTCGTTTTCCTGCAAGCCACGCCTGAAGCGATGGAAAGCGGGGTAGACGAGCTATGGAACGACGCGAGCATCGATATCCATCGGGATCTCGAACTCCACCACGAGGACAAAGATTCGGTCAAGCAGTCCATCGAGCCCCACGAGACCATCATCGAGAAAATAACCTCGAGCCTTCCCCGAACCGACGATCCCCTCGTCGCCGTCTCCGTGCCCCTCGCGGCGGCAACCGCTCTCGCGATCGGCATCATCGCATCGGGATTGCCAACGTCGCCGCTACGCAGAAGGCGACTGCGCATCGCCGTGAGAAACGGCGGGCTCTAGCAAGACGACCGCAAATCGAAAAAACCGGCGAGGACACCTTCCTCGCCGGTTTTCTTCGGAACGTTCTTCGCGAAACGCGCTGCGCTGCGACGCTACCCCGCTATGCCCCGCTTGATGCGAGGGCGGCGCTTGCGGGGCTGCGTCGGCTCGCGGAAATCGAGCATCAGCTGCTCAACCGGGGCGTCCTCAGAATCGACGGCGACCTTCTCCACATCTTTGACCGTCCATGAGACCGCCTCGGATCCGTGGATCTCGAGCATCTTGTAGCGCGCATCCTGAAGATTCTGCTTGGAACCGGCCCTGTGCTCGCTTTCGAATTCGATGACGCTCGAAGAAGGGGCTGCCCCCTTAGGTGAAACGATTGTCGCGCGGTAGCGGGCCATGGCTCTCCTTGTGAAACGTAGGGATGATCGGCATCAAGCATAGCGCAGCGCTTCATCTGAAACCAGAAGAACCCCGACCCTCCATGAGCGCAGCGGGTTACGGATCCCCTACAAATGGCTTCCTCGAATAAAGAAGGATGACAATTACTAGATTGCCGAATGAAGGAGGATCATGAGCCCATTGGATCCGCATCCCGCGCAGGACCTCGCCGACATCGACACGATCGGCATCCCACGCGCGTTGCTCTACTACCGCTACCGTACGCTTTGGGAAACGTTTTTCCGCGAAATCGGCCGCACCGTCATCGTGAGCGATCCATCCGATCGCGGCATTCTCGAAGCAGGGGAACGCCTCTCGGTCGATGAATGCTGCCTTGCCTCGAAGCTCTACCTCGGACACGTCGAGCGCCTCATCGGAGCCTGCGACGCCGTATTCGTCCCGAGCGTCGGAAACTTCGGCAAACGAAAGAGCTTCTGCACTAAGTTCCAGGCCCTCCCCGACCTGGTTTCCTCGTCTTTCGAGAAGGGACAGGTGCGCATCGCCTCGTGCCTGATCGACGAGGTCTACGCCAACGCCACGGCCGAAAGCGCCTTCGCGGGAATGGGCATGAGGTTCGGCTGCTCGAAGAAGAAGGCCAGGGCAGCCTGGTCCGAGGCGCGCAAAGCGCAAGAAAAGGACGAGGCGCGGCGCGCGAAAAAGCAGATGCGGCTCATCGAGCATACGAACGAAGCGCCCGCGAAAAAGCGCCCCTTGAAGCTCCTCATCGCAGCGCATCCTTACGTCGTGCACGACCCGTTCATCGGAGGACCGATCGTCGACGCGCTGGCCGACATGGGGGTCTGTGCCCTCTTCGCCGACGATTTCGACCGCGCAAAAGCACTCGAGAAAAGCTATTCCTTCTCGAAGACCCTCCCCTGGATCGTCAACCGCGAGATCATCGGCGCGATCCTGTCTCTCTACGACGAGATCGATGGCATCGTGCTTGCCAGCGCGTTTCCCTGCGGCCCCGACTCCATGACCAACGATGCGGTGATGCGCAACGTCGTCGGGAAGCCGACCCTTTCCCTCACCATCGACGCCCAATCGGGTACCGCTGGCCTTGAGACGCGCATCGAGAGCTTCGTCGACATCCTCCACTACCAGAAACGAGGTGGCTACCTTGACGCCTGATTTCCCCTTGACCGACGACACGCGCGCACGCGTCTCCTTCGAGCCCGGCATGCCCCGACCGCTCGTAAGGGTCTCGCCGCGCAAGCGGAAAAAGAAAGAGCGGCGGCACGCGGCGACGAAGGTGGCCTTTCCCCGCTACGGGTATTACGACATCGCGTTCCGGTTTTTTACCGAGCAGGTGCTCAACGCTGATTTCGTGGCGTTGCCCGAACCGACTAAACGCACGCTGGAGCGAGGCTCGCTCAACAGCAGCGACTTCGTCTGCGCACCCTTCAAGCACATTCTCGGCGACTACATCGACGCCCTCGAGCTCGGTGCTGACGTTTTGGTCCAGTTCTCGGGACCGTGCCGCCTGGGCTACTACGGCGAACTGCAGGAATCCATCCTGCGCGACACGGGCTACGATTTCGACATGCTCAACTTCGCCGCCGTCTCCGGTAAGCCGCTCAAAGACTACATCTCCCAGTGCAAGCGCATCGTCAATCCCGACCTGTCCGTTTCCCAAGGCGTCAAGAAATTCGTCACGCTCCTGAAGATGGTCGAATGCCTTGACTCCTATAACGACGTTTTCCTCGCTCGGGCTGGACTCGAAGCGGACACGGGGAGCTTCAAGAAAGCCCGCGAAAGCTACTTCGCCGAAATGAGGGGCATCGAAACGCTCCCGCAGCTCAACCGCGTCCACGGTGCCCATCTCGCGGCCCTCAAGGATCTCGCCTTGGAACCTGGCAGCGAAAAGGCCGTGCGCGTCGGGATCATCGGCGACTACTTCACCGCCGTCGACCCCTTCTCGAACCTCTTCATCGAGAACAAGTTCATCGACTTAGGCGTCTCTCTGGCGCGCCTGCTCAACCTGACGAGTCGCAACCTTCGCTACAACGAACCCAACCTACGGCGCGGCGTGAGCGAATACGTCTCCTACGACATGGGGCCCACCTCAACGCTCAACATCGCCGCGGCGAAACGCTACGCCGAAGAGGGATTCGACGGCCTCGTTCACCTCAAATCGACCGGCTGCACCCCTGAAATCGACGTCATGCCCGTCCTTCAGCGCATCAGCCGCGATTACCACATCCCCGTTCTCTACCTCAGCTTCGACTCCCAAACGAGCGACGCAGGGCTCGATACGCGCCTTGAAGCGTTCTACGACATGATCTCTATGAGAAAGGCTCATTCATGAAGACGGCATTCCTCGGCGTAGACACCGGATCCATCTCGACAAAAGGCGTGATCATCGATGAAGATCGAACCATCCTCGCCCGCTCGTACCTCTGGACCGAAGGGAACCCCACCGAAGCGGCGCGGCGCGTGGTCGACGACCTCGCGAGCCAGATCGACCAGAGCGAGACGAACGTCGTCGGCATCGGCACAACCGGCAGCGCGCGGCGCCTCGTCGGGGCGATCCTCGGCGCCACCATCGTGAAGAACGAGATCACAGCCCATGCCGTCGGAACCACGACGCTCCATCCCGACGTTCGCACCATCCTCGAGATCGGCGGCCAGGATTCGAAGATCATCTGCGTTGAAGACGGCATCGCGACCGACTATGCGATGAACACCCTGTGCGCTGCGGGAACGGGTTCGTTCCTTTCGAGCCAGGCTCATCGCCTCGGCGTCGCCGTGGAGGAGTTCGGCCCCATCGCGCTCACCTCCAAAAAGCCCGCAAACATCGCGGCGCGCTGCACGGTCTTCGCCGAAAGCGACCTGGTCCATAAGATCCAGGTCGGCTACGCCCGGGAAGACGTCATCGCAGGCCTCTGCAAGGCGGTGGCCGCCAACTACCTGAACAACGTCGGCAAGGGCAAACGCATCGAAGCCCCCATCGTCTTTCAGGGCGGCGTCAGCAAGAACATCGGCGTCGTCAAGGCGTTCGAGGATGCGCTCGACTCCGAAGTGATCGTCGACGAAGACGGCCATCTGATGGGCGCCTACGGAGCCGCGCTGCTCGCGGCCGACGCCCCCGCCCGTCGCGAGCCGTTCGAATTCGCCATCGACGACATCGACTTCTCCACCCGCGAGGTGATATGCCGCAAATGCGCCAACCAATGCGAGATCGTCTGCGTCTACCGCGACGACGAACTGATCGACGCCTGGGGCAATCGATGCGAAAAAGGTCAGCTGAAGTAAGTGCCCCCGATAGAAGGCCCCTTAGAAACGAAACAGCCGCCGGCATGATGCCGACGGCTGTTTTTTCGTTATCGCACGGAGCGCTAAATACGCTGCGTCTTCTACTTCACCTTACGACGAAGAACAAGCGAGGCAGCCGCTGCGAGGGCAGCGAGGGCAGCGAGGGCCGCAACGGAACACGCCACAAGAGCGAAGGGGGAAACAGCATCGGAAGTCTTTGCCAACGCGCTCTGCTCGGCCTTGTCCTTGTCGCCGGTCTGCTCATCAGAAGAAGAGGAGCCGTTCTGGCCCTGATCGTCACCGGCGCCCGGGGTGACCGTGGAATCGACGAGCTTGACGGTGACGGTCACCGGATCGACAGAACCATCGGCGTCATACGCCACTGCGCCACCCTTGGCAGCCGAGTACACGAAGTCGAAGGTGGCTCCAACCTCCTTGGCTCCGATGGCCTTGTTCAAGGCGGGCAGATTCGTGGCGTCGACAGAGATGGTGTAACCGCTCTTCTCAATGTCGACGTTCATTCCCATCAGGGCCATCAGATCGGCTTCGGTGATCTCCTTGCCCTTCGAAACATCGTAGGAGTACACGCCGTTCACGACCGATTCGGCCGCAACGAGCTTCGCTTCGATAGCGGTGAGGTTACCGTTCTCGTCAATCTCGCGACCCGAGCCGGGAACGACGAAATCGGCGTCGACGCTGCCCGCGAAGGTGCCGTCGGAGATCTCGATCAGCACACCGTCGACATTCTCAGCAGGCTGCATGCTGCCGCTGCTGCGATCGTAGGCGACCACGTCGCCGTTGATCTGCGCAGGGCCGGAGATGACGACTTGCGCCAGCTCATCGGATCCATCGTAGTTGACCGCCGCAACATCGCCGTTGATGGTGCCGCCCTCGATCACGGTGCGGAACTGATAGCCTGCAGGGACTTCATCGGGGATGGCACACGCCCACGTGTACACGCCTCCGTTGAACGTGCCTCCCTTGATGGTCGCCTCGCACCAGTTCTGAAGGGCCTGATAATCCGAAGTGACGACGCCGCCGGTGACGGTCAGCTTGCCCACATCGTTCTTCACCGCGTTGAACTTCATCTGCGTGATCTCGCCGCCGGAGATCTCCATCACGCCGTCGTTGCGGATGAGCGAGCTGGTGTTGGAGTTGTTGGTCACCGCACCGCCCTTGATGGTCATGGTGCCGGTTTCCTTGTTGTACACGGTGTAGTTGCCGAAGGTGCCGTCGTCGCCGCGCTTGACGGTACCGCTCTCGATGATGCACGTGCCCTCGTTGACCAGTGCGATGCCGAAGCGACCCGCGGTTCCATTGCCGGAGTCGGTGCCGCCCATGACCGTGCCGGTCTTGGCGTCGCTGGAATCCTTGATGGTAAGCGTGCCCTGGTTGGTGATGGCGTTGTTTACACCGCCCTTGCCGTTGTCGCTGCCCGTAAGCGTGAAGCCCGCCAGGTCGAGGGAGATGTTCTTGCCGGCAGGAATGGTGATGCTCTCGGCGGTATCGGCCATCAGCGCCACCTCGGCGCTTTCGCCCGCCGCCGAAATGGCATCGGCAAGCGACGTGTATTTGACGCCGTCAACGACTGCGCAGTACGTCTTGACGTCGCCCGAAGCATCGGGGTTTGCATTCTGAGCAGCTTCGGAGGTGGTGTAGTAAACCTTCTTTCCGTCCTTCTCGACGTATGCGCCAGCGTCCTTGACAACATCGGCTTCGCCCTTCACGACCGCCGCACCGTCGGCATCGACGAGCAGAGCCGATCCATTGGCGACGAGAGAAGAGGGCAGCTCGGTATTGTAGGAGCCGCCGGAGACGAAGCCCGTGCAGTCTTCGCCGTGGTTTCGAACGTACCGCCCTCGAGAGAAAGCTTCACCTTCGCAATGGATGTCGCGTCGTTCTTCTGGGGGTTGCTCTCGTACACGGCGGTCGTGCCGACGAGCTTCGCATTTCCAGAAACGGTAACGTTGATTGGCTTTTTGGTGGTGTGCTGCGCCACCGCAATCGCCGCGCCCGAAGACGTGGAACCGTTGCCGTTGGGTTTGACTTCGAGTTTGCCCGTGCCGCTGATCTGAGCATCGCCCGAGACTGTCAGAGCACCGGCGCGGATCTCGATGCCGGCATCGCCCTTGACGACGCCGCCGGAGATGGCCGTTGTGCTCTTGGGGGCAGGCAAGTACATCGCAGGAGCGCCCTCGCCGGTCGAGGTGACCGTACCACCCGTCATCGCCACGTCAACGCCCGGAGCAGAACCATTAGTGGCCACTCCGAACGTGCTGCCGGTCACCTCTCCGCCAGAAATCTCGATACGTGCACTGTGCTCGGTCCCGTTGCCAACGGCGCAGAGACCGTACGCGGCCTTGACAACGCCGCCCTGCATGGAAATCAAGTCGCCATTACATCCGTTGGTGATGTAGGCGCCATACTCGGGAACCTCGAGCGTGCCGCCCTTCATGACGAAACTGCCGCCGGAGCCGGTCACGATGCCCAGCGAGAGCGCGCCGTTTTTCTTCACGACGAGCGAGCCTGCACCCGCCGCGTCATCGAGCGTCAGCGTGCCCTTGTTGACAACGTTGAAAGCACGGTTGTCAACCTGAACGGAACAGCCATTGAGATCGAGCGTGATGGATTTGCCGTCGACGCGGCCGGTCGTCATCGTCGTGTCGGCGAGGACCTTGACGGTATCGCCGTCTTTTGCTGCGGCAAGAGCATCGTCGAGGGAGGCATAGGTGGCGTCGCCGATCTAGGCAACGCTCTTCTCGGCCTCTTGACCCGCAGAGGCGTCGTTGGAGCTCGCGTCGTTGGACAGAAGCGCAACCGAAGCGGACTCGCCTTCAGCGCCATCGGCGGCATCGGAAGAGGCATCTACCGCATCGCCAGTGGCAGCTGCGGCGCTGTCTTCGGATTCGTCGGAGACGGCATCCTGGCCGGCTTCGCCTGCCTGCTGCTCGATCGCCTGCTGAGTGGCCGATTTCTCGGCGTCGTCCGCGAAAGCCGCGGTCGGCACGCCAAGCGTCGCTGCAAGGGCCACCGATGCAACGACGGAAACGGCTTTGTTCTTAGCCGTCGCTTTTTCTTCCATATGTACTCCTCGTTCAAGCGTGCGTGGCATATCGTCCTTTTGAGGACCCGCCGCCTGATCAGGATCTGAACGCGGAAAGAACGCATTCAGAATGTGCGTCAATCCTACAGCACGCATCCTCTCTCCACAAGGAAACAACCCATCATTTATCTGCGTCTTTACATAGGAACAGGGGCCGCGCCCACAGACGCGGCCCCTTTGGCGAAAACGAACACCTAACGATCCCGAACCACCGAACGGGCCTGGAAGTACGTGAGGACGAAATACACACCGTAGACCGTCAGGAATCCCGCGGCGGTGATAAGAGCGGGGCCGGCGATGTCGACGTGACCGAACATCGATGTCACGTCGGTCACCACCGTGAGCGCGCACGCCGAATGGGCGACCGCAAGCGCCAACGGGGAGATGAAGGCGATGGCGATCTGCTTGAACAGCGAGCCGTCGATCATCCGGCGCTGCGCACCGAGCTTGTTGAGCATCTGGTAGCGACGACGGTTGTCCGAGGCGGCCGTAAGCTGCTGGATGGCGAGGATCGCAGCGCACGCCATGACCAGGATAAAGCCGATATAGATGGCCAGGTAGCTGATCACCGTGGTGAGGCCGACCGTCTGATCGTACACCCCTTGACGCGTCTGCCACATGGAGACCGGCCACGCGTCCGCATCGGCCTTGCCCATCACCTCGTCGAGCTTCTTGGTCCACTCATCGCCGTCCATCCCGACGGGGAACTGGACGTTGAGGATCGTACTGGTCGCAACCGCGTCGGCAGGAACGGCATCGTCGGCGACGATGAGCATGCCAAGCTGCATCGGGGTGGCTGTGGTCTCGTAGCAGGTTTCATCAAGGTGGCTGGAAAGCGTCAACTTCTTCCCGAACTCCTCCACTTCGCCCCCCGCCTTGACGACGTCTCTCATGTAATCCTTGACCACATCGGCATCCACGCTCAGGATCGCCTCACCTGGAGCAAGCTCAAGGGGCTCCTTGCCCGCGAGCTCGAGCGAACGGTTCACCTGGGAAAGCTTCGCGACGGAAAGCGGGGTGTTTTCATAGCCCTCTTCGACCGCCTTGTTGTAGTCGCCGAGCTTCGCCCCGGCAAGCCTATCGAGATCCGCGTACGTCGTCTCGGCGCGATACAGATCGATCTCGGCCGCATCCTTCACGTAGCGATCCCAATCGACGCCCTGGTCCTCGAAGGAAGCGCGGATGCCCGCCTCGGCGCTGCCGTAGCGCTCCATCATCTCAGCGGCGGAAGGGAATTCGTCCGTGCCTTCACCCAACGTCAGGTAAGAGCGAACAGAGGCATCGTATGAGGCGCTCTCGTAGCTTTGCTGCGTCGCCGTGCAGATGCCGATGCCGCCGCAAACGCTCGTGATGGCCAGGAACAGCGTCAGGCACACGACGCCCATGGAGGCGAACGATGAATTCACGCGCGAGGCGATCTGGCGCAGCGAGAACATGTTGAGGCCGCGGTAGTAGAAGCCCTTCATGCGGCTGAGAACGCTCAGCAAAAAGCCGGACAGCGAATAGAAGAACAGCAGCGTCCCCACAGAAACGAGCGCCGTTGCGGCCCAGAACGGTCCATCGACCGACAGCAAGCCGTTATCGAGCAGCAGCTTATAGGATAGGGCGATCACGCCGAGGGAAACGATGAACAGCGCAAGCGAAACACGCGTGCTGCGAAGCGTCATCACCTCGTTCTTCTTCTCGGCGTTCACCAGATCGATCAACTTGGCGCGGCCCAGATAACCCACGTTGATAAGCAAGGACAGCGCGAAGATGGCGAAGAAGACCACCACGCTCTTGATGGCGGCGTCGGCCGAGAACAGGAAGGTGAAGCCCTTGCTCATGTCGGCCACGAACAGAAGCGCCGTCACCCCGACAAGCGCCTGGGACAAAAGAACGCCCAGCGCCAGACCCGCAGCAAGCGACACGGCGCCGACGAAAAGGGTTTCGACCGCGCTCAGGGCGAGAAGCTTCCCGCGCGTCATCCCGAGCAGCAAGTACAGGCCGAATTCCTTGTTGCGTCGTTTGATCAAAAAACGGCTTGCGTAGATCACCAGAAAGGCGAGGATGGCGACGATGAAGACCGACACCGTGTCGATCAGCATGCCCAGGACGTCGAGCATGCCGCCCTGCATCTCGTTGAGCGTGAGAACGGCGCTTTGCGAACCGACGGAATTGAACGCATAGAACACCGCCACGCCGACAAGCAGGGTGAGGAAGTAGATGCCGAAGTCTTTGTACGACCTTCGGACATTGGCGAAGGCTAGTTTAAAAATCACGGGGATCACCCGCCTCGAGCTTCGTCGTCGCGGACACGATTCGCTGCAGGAACGAGGCGCGATCGTCGCTTCCGCGCTTCATCTGCCCCCACAGCTTCCCGTCGCGGATGAACACGATGCGATCGCAGTAGCTCGCAACCGACGAATCGTGCGTGACCATGAGGATCGTGGTGCCCATATCGTTCAAGAACGTCATGGCCTCGAGCAGATCGCGGGCCGACTTCGTGTCGAGGGCGCCGGTCGGTTCATCGGCGAGCACCATCTTGGGCTTCGTGATGACCGCACGCGCTGCGGCCGCGCGCTGCTTTTGACCGCCCGACACTTCATAGGGATAGCGCGCGAGCGTTTCGGCGATCCCGAGGCGCTGCGCCAGTGCGTCGACCATCGCGTCTATCTCGCGGGCAGGCGTGCGGGTGAGCGTAAGGGCCAAGGCGATGTTCTCGCGTATTGTCAGCGTATCGAGCAGGCTCGAATCCTGGAAGATGAAGCCCAAATCCTCGCGACGGAACCGCGCCACTTCGCGGGAGGAAAGAGACGTCACCTCGCGACCCCCTACCACGATGGAGCCGTTGGTAGGGGCGTCGATCGTGGCCAAGCAATTGAGCAAGGTGGACTTCCCCGACCCCGAAGGCCCCATGATGGCAACGAATTCGCCTTCCTCCACCGTGAAGTTGATGTGATCGAGTGCGCGCGTCACGCTTTCCGCGTGACCGCGACGGCCCTTGCGACCGCCATAGCACTTCGAGACGTCGCGCACCTCCACTACCGTTTGCGCCATGATGACTCCTTTCGTCCCCGGGCCAGCGGCCCGCATCTCGTTTTCGGCAAGGAGCCTTCGCTCCCGTTGCTTCAAGCCTAGAGGCGAGACCTTGAGCGCCCCTTTCGCGCACCTAACGTTTTCCTGACTTTTGAAATCGTCGCGAATGCGCCGAACGAGCGCCCCTAGAATGAAGACATGGCACACGACGCATTACATACCAAGAAGATCCTGCTCGTCGACGACGAGCCCGAGCTGCTGCGCTTGCTCTCCACCGTGCTCGAGGCCGACGGCTTCACGCACATCGTCACGGCGCGTGACGTGGCGAGCAGCCTTGCAGCCTTCGAGAAACATCGCCCCGACCTGGCCCCGTGCTCGACGTCGCGTTGCCCGATGGCGACGGGTTCACGCTCTGCACCTACATCCGCTCGCTGTCCCGCACCACCCCGGTGCCCGTCATCTTCCTCACGGCGAAAGACGAGACGAGCGATCGCCTCACGGGCCTGCGCGCCGGTGCCGACGACTACCTCACCAAGCCGTTCTCGCCGCAGGAGCTGATCCTGCGCATCTACGCCGTTCTCCGGCGCTGCTACCCCGACAACGAGCCGCTTCTCCAGTTGGCGCACTGCGTGATCGACCTCGACAACGTCGAGGTCCGCAAGGAAGGATGCGACGCGGTCCACCTCACCGCCAAGGAAAGCGACCTCGTCAGGATCCTGTCGGCCAACGCGAACCGCATCGTCACCACCGATCGCCTGTGCGAAGAGTGCTGGGGATCATCGTTCGGCTACGAGCAGTCCCTCATGACCCATGTGCGGCGCATCCGCGAGAAGATCGAACGCGACCCGTCGCATCCCGAGTCCCTCGTCACCATGAAGGGGCTCGGCTACAAGCTCATCGTCGTCTCCGATAAGTGACGGTGCGCACCATGAAGGGCGCCAAAGCCACTGAAACGCGCGCGACGGGAAGCCCTGCCGCCGACAACTCCAATAACGAGACGCGTCGCTTCTTCGCGACCAAGCAGATCCTCACCTTCGTCGCGACGACCCTCGTCCTACTGACGATCGACTTCGTGATCCTCCTCGGTGTCAGCGTGGTCGAGGGAGCTTCCAGCAGCCCCACCGAATCGGGAACCGTTTCGGTCAGGGACCTTTCCTCGGCGCTCGTCGAAGAAGAGGGCGCCTGGACCCTCGACAACCCCGAAATCGCCGCAGCCCTCGACGAGTACAACTGCTGGGCAGCGCTTGTACTTGAGAACGGCAGCGTCGCATGGACGCGCAACGCACCCGACTACCTTCCTCGAAAGTTCTCGCGAAACGACATCGCCGTGCTCGGCCACGATCGGGCCTACGGCGACTCGACCGTGTTCATGTGGACGAAGGACTCCGCGCTCGTCCTGCTCGGCTACAGAGACGGGTCCTACGTATCGTGGGGCATGACCCTTTCAAGCGAATCGCTTTCACGCCTGCCCGTTTACGCGCTGCTCCTGTTCTTCACGAACCTCATCGCAGTGTTCCTTCTGTTCATGATCTCGCAGCGATCCGTCGTCAAGAACGTCGGGCCGTTGCTCGATTCCCTCGATGAGCTCGCCCAGGGGAAACCCACCACGATCCGCTCCTCAGGCGTGCTCAACATCGTGGGAAGGCGCATCAACAAGGTGTCCGAGACGCTCAAACGCAAAGAGAAGGCGCGCAAGAATTGGGTCGCCGGCGTCTCCCACGACGTGCGAACCCCGCTCGCCATCGCCATAGGCCATGCCGAACGACTGGAAAACGATCCCGCTCTTCCCGAAGAGGCGCGCGAAAGCGCCGCGATCATCGTCACCCAGGGCTCGCGTATCCGCGATCTCGTCGAAGACCTCAACATCGCCACGCAGCTTCAATACGACATGCAGCCGCTTCGCGTCGACCTGATCAACGTCCCGCGCATGCTCCGCGAACTCGTCGCCGACCATCTCAACCAGGGCTTCGACGGCGAACGGCTCGAGCTTTCCATGGACGACGCGGCGGGATCGCTCACCATGAAGGGAGACGAACGCCTTTTGAGAAGGGCGCTTAGAAACGCCATCGGCAACGCCTACAAGCACAACGCGGGAGCGGCGCACATCACCCTCTTCCTTCGCGCCGAACAGGATTCCTTCAGCCTCGGCGTATCGGATGACGGACGCGGCATGGCGCCCGGTCAGCTCGCCTCCCTTGCCGCAACGCTCGAAGAGGAATACCTCGGCATCGGCTCGCTCGTCGAAAACGAGCCCACGAAGATAATCCTTGCTCCCGGCAGGGCGCGCCGCGGGGAAACGGCGCTTGCCCCCACGCGCGACGACGGACCCGAAATGCCCATCGAGCACGACGAGGTTTCCTACCCCGCATCGTTCGATCCGCCCGTCATCGCATCGCAGGAGAAGCCCCACGTGAAAACGTACACGCTGAAAAAGGGGCCGGCTCCTCTGCCGCCCCACGGCGCGTCGCGCGAGCGGATCGAAACGCCGAACACGGTCGAAGAAAGCCTCCCCATCCAGGCCGCGCAGTGGAGCACGTCGCGCAGCGGAACGATCGAGCAGCACGGGCTCGGCATCCCGCTGATCGCGCGCATCGCCTTCGTCCACGGCGGCTCCTTCTCGATCGAAACGAGCCAGGGCAACGGCTTCTCGCTGACGATGCGGTTCCCGCGCTCCGAGGCGCCCCTGCTCTAGCGCGCCTCTACCCCGCCCGGCTCACGACGAGCAACGCTCAAGAGCGCAAATGCACTCGATGTGGTCGGTGTGAGGGAACATGTCGACCGGCTGGATCTCCGTCGCTTGATATCCACGGCCCACGAGATACGACACGTCGCGCGCCTGCGTACGCGGATTGCAGGAGATGTAGACGATGCGCGAAGGGGCCATCGAAACAGCGGCGGAAAGGAGCTCTTCCGTCGAGCCAGCACGAGGCGGATCCATGAGAAGAACGTCGAGAGCCTGGCCCTCCTGGGCGCGCGACGCCATGAACGCCCCCGCATCGCCCACCTCGAACGTCGCGTTCTCCACGCCGTTGTGGCGGGCGTTTTCCCGTGCGTCGCGGATCGCGGAAGCGACGTTGTCGACGCCTACCACGGCACGCGCGTGGGCTTCGGGGCATTCCGGCAGGCCCCGTGCCGCAACCAGGCCAATCGTGCCCGTGCCGCAATAAGCGTCGAGCGCCGTTTCGGTGCCGGTAAAGCGCGCCATGCGCAAAGCTTGGCGGTACAGGACTTCCGTCTGGGTGGCGTTCACCTGATAGAAAGAGCGCGAGGAGATGCGGAAGCTCAAGCCGCAGAGCGTATCGAGGATGAAGCCCGGCCCGTAAAGGGTCTTCTCTTCCTCGCCGAGGATGACGTTGGTCTGGCGCGTGTTCACGTTCTGGACCACCGTGGTGATGGAAGGCACCATCTTCACCAGTTCGCGGCAGAAGTTGCGCGATCCAGGGAATTGAGCGCCGTTTGTGACGAGGGTGACCAGGACCTCTCCCGTCTCGTGGCCGACGCGCACCACCGCATGGCGCATGAATCCGCTATGGGCGTCCTCGTCATACGGTTCGATGGCGTAGCGCCCCATCAAACGGCGAATCGCCTGAACGACCTTCTTCGCGGTTTCGTTTTCGATCAGGCATTCCCGGGTGTCGATCACGCGATGGGAATTCGCCGCGTACATACCGCAGAGAATCTCGCGCGACGGCGATCCTCCCCTCTTCGCGCGCTTAGCCGAACGCTTGACGGCGCCCTTGCGAGAAGGGCCGGGGACATAGGGCGAGGTCACCTTATTGCGGTAATGGAAGGGCTCGTCCATCCCCAGCACCTCGTGAAACTCCGCTGCGGGACAGATATCGGAAAACAACTCCTCGATGAAGCGCCCCTTGCGCGCAAGCTGCTCGTCATAGGGCAACGACAAAAGCGAACATGCACCGCACTGGCTCTGGGCCGCACAGCGCGCAGGCGAGATGGTCATGGGAGCCGTCCTTTCACGATAATCACGATCGAATGATCAGGATAGCATGCAACGGTACGGCTTCGTCACGATGCGAATTCCCCCATGACAACACCGACAATGCTGTCGTAGAATTAAGTCGATAAAGCGCAATCGCTTTTCCCCTTGAGGGCTGGCAGGCTTCGTCTCCTCCGCCTTCAGGTCATGACTCGAACAAGGAGGGGTCGATTATGACGAAATACGCAGGAACCCAAACGGAAAAGAACCTCGAAGCCGCCTTCGCCGGCGAGTCTCAGGCGCGCAACAAGTACACCTATTTCGCTTCCGTCGCCAAGAAGGAGGGCTACGAGCAGATCGCAGCGCTCTTCCAGAAGACCGCGGACAACGAAAAGGAGCATGCCAAGATGTGGTTCAAGGAGCTCGAGGGCATCGGCGACACCGCCCAGAACCTCGAATCTGCCGCCGAGGGCGAGAACTACGAATGGACCGACATGTACGACGGCTTCGCCAAGACCGCCGAGGAAGAGGGCTTCCCCGAGCTGGCGGTCAAGTTCCGCATGGTCGCGGAAATCGAGAAGCACCACGAAGAGCGCTACCGTGCTCTTCTGAAGAACGTCGAGACCGCCCAGGTGTTCGAGCGCAGCGAGGTCAAGGTATGGGAGTGCCGCAACTGCGGACACATCGTCGTGGGCACCAAGGCCCCCGAGATCTGCCCGGTCTGCGCTCACCCCAAGAGCTACTTCGAGATCCGCGCCGAGAACTACTAGGATCCGTCTCGGCATTTCAAGCGCCCACGGCAAGCGCCATTCGCGCCGCGTAGCATCGATCGCCCCGCCAAGAGCGGGGCGATTTTTTTCGGCACAACGAAAGGAAGGGCCGCCGGTGTTCGACCGGCGGCCCTTCCTTCGATGGTTGGATGAAAGTAAGCGTCAAAAGTAGAGCGTATCCGCTATAGAATTGGACGCCTCCCGAAGTCA
>CAUHNN010000019.1 GCA_959607715.1 uncultured Eggerthella sp. | reverse complement strand
AGCGGGCAGGGAAGAGGCAGCCGGGGGCTGCCTTTCTTCGTTTCCGGGGGTTTGCTATTTCCTCGAGTCTCCCGATTTCGCTTCATCCTTCCTCACGTTCTTTTGACCGCTTGCTTAAGGGCGCTACGGTTCTAGGTGGTATACTTAACGAGTTTAGACCCTATCCCCAATGAAGGAGAGCCCATGGCACGTCCTATGACTATGGCTGAGAAGATCCTCGCCGCGCATGCGGGTCTCGAGGAAGTCGTTCCTGGTCAACTTATCGAGTGTGATCTTGACCTCGTTCTCTCGAACGACGTTACCGCGCCGATCGCTATCAAGGAATTCAAAAAGGTCGGTGTCGATACGGTCTTCGACCCTGAGAAGATCGCCCTTGTTCCCGATCATTATGTTCCGAACAAGGACATCAAGAGCGCCGAACAGGCCAAGATGACACGCGATTTCGCTCGCGAGCAGGGCATCACGCACTATTACGAAGTCGGATGCATGGGAGTCGAGCACGCTCTCCTTCCCGAGCAGGGTGTTGTGGGTGCTGGTGATCTCATCATCGGCGCCGATAGCCATACCTGCACGTACGGTGCCTTGGGTGCCTTCGCGACCGGCGTTGGCTCTACTGACGCCGCTATTGGCTACGCAACCGGTAAAGCGTGGTTTAAGGTTCCCGAATCCATTCTCTTCAATATCGAGGGAGACCTCAATCCCGGTGTTACGGGTAAGGACATAATCCTTCACATCATCGGACTTATTGGCGTCGATGGCGCTCTGTATCAGGCCATGGAATTCCGCGGGAGCGCTATCGAGGGTCTTTCGGTCGACGAACGCCTTTCCATTTCCAACATGGCTATTGAGGCCGGCGGCAAGGCGGGCCTGATTCCCGTTGACGACGTCACGCGCGCATACATGGACGGTCGCGTCGAGCGTCCTTATGTGGAATACCATTCGGATCCCGACGCTGTCTACGCGAAGGTCTATGACATCGACGCTGCCGACATCGTTCCCACCGTTGCTTTCCCGCATTTGCCGTCCAATACGCGTCCGGCAAGCGAGGCGCGCGACATTCGCATCGATCAGGCGGTTATCGGATCCTGCACCAATGGTCGCATCGCCGATATGCGCCAGGCGGCCGCTGTGCTTAAGGGCCGTAAGGTTCATCGTGACGTGCGCTGCATCGTTATCCCTGCCACCCAGAAGGTTTACAAGCAGTGCATCGACGAAGGGCTGATGGATATCTTCCTGGAGGCGAATTGCGCTGTTTCCACCCCGACGTGCGGTCCATGCCTCGGTGGTTACATGGGCATCCTTGCCGCTGGCGAGCGTTCCATTGCCACTACCAACCGTAATTTCGTCGGTCGTATGGGCGATCCCACGAGCGAAGTGTATCTTTCCTCGCCTGCCGTCGCTGCGGCTAGCGCCGTGCTCGGTCACATCGGTTTGCCCGAAGACTTGGACTAGGAGTTCGTTATGCAATTCAAAGGAACCGTTCATCGCTATGGTCGCGACATCGACACCGATGTCATTATCCCGGCACGTTATCTCACCACTTCCGATCCAGCTGAGCTTGCGAAGCACTGCCTCGAAGATCTCGATACTGAATTCGTCAACAAGGTGAAGGCGGGCGACATCATCGTCGCCGACGAGAACTTCGGCTGCGGCTCGTCGCGCGAGCATGCGCCCATCGCCATCAAAGCGGCGGGAGTCGATGTCGTCATTGCCAAGAGCTTCGCTCGCATCTTCTACCGCAACTCCATCAATACCGGTTTGGCGATTCTCGAATGCCCCGAGGCGGTCGACGCGATCAACGACGGAGATGTTGTATCCGTTGATGCCGATGCGGGCGTCATCACCAACGAAACGACGGGCGAGCGCTTCACTGCTCAGCCGTTCCCGCCTTTCATTCGAGAGATTATCGAAGCCGGTGGTCTTATCAATCGAACGAAGGCTAAGCTCGCGGCTGAAAAGACCCAGGGCGAATAAGGAGGATAAACGATGACGGCAACGTACAGCATCTGCCTCCTTCCTGGCGATGGCATCGGCCCCGAGATCATCGCGGAGGGCGTGAAGGTTCTCGAGGCCCTTGGCCGCAAATGCGATGTCTCGTTCGAATTCGAGCGAGCGCTAATCGGAGGATGCGCTATCGACGAATGCGGAGAGGCCCTTCCCGAAAAGACGCTCGAGATCGCCAATGCGTCCGACGCGGTTCTCCTTGCTGCGGTCGGCGGTCCGAAATGGGACACCACCGACCCTTCGAAGCCTCGTCCCGAACAGGGTCTTCTCGGTATCCGCAAGGCTCTTGGCCTCTACACCAACCTTCGTCCCGTGCGCATCTTCGATGCCTTGTCTGCGGCATCTACTCTGAAGCCTGAAGTGATCGACGGCGTCGATCTCATGATTGTGCGTGAGCTTACCGGCGGTCTTTATTTCGGTCGCCGAGAGCGCTTCTTCAATGAAGAGGGCGCAGGTGCGAACGGTGCGGTTGGTCAGCGCGCATACGATACGCTTGAGTACTGCGAGTACGAGGTGGAGCGCATTGCCCGCCAGGCATTCGAGATTGCGCGCAAGCGTCGCAAGAAGGTGACGAGCGTCGATAAGGCGAACGTTCTCGAGACGAGTCGCATGTGGCGCGAGATCGTCCATCGTATCGGCGAAGCTGAGTATCCCGATGTCGAGCTCGAGGACCTTCTGGTGGACAACACCGCCATGCAGCTTATCAACCGTCCTGCTGATTTCGATGTCGTGGTCACCGAAAACATGTTCGGCGACATCCTTTCCGACGAGGCCGCCCAGATCACCGGATCTCTCGGCATGCTCGCTTCCGCTTCGCTCGGCGATGGCGTCGCCCTCTACGAGCCGAGCCATGGCAGTGCCCCCGACATCGCAGGCAAGGGCATCGCTAATCCGTTGGCGCAGATCCTCTCGGTCGAGATGATGCTTCGCTACAGCTTCGGCATGCTCGATGCAGCTGACGACGTTGCGCGCGCTGTTGCCGAGGTTCTCGACGAAGGATGGCGCACCGGTGATTTGGCCGATGCGGAAACGCCGGCCGACAAGATCGTCGGCACGGTCGCCATGGGCGATTTGGTCGTGGCCCATCTGTAGAGCGTCGTTCCCGACTGCCCTGAGACTCGACGGCTCGCCGTATGCGGCGAGCCGTTTTTTCTCGTTGCATGGCTTTTAGACTGATGGTTCATGTGAGGTATACTAATTCAGTTGCAGACGCGTATGCGTTATTACCTACTTCGCGAAAGGAAGCACTACGGGCATGGCTATAAAGGCAGCAGAAGGGACCTTCGACCTTCTTCCCGAGGACGTGTCGTTTTGGGATCGTTTCCGCAGCACGGCATTTGAGATTTTCGGTCGATGCGGATATCGGCCGATAGAGACGCCGCTGTTCGAGCAAACCGATCTGTTCGTGCGCGGCATCGGTGAGGCAACCGACGTCGTCTCCAAGGAGATGTTCACCGTCGTTTCCGGCGGTAACCTCGAGAAGCTGTTGGCGGGGGAGTCCCTTAAGGCGAAGAGCCGCTTGTCTTTGCGCCCGGAAGGAACGGCGGGCGTTGTGCGCGCCGTCGTTCAGCACGATCTCGTCCCTCAGGGCGGTGCGCCCGCCAAGCTGATGTATGCCGGCCCCATGTTCCGAGCCGAGCGTCCCCAGAAGGGTCGTTTGCGCCAGTTCCGCCAGGTCGGTGTGGAATGTCTCGGGGCTGAAGAGCCCACGGTTGACGCAGAGGCCATCATCATGCTCATGCGCTTCTACGAAGCCATCGGCATCCCCGCATCCGAAATGCGCTTGCTTGTGAATTCCATGGGGTGCGAGAAGTGTCGCCCTGCCTATCGTGATCTTGTGCGCGCGTTTATCGCCGATCACTCGTCCGAGTTGTGCGATGAGTGCAACCATCGAGCCGATATCAACCCCTTGCGTGCTTTCGATTGCAAGAATCCTGCTTGCTCCGAGGTGATGGAGGGGGCGCCGAAGATCGTTGACCATCTTTGCGACGAGTGCCGAGCGCACTACGAGGCGGTAAAGGGGCATTTGCGTGCCGCCGGGGTTTCGTTTATCGAGGATGCTCGGCTTGTCCGCGGCCTTGATTATTACACGCGCACGGTTTTCGAGGTTCAGGTCGATACGGGGATGGGAAGCCAGAACGCCATCGGCGGGGGCGGTCGTTACGATAAGCTTGCCAAGGAAGTGGGAGGCAGAGATACTCCCGGACTCGGATTCGCGCTGGGCTACGAGCGCTGCGTTTTGGCGCTCGAGGCGTTGGGCGCCAAGTCTCATGAACTTGCGAGACCGGATGCGTTCATCGCGTGCGTGGACGACTCGACGCGCGAGAGGGCCTTTGCTCTTGCCCAGGAATGTCGCGATGCGGGGCTTTCGGTCGACATCGACCATCAGCACCGTAGTCTGAAGAGCCAGTTCAAGCTTGCCGACAAGCTCGGTGCGGCATCGGTGGTCATCCTCGGTCCCGATGAGGTCGCGCGCGGTGTGGCGAAGGTCCGCGACATGGCGACTCATGACGAGCGCATCGTGTCCCTTGTCGATGTGGCCTCCGACCTCGAGTCTCATCGATAGTCTGGGCGGCACGGAAGGGAGCCCGTGCGCATTTGGTAAGTCTTCGGCATGCGCTTCGCGCCCATGTCCGACTTATATATAGTGTTTATAGGATACAAAGGTCGTATTGCGCGACCTGCAAGACGATACAGCGATTAGGAGCACGTATTCATGACGGATCTTCTCAACGAGTACAGCATGCATTCCCATACTTGCGGACAGCTGCGCCGCGAGGATGTGGGGGCGGAAGTCACCCTGACTGGATGGGTGTGGCACAATCGTGACCACGGTGGCCTCATCTTCATCGACCTTCGCGACCGCGAGGGTTATACGCAGTGCGTCGTCGACCCTGATTGCGTCCCCGAAGCCGATTTCGCCGTTTCCGAGCACTTGGGCCGTGAGTACGTGCTCGAGGTCACGGGCAAGGTGCGCGCCCGTATGGTCGAAGCCGTCAACCCGAACATGGCAACGGGGGAGATCGAGGTCTTGGCAAGCTCTGTCAAGGTCCTGAACTCTTCGGTCACGCCTCCTTTCTCCATCGAGGACGGCATCGAGACCGATGAGACCACGCGCATGAAGTGGCGCTACCTCGATCTTCGTCGCCCCGAGATGTTCGCCAGCTTGAAGCTTCGCCATCAGGTTGCCCAGGCTATGCGCATGGCGCTCAACGAGCGCGGCTTCCTTGAGGTCGAGACGCCCATTCTCGCGAATTCCACGCCCGAGGGCGCACGAGACTACATCGTTCCCTCCCGCCCCAACCCCGGCAAGTTCTACGCTCTGCCCCAGAGCCCTCAGCAGTTCAAGCAGATGCTGATGGTTGGCGGCATCGAGCGCTATTACCAGATCGCCCGTTGCTTCCGCGATGAAGATCTGCGAGCTGATCGTCAGCCTGAGTTCACCCAGGTCGACATCGAGATGAGCTTCGTCAAGGGCGAAGACGTCATGGTGATGATGGAAGACGTGATGGCCGAGACCTTGAAGGCCGTCGGTGTCGATCATGCCTTCCCGCTGCAGCGTATGCAGTACTCCGAGGCCATGGATCGTTTCGGTTGCGACCGCCCCGACGTTCGCTTCGGCATGGAGCTCGTCGACCTTACCGAAATCGTCAAGGATTGCGGCTTCAAGGTGTTCTCGAGCGTTGCCCAGTCGGGTGGCCTGGTTAAGTGCATCAACGCCAAGGGCGCAGGCGACTGGAGCCGTGGAGAGATCGAGAAGCTCGCCGACATCGCTTCCGAGAACGGCGCAAAGGGCATGGCCTGGATCGCGCTTACCTCCGACGGTAAGGAGAAGAGCCCCATCATCAAGTTCTTCGACGATGAGACCTATGACGCCATCAAGCAGGCAGCCGATGCTCAGCCGGGCGACTTGCTGC
Organism: uncultured Eggerthella sp.; assembly: GCA_959607715.1. GTDB lineage: Bacteria > Actinomycetota > Coriobacteriia > Coriobacteriales > Eggerthellaceae > Anaerotardibacter. The sequence goes on along the minus strand of CAUHNN010000019.1, from coordinate 20,609 downwards.
TCTTCGCCGCTGATACCTACGATGTCGCCAACGCCGTTCTTGCTGCGCTGCGACTTCACATGGCAGACGCTCTCGGCATCGAGCGCTCGGGTCATGCGCTTCTTTGGGTCGTCAACTTCCCGATGTTCCGCTACGACGAGGACGAGAAGAAGTACGCCGCTGAGCATCATCCCTTCACCCATGTCCTGGAGGAGGACCTCGATAAGATCGAAACCGCTCCCCTTGAATGCGGAAGCTATTCCTACGACCTGGTCATGGACGGCTTCGAGGTCGGCGGTGGCACCATCCGTATCCACAACGCCGAAGAGCAGAAGCGCATCCTTCGCGTCTGCGGCCTGAGCGACGAGGAGATCGAAGAGAAGTTCGGCCATCTTATCCATGCTCTCGAGCTTGGTGCGCCTCCGCATGGCGGCATCGCTCTGGGTCTTGACCGTCTCGTCATGCTGCTCGGCGGCAAGAAATCCATCCGCGACGTCATCGCCTTCCCGAAGACGAGCTCCGCTTCCGATCCGATGACTGGCGCTCCGAGTCAGGTCAGCACGCGACAGCTCAAGGACGTCGCCCTGCGCACGCTGTAATCGGCCGTCACCCTTTGATGCAAGAAGACCCCGTATCGCGCTCTCGATACGGGGTCTTTGTTTTGATGATGCGGATTGGATCCGCAGGGATGATATGGCGGAGACGTGTGCGAATCGAACACACCCAAGACGTTCTGCGCGCCTCACAACGGCTTTGAAGGCCGCGGGACCCACCAGGACCCATCCGTCTCCGAATTGCTGCATGCAGCTTGAACAGTATACCCGACCAACCGGTTGCTTTGCCTATGACTTCGGCGATTTGAGCGGGTGATGCAAGCGGGCGCGCTAGAGGCGCTTTTTCGGCAGGGAGCGTAGATCTCCTTCTCGTATGGTCATCTTAAGGGCATCGAAGTGCTCGAGCAGGGGGATGGCGTACTTGCGGCTTGTGCCCATTGCTTCTTTCAGCTCGGCTGCCGTTGCGCTTCCCTGCCTGGAGAGGAGGCTCTCGGCGTTTGACCAAAGGACATCGAGCGCGTCTTGGGAAAAGCAGAGCGTTTTGGTGATGCGCTGCGCTTTCCCTTTTTTCTCCAGGAGGGAGATCGCCCGGTTTCCACGTGAGCCGTCGAGGTTGGCTTGCTTGAAGAGCTCATCGAGCGGAGGAGGGGCGGCTTCGTACGAGCAGAGAAGCTCAAGCAGATCGCTCGCGGTTTTCTCCTCAAGGGCTTTGGCTCCGGAAGCTGCTTTGGGATGGCTTGCCAGCCCTTCGAAGAAGACGATCTTTCCTTGGCCGCTTGCTTCGGCGATCAAGGCATCGAAGCAATCCTGGTCCATGGCGAGCGGATAGCGCGCATGGAGCGCGCCCTTGGATATACCGACGGATTCCGGTTCGCTTGCATGGAAGCGAAGAAGGAGGTTGTCGAGCGTCATGATGTGCGTCCTTAGCGATGCGTTCGTGGTGTAGTACGTGTGCGTTTTCGTTGTGAGGCGTCGATAAGGGCAATTCTTTTCCGGGGTTGACCCCATAACGAGGGAATCGACGAGGGAAACGTCGACGTCGGCGGTTCGCGCGAGAAGGTTCTTCTCGGTAGGGATCGGCCTTGCGTTGACGATGGCTCGGCAGATCTCGGCGTCGTCGTTCGATTTCTGTGCGTCAAGGAGGGCGCGGTCGCTTTCCTTTAGGTTGGTGCGACGGCGCGGACGGGCGTTGAGCACGAGTCCGCCGCCGATGACGTGCGCGGGCGAGAAGGAGCGCGCCACGAAGCGATCTCCCCGCGAAAGCGCAAGGCTCTCCTCGAGGCGCACTTGCGCATAGCGGGTTTCACGCGGCGAAAGGGATTCTCTTCCGTCCATGAGCAGAAGGCGACCGACGACTTCCCGCGTGCCGTGGGAAACATGGATGCGCGCGCCGCTTGCAAGGGGTTTTTCCGAACCGGGAAGAGGTAGGTAGGTGAAAAGCGCGTCGAAGCGGTCGCTTGTCTCCATTGTTTGAGGGGTTGCGAGGAAATCGCCCGGCTTCACCTCATCGGCGGAAACGTTCGCGATGTTGAGTGCGGTGCGCATGCCCGCGTCGCTTCGCGCCACCTCTTCGCCGTGCACTTGAATGCCTCGGACGCGGACCCGCTTATGGGATGGGATGATCTCGAGCTCGTCATCGACGGCGATCGAGCCTTTCCAAAGGGTGCCGGTGATGACGGTACCGGCACCCTTGATGGTGAAGGAGCGGTCGATGGGTAGCCGCACCGCCCCGCGTCTCTCGAGGCTCGTGAGCGTCGAAGCACGATCGGCGAGCACCTGCTTGAGTTCGTCGATGCCTTCGCCTGTCCGCGCGGACACTGCGACGATCCCGCTGTTGGCGTATGGGCCATCCGAGAGTTCGGCGAGCACTTCCTCTTTGATGAGCGCAAGCCACTCTTCGTCGACGAGATCGCATTTGGTCAAGGCGACGACGAGGGAGTCGACCCCGAGGGTCTCCAGGACGATGAGATGCTCTCGGGTTTGGGGCATGATGCCGTCGTCGGCGGCGATGCACAGCAGGGCGAGATCGATGCCGCTTGCGCCGGCGATCATGTGTTTGACGAGGCGTTCGTGTCCCGGCACATCGACGACGCCGAGAGTTTTCCCGTCGGGGAGGGGCAGCTTTGCGAAGCCGAGCTCGATGGTGATCCCGCGTCTTTTCTCCTCGGCGAGCCTGTCGGGATCGGTGCCCGTCAGCGCCTCGACGAGGGTCGACTTACCGTGGTCGATATGGCCGGCCGTCCCGAGCACGAGGCGGCGTGCCGAAGAAGCGGCGCTCATCGTAGTTCCCCTGGATCGGAGGGGGCGACGAAGGCGGAAGCGTAGGATGCCATTCCGCAAGCGACGAGATCGAGTTCGTCGTCTGCGGAAAGGGTTCGAGCGTCGAACACGAGCGATTCGTGGCTGATGCGACCGACGACGGGCACGTCGAGCTCTTTGACGAGGTGGGTCATGCAATCCTGCGCGCAGCCTCTCGTGAAGGAGATTTCCACGACGGCGGAGGGGATGTCGAAGAGGGGCAACGATCCGCCGCCTGCGCGTGCGATGCCGTCGACGACGTCGATTGCGAAGGGCGCTTGGGGGCAGGCCTTCGCAATGCGGTTCGCGAGGTCCTGAGCACGACTGCGCGTTGCTTCGACGGGCTCGTTGAGCATGCGCAGCGTCGGGACGTCTTCAAAAGCGCGTTCGGGGTCGAGGTAGAGGCGCAAGGTCGCTTCGAGCGCGGCGATCGTCATCTTGTCGAGGCGCAACGCTCGGGCGAAGGGGTTCTTCTTCAGGCGATCGATGAGTTTCTTCGATCCTGCGATGATGCCGGCCTGAGGTCCCCCGAGGAGTTTATCCCCTGAAAACGAGACGAGATCGCAGCCTTGCTTCAGCGCTTCAGAGACCGTGGGCTCGGTGAGGCCTGCGATGTCGGGCGCGAACAGAAGGCCGGAGCCGAGATCCTCGTAGACGATGACGTCGTCTTGCGGGCCCTCCGTGTTTTCCCTGCGGCTTCGGTTCACTTCGTCGGCGAGCTTCTTAAGCTCTTTCGCCTTCACCGACTCGGTGAATCCGACGATGCGGTAATTGGAGGTGTGGACCTTCAGCAAGAGCGCAGTGCGATCGGTGACGGCCCTTTCGAAGTCGAAGAGGTGGGTTTTGTTGGTGGTGCCCACTTCCACCATGTCGGCCTGGGAAAGATTCATGATGTCGGGGATGCGGAAGGAGCCGCCGATCTCGATCTGCTCACCGCGCGATACGATGACCTCGCGTTTGCGGGCGAACTCGTGGAGAACCATCATCACGGCGCCGGCATTGTTGTTGACGGCCATCGCGGCTTCCGCCCCGGTGAGGGCGCAAATGAGCTCCTCGCAATGGGCGTGTCGGCTACCGCGTTCCATCTTGGCGGTATCGTATTCGAGCGTCGAGTAGCCTTGGGCTGCCCCGATTGCCGCCTGGACGGCTTCGGGAGCGAGGATGGAGCGCCCAAGGTTGGTGTGGACGATCACCCCCGTCGCGTTGACGACGCGGCGCAAAGACGGCCGCTTGCTGGCGATGAGGCGTTTTTCGGTGCCGCGAACGATGTCGTGGAGCGAGGGGGATGCTTCGGATCCTTCGAGAATGGAGCGTCTTTCGGCTGCGATCTCCTTTCTCACGGTGTCGACGACGAGCGCATGGGGAAGAGGATCGGCCAGATCGTTTTCCTCAAGGGCGACGAGCACCTCTTCAACCGAGGGAAGGGACCTGAGCTTGTTGTTTGTATTCTGATCGTGCATGGCCATCTTTCAAGTTGGGGGGCGCTGCGTCTGTCTTGGGAGCGCGCGGTTCGTTTCCGGTTCATTATAAATACGTCGGGCATTTTAAACTTCCCATCACCGCTGAGCGGGTTAGTTCGGTCGGTTGTGAGAATAGCCGCTTGATTCGTCGGACCCGATGGCTATACTGATCGCGAATCGAGGTGCCTGATTTCTTTTCTGCATGTTTGATCAGGCGTTTCGATTCCCCTCTTTTAGTTTCATAGGGAAACGGGGGTCGTTCCATTCTGCCGGATCGTCCCGTTCTGCACCGTGACGCGCAAAGGTTGTTTTCGTTGCGCGTGTTTCGTCATGTCCCCAAAACGCTTAGGCGTGTGTCGCGATGCTCTCGTCCCTTTGAAACCAGAGCGCATCGTGCGTGCGCCTCGAAAGGAATCCCCCCATGAACTCTCTGACGAAGGAGCGCGTCGTCCTGGTCGTTTCCGGCTTGGTCGTGGCGCTTGTCGCCGTCCTGCTCGCGGCAGGCGGAAACCCTGGCAACATGGCCATCTGCATCGCTTGCTTCATCCGTGACTCGGCAGGAGCGATGAAGCTCCAGACCGTCGACACGCTTCAATACCTCCGACCTGAGATCATCGGCATCATCATCGGCGCGTTTCTCATGGCGCTCGTCGGCAAGGAATTCAAGGCTACCGCGGGCTCTTCCCCCTTCACCCGTTTTATCCTCGGTTTCGTGGTGATGATCGGCTGCTTGATCTTCCTGGGTTGCCCGTTGCGCATGGTTCTGCGCATGGCTGCCGGTGATTTGAATGCCTGGGTGGCTCTCGTCGGCTTCGCCGTCGGCATTCTCACGGGCGTTTTCTTCCTGAAGAAGGGCTTTTCCCTTGGCCGCGCCGAAGGCGTTCGTCGTGCGGAGGGCATCGTCTTGCCGGTGGTCGTCGCCGCTCTGTTCGTCTTGAGCGTCACGACCACGGTCTTCGCCGTTTCTCAGTCCGGTCCGGGCAGCATGCATGCCCCTGTTGTTCTGTCCCTCGTCGGCGGTATTGCGTTCGGTGTGGTCGCTCAGCGTTCCCGTCTCTGCTTCGCTGGAGGCTTGCGTGATCTTTTCCTCGTTCGCGACGGATGGGGCTTGGTTGTCATCGGCATCCTTTTCGCGGGCGTCCTCGTTTACAACCTGGCGAGCGGATCGTTCAACATGAGCTTCGCCGATCAGCCCATCGCCCATAGCGAGGCCCTCTGGAATATCCTCGGCATGTACATCGTCGGTTTCGGCGCGACGCTTCTCGGCGGTTGCCCGCTGCGTCAGCTCGTCCTTGCCGGTTCTGGTTCGGGCGATTCTGCGGTCACGTTCGCCGGCCTGCTCGTCGGCGCGGCGTTCGCCCATAATTTCGGTCTCGCTTCGAGTGCTGCGGGAACGACCCCGGCAGGTCAGATCGCCGTCGGCGTCTGCATCGCCGTCCTGTTCGCCATTGCGGTGCTCAACACCGTCCGTGCTCGTTCGTAGAAAGGAAAGATCCATGGTTAATCTCGATGCCAAGGGCCTGTTCTGCCCTGAGCCTTTGATGATGGTGCAGGACGCCATGAAGAAGAATCCCGGCGAAAAGATCGTCGTGGAGGTCGACTCGGCTTCACCGCGCGACAACATCTTGAGGCTCGCGCGCCGCAAGAAGCGCGAAGCGGCCGTCGTCGAGGAGGGCGGCGTCTTCACGATCACGATCGAATAACGGTGTTTCCCCGGGGCGGGGTTTCCCGTCCCGGGTCCGCAGGCGGATGCCCTTGATGCATCCGCTTTCGTTTTGAAGTAGGGTGTTGCCATGTTGATCGTGAGCTTCCATACCACCGCCGAGGCCTTTGCCTTCGAGGGCCGTTGCAAAGCGTGCGGCATCGCCGGCAGGCTTGCGACGATCCCCCGGAGCATTTCGGCTGGATGCGGGTTTTGCTGGCGCGCAGATGACAAGGAAAGAAGAGCCCTTGAGTCGTTCATAGCGGAGCAGTCGTTGGACTATGAGGCCATTCATGAGGTGACGAGATGATCTATTTCGACAATGCCGCCACGACGATGGCGAAACCGCCTGAGGTGGTGGAAGCGGTGGCGAAGGCCATGGCCTCTTTCGGTGGGGTCGGGCGGGGGGTTCACCCCGCTTCCCTTGCCGCGGGCCGAGCGGTTTTCGACGCTCGCAGTCGCGTGGCGCACCTCTTCGATGCGCCCGACGCATCGTGCGTATCTTTCGCCGCGAACGCGACGGCGGCCCTCAACATAGCGATACAGGGCCTTCTTCCCGACGGCGGTCGGGCGATCACGACGGCGGCGTCCCACAATTCGGTCCTTCGCCCCCTGAATCGCGCGCGCGATGAGCGATCGTGCTCTGTTGAGGTCGTGCCTGTCGGCGAGGACGCGTCGATCGATTTCGACGTTTACCGGCGGGCGTTGAGCCGAGGGGACGTCGACCTTGTCTGTGCGACCCATTCCTCGAATGTGACGGGCGATGTGTATGACGTCGCGCTCATGGCTCGGCTCGCCCACGAAGCGGGCGCCCTCTTCGTGCTCGACGCCGCCCAAACGGCGGGCGCCTTGCCTTTCTCGATAAGGGAGCTTGGCGTTGACGTCGTGTGCTTCACTGGCCATAAAAGCCTGCTCGGCCCTCAGGGGACGGGAGGCGTCTGCTGCATGCCTCACGTCTCGATCCGTCCTCTTCTCGAAGGGGGATCGGGATTCGACAGCTACGCCGAGCGCCATCCGCGCATCATGCCCGAAGCGCTCGAGGCGGGAACGCTCAACGCTCACGGGATCGCCGGTCTCGCCGCGGGAGTCGCCTTCGTCGAGGAGCGCGGTGTAGCGCGTATCGCCGAAGGCGTGCGCGCGTTGACCGATCGGTTCGAGGACGGCGTTACCGCCTTGCCTCGGGTGCGCACCCTCGGTGGTCGCGGCGGCGTCGATCGAACGGGTATCGTCGCCATCGATGCCGAAGGGGTCGACCCCTCGGAGCTTTCGGACATGCTCGCGTTCGAGTTCGACATATGCACGCGCGCCGGTGCTCATTGCGCCCCTCTCATGCACGAGAGCCTCGGCACCGCCGATCGCGGCGCCGTTCGGTTCAGTTTCTCGTCATCGAATACGCTCGATGAGGTGGATGACGGTTTGATTGCGCTTGAAAGATGCCTCGTCCGACTGCGCTGATGCGGCCGATGGGGCTGGTACCCGTTCTCGAAAGGAGACGATTCATGAAGGAGATCGATGCGAGGGGGCTCGTGTGCCCCAAGCCGTTGATGATGGCGAAAGAGGCGCTTGACGCCGACGAGGGACCGCTTGCGGTTCTCGTGAGCAATGAGGCTGCCGTCAAGAACCTATCCCATCTGGCTGCACGATTGGGCCGCGAAGTAGAGGTGGAGGAGGCGGACGGCGAGTGGACGCTTTCCTTTTCCGCTCTTCCTGAAGGCGCTTGCCCTGCGGCTGAGGGAAGCGAAGGCGACGGCGACTACGCCGTGTTCGTGGGGAAGGACCACGTAGGGGAGGGCGACGAGACGCTCGGCCGCAGTTTGATGAAGATGGCGCTCTATACGCTGTCCGAGGCGGAGGAACCGCCTGCGTTCGTGCTCTTCATGAACGGCGGCGTCTCGCTTGTCGCGGGAGGCGAGCAGCAGATCATCGACAACGTGAGCTCGCTTATCGCGCGGGGAACCGAAGTGCTCGTTTGCGGCACGTGCCTTGATTACTACGGTCTTTCCGATTCTCTCAAAGTGGGCGAGGTCTCCAATATGTACGACATCCTAGGCGCCATGCAGCGTTCATCCAAGGTCATTTCCCTGTAAGGGCGATCCGTGGCGATTTACCTCGTGGTCTTCTCGTCCACCCATGCGGCGCTCGCCCTCGACTCGGCGTTTCCCGTCGATGCATCCCTCATTCCCGTGCATCCTTCCATACGGGCAGGCTGCGGCATGGGGCTGCGTTTTGTCGCGCGAGACGATTCCGGGTCGATCGACATCGTCGAGCGCGCCTGTGCGCGTGCTGGCTTGTCCTTCGGGGTCGAAGGGGTCTATCGCCGCGATGGCGATGGATGGGTCCTGATACGCGCAAATCGATGAGCCGCGTGATTATCCGTCGTTTTGCGGTGGCGGGTGCATTTCGCGGGGGTGGCGAAAGAGGGGCCGGCCGCTTTCGGGCCTGCTCCTCTTTTCGGTTTCTAAGCATCGATGAAGCGGATGGAGCCTGGCTTCCCTTCGACGATGGAGCCGATTCGCGCCGCCGGCCTTCCCGCGCGCCGCTCGAAGGAAGATTCGAAAAGCGGGGCGTGTTCGGGGGAGACGGCGACGAGCATGCCGCCCGATGTTTGAGGGTCGCACACAACGCCGAGTCGATTATCGAACTCTTCGTCGTCGAGAGCGCCCTGCTCGATGAGCCCTTCCAGCTCGTCCATGATGGAGAAGGTCTTCGCGGGGCGGCAGTAGGCGCAGCACAGTTCCCACGCCCCGTCGAACAAGGGCAAGGCATCGAAGTCGATGCAGGCGGCATGTCCGCTCGCTTTGAGCATTTCGTGCAGGTGGCCCGCGAATCCGAAGCCGGTGACGTCGGTGGCGGCATGGACGCGGGCTTCTTTCATGGCGAGGCACGCGTTTTTGTTGAGTTCTGCCATCGACTCGATGACGGGAGCCATGGCCTCCTCGTCGATCCTCTCGATCTTGAGGGCTGCGCTCATGATCCCCGTTCCCACCGGCTTGGTGAGGTAGAGGATGTCGCCCGGTTGGGCTCCGTCGTTGCGCACGAGCTCTTCTTTTTTCACGGTGCCGAATACGCAGAGCCCGTATTTCGGCTCAGTGTCGTCGATCGTGTGGCCTCCGGAGACGAACCCGCCCGCTTCCCTGACGCGTTCTGCGCCGCCTTTGAGGATGTCGCCTGCAACGGCGGTTCCAAGCGAGCAGTCGAGGGCGAGTAGATTGAGGGCGATGTGGGGTTGCGCCCCCATGGCGAAGACGTCGGAAAGGGCGTTGGCGGCGGCGATGCGGCCGAAATCGAAGGGGTCGTCGACGATAGGGGTGAAGAAGTCGACGGTCAGAACAGCGGCGAGGTCGTCATCGATCATCCAGACCGCGGCATCGTCGCTCGTTTCGAATCCGAGCGCAAGGCGTCCGTCGGTCGGCGCAGCGCCGAACGATTCGAGGGAGGAAAGTATGTCGCGTAGGTCGCCCGGACCCCATTTTGCCGCTCAACCGCCTTTCGAGGTCAGCTGGGTCAGCCTGATCCGCTCCTTTTCGCTCATGTTCGCTTCCCCCCCCCTTTCCAATGGTAGGCGCTGCGAGTATATCACTTCGGTTGTGCCCTCCCTTGCGGTGCGATAAGCGGTCATTTATTCTCAAGCAAGAATAAGTACGGCAAAGACGCCGCTTACTCGGTGAATCGACAAGGTATGCCCCGATCAAAGGTTCTTTTATCGTCTTATCAACCTATGATGATCTCGGTTATCCCCGCTTTCGGCAGGGAAGTGATGCCGGACAAGAGGAAAGAAAGGAGAGTGAGGTAATGGAACTGACACGCCGCAGCTTCTTCAAGGCAACTGGCGCCCTGTTCGCCACTAGCATGGCGTACCAGCTGACGAGCCCTTCGCCGTCGTTGGCGGTTGAGTCCGATTCGGACTGGAAGCTGGTCAATACCGAAGAGTATACGAATATCTGTTGCTACTGCGCTGGTGGGTGTGGTTCGCTGTGCTCCGTCCGTGACGGAGAGCTCATCAACCTGGAGGGCGATCCCGATCACCCCATCAATCAGGGCGGTTTGTGCCCCAAGGGCGCCACGATGTTCCAGCTTCGCAACATCGTCGACCCCGATACGCATGAGGTCGTGAAGAATCCCAAGCGTCAATCCACCCCGCTCGTTCGTCGTCCTGGTGCAACCGACTGGGAGCCGATCACCTGGGAAGACGCCATCAAGGAAATCGCGCGTAAGGTCAAGGACACGCGCGACGCATCCTTCATCGAGAAGGACGAAAACGGTCTTACCGTCAACTATGCCCCCGGACTTGCAAGCCTCGGTGGATCTCAGCAGAACTCCGAGGAGGAGTACCTGATCCTCAAGGCTATGCGCTCGCTTGGTATCGTCGCAATCGATAACCAAGCCCGTGTTTGACACGGTCCTACCGTCGCCGGTCTGGCGGCATCATTCGGTCGCGGCTCGATGACGAGCCATTGGTGCGACTTCCAAAACTCCGATGTCATCATGAACATCGGCTCCAACAGCGTTGAGAACCATCCGATCAGCTCGAAGTGGCTCCATAAGGCCCACGACAACGGCGCGAAGTGGATCGTCGTCGATCCGCGCTACACCCGTACTGCCGAGCAGGCGGATATCTATTGCCCCATCCGCTCGGGCACGGATATCGCGTTCTTCGGTGGTCTCTACAACTACATCATCGAAAACGATCTGTGGCAGCACGATTATGTTCTCGCCTACACGAATGCGAGTTACCTGCTCGATCCCGATTACAGCTTCGATCCCGAGACGGGCTTCTTCAGCGGTTGGGACGAGAAGACGGGTTCCTATTCCAACGAGACGTGGCACTACCAGGTTGAAAGCACGTCTAAGTGGGATACGTCGTCTAAGGGCGATTATGCCTGGGCGGTTGCTCCCGGGGTTCCCAAGTTCACCCCTCCTGAGGTCGAGCACATCAAGAAGGACGAGACCCTTCAGGATCCGCAGTGCGTTTTCCAGCAGTTCAAGAAGCATTATTCTCGCTACGACATGGACACGGTCTGCAGCATCTGCGGCATGGACAAGGAAACGCTCGAGCTTGTTTATTCGACCTACGCTTCCACCGGCAAAGCCGGCAAAGCGGGATCGATCCTCTATGCGCTCGGTCAGACCCAGCATACCTACGGCGCTCAGAACACCCGCGCTATGTCGGTCCTGCAGCTTCTTCTGGGCAATGTCGGCATTCCCGGCGGCGGCGTGAACGCGCTGCGCGGCGAGCCGAATGTCCAGGGTGCTACGGACATGGGCATGCTCGTCAACGAGCAGCCTGCTTACCTCAAGTGGCCCAACACCACTGTTCGTTCGAGCCTGCGTAAGTGGCTCGAGGGCGAGACCTATTCCGACGGCTATTACACCAACAAGCCGAAGTTCATCGTTTCCGCCCTTAAAGAATGGTTCGGCGATAAGGCAACCGTGGATAACGACTACGGTTACGACTGGTGGCCGAAGGTCCCGGCGAGCCCCGACTACACCATCATGTCCACCTTCGAGTTGATGGATCAGGGCATCATCAAGGGCTACTTCAATTGGGGCATGAACCCGTGCCATAGCGCGCCGAACGCAGGATTCGTTCGTCGCAGCATGGCTAAGCTCGATTGGCTCGTCGTCGCCGATCAGGTCATCACCGAGTCTGCCAGCTTCTGGAAGGCTCCCGACATGAAACCCGAGGAGATCGACACGTCCGTCTACTTCCTGCCGTGTGCGCTCATCTACGAGAAGCCCGGCATCATCGCCAACTCCGGTCGTTGGCTGCAGTGGCGCTATCAGGCGGTGGAACCGTGGGAGGAGGCCAAGCCCGACTACGAGATGGTCGACCTTCTGTGGAAGGAAGTCGTGCGTCTCTACGAAGAGGAGGGCGGCGCGAACCCCGACCCGATTCTCAACACGAAGTGGGATTACTACGTCGACGGCAAGATCGACCCGCGTCCCGTGGCGTGGGCTCTCAACGGCTACAACGTCAAGGGCACCGAGTGCAATACGTCCTCGAAGTCCCAGAAGACCGACCTTCTGCCGGGTTATTCGGCACTGCAGGCCGATGGTTCCACGGCATGCGCCATGTGGATCTACGGCGGCTTCTGGTGCAACAACGATGCGCCGCTTGACCCTGCCCAGCAGCCGATCGGACGCCGCGACAACTCCGATGCTTCCGGCATCGGCCTTAACTCGAACTGGGCATACGCCTGGCCGAACAACCGAAGGATCCTGTACAACCGCGCTTCTGCGGACATCAACGGAAAGCCGTGGAATCCCGACAAGGTGCTCTGCGAGTGGACCGGCGACAAGTGGGTTCTCAACGATGCGGCGGACTTCGTCGCGGTGAAGAACGACAAACCCGTTCCCCCCAACAACAAGGCATTCTTCATGCTGTGGGAGCAGAACGGCCGCCTGGAGAGCTACGGCATGGCCGACGGTCCTCTGCCCGAGCATTTCGAGCCCTTCGAGACCCCGGTCTCAGAGAACCTCCTCAACGGCCAGCTCAACAGCCCGTGCATGAAGTTCGCCGAAAACGAGTCGACCAAGCACAGCTCCGCAAGCGAATGCCCGATCGTCGCAACCACGTACTCGGTCACCGAGCATTGGCAGACCGGCGGTCAGACGCGTGCCTGCCCTGCGCTTGTCGAAGCGATGCCTTCGCAGTTCATCGAGATCAGCGAAGAGTTGGCGGGCGAGAAGGGGATCAAGAGCGGCGACAACGTTCGTGTGTGGAACAACCGCGGCTCCGTTGTCGTCAGCGCCGTGGTGACCAAGCGCATCAAGCCGCTGACCGTCCATGGTGCGACCCAGCATCTCGTTGGCTTGACGCACCATTTCGGTTGGTCTGATCTCTTCGGCACGGGTGAGGTGGTCAACGACTTGACCCCGAACGTCGGCGATCCTAATTCGCAGACGCCTGAATTCAAGGCGTTCCTCGTCAACATCGAGAAAGCATAAGGGGGAGATGAATCATGGCAGATAAAGCATTCTTGTTCGACTCCTCCAAGTGCACGGCGTGCAAGGGGTGTCAGGTGGCCTGCAAATGCTGGAACAACCTCCCTTCGCCGACGGGCACGAACGAGAGCAAGTTCACGGGTTCCTACCAGAACCCGCCCGACATCAACTCCGAGACGCGCTTGATCATGACCTTCGCCGAGCACGAAGGCGGATCGAAGGGCATCAAGTGGGCTTTCGGCCGCCGTTCTTGTCAACATTGCACCAACGCCGGCTGCGTATCGGTGTGTCCGGTCGGCGCTCTCTATAAAGACGAGGACACCGGACTGGTCACCACCGATGAATCGAAATGCATCGGCTGCCGCCGCTGTAGCTCTGCGTGCCCGTACGACGTTCCTCGCTACCACGGCGACAAAGGGACGATCAACAAGTGCACCGGATGCGTCGATCGCGTCGAGAACGGAATGGCTCCGGCATGCGTTACCACGTGTCAGCCGGGCGCTCTTCAGTTCGGCGATCGCGATGAGATGCTCGCTCTCGCCAATGCGCGCGTCGAATGGCTTCATGAGCATGGCTACGAGGACGCCGTCGTCTACGGCGATTCCCAGATGGATGGACTTCACGTCATCCAGGTCCTGAAGTACGGCGTTGATGCTCATGGGCAGGTCGACGGGCCTTCCGTCAACCCGTTCGCCGAGCTTTCCGAGATCATGAAGCCGATCACCGGCGTCGTCACCGGCGTGACGGTTGCTGGCCTCGCGGCGATGTTCGCGCTCGGCGTGGGCTATAAACGCGACAAATTGGTGTACAACGCCGAGACCGAGGATACTATCAGCCTCGAAACCGGCGAAGTCACCAAGCACGGCGATCCCGCCGACGACAAGAGCGTCAAGGAGCATATCTTCGAAAACCTTCCGTTTGGAAAGGGCGGTGATAAAGATGAGTAAGGAAACCGTCGTCGTTTCCCCCGAGGCTGCTCGCAAGGACAGCGAATTCGTTGCTGAGCGCAGGAGAAAGGGGACCGAGCGCTACATCAAGCGCCATTCCCTTCAGGCTCGTCTTACGCACGGCATCACCGTCAGCGCCTGCATCCTTCTGGCCATCAGCGGCCTGTTCGTTTTCGTTCCTGCTCTCGCTCAGGCGGTTGGTCCCGATGTGGTGTTCGCGATTCGCATGTCGCATCGCGTCATCGGCGTCATCTTCGTCGTTGTCCCCCTCATCAGCGCCATCAAATCGCCCCAGGGGGTGCGCCACGTCTTCGGCAATCTGTTCGCGAAATGGAACTCCGACGACAAGAAATGGATGATCCTGTTCCTGCCGTACCTCTTCTTGGCCAAGTGGATCCATATGCCCGACCAGGACGAGACGAAGTCCGGCCAGCGTTTCGCCGACGGCATGCTCTGGTTCTCCGGTGCCCTCATGGGCATCACCGGCATGATCCTCCTGCTGGGCACCACGATCTTCGCGCTGCCTGGCGCGGTGTACGCGGTGACGATCTTCCTCCACGATGTCGGCTTCCTGCTGATCGCCGTGTTCGGCCTCGCTCATATCTTCCTTGGATTGGGCGTTTTCCAGCCGTACCGCGGCACGTGGAAGCTCATGTGGGGCGATGGTTATGTCAACGAGTCCGACGCTCTCTACCATTGGGGGCATTGGGCACGTAGGGAAATCGAAAAAAAGGACAACGTCATCGAGAAGTAGTTGTCTTTGAGCAACAATGGAGGCCACCCCGCTCTTCGAGTGCTGACGGGGTGGCCTCTTTCGTGAAAGGAGTCATAGCGACATGAACCTTAAGCTCATCGATCGCGTTATCGAATCGTATCGTTCCTCGCTCGACGAAGCCGATGTGGCTCGCTTGGAGTTCTTCCAGGGCTTATGGGAAGAGATGGATCGTTGGTCGGGAGGGCCGGTAAGCGCTGCTTCTTCGTACGAGCTTCCCTCCGAAGAGGACATCCGATCAGCGTGGGATGAGGCGCGCCCCATCTTCTCCTTCGCCGCACCGAAGCTCGATGAGAAGCGTTTTCTTGCGATCTTCGATAACGTAAGGGGCTACGTCGTTTCCCACGGCGGATTCCCCGAAGAGCAGTGCGAGGAGCTGTCGGGCATCGATCTTGCTGCTTGCCTGGAGGGGGATTCCCTCGACATGGCCGCATCGTTTCCGGAGACGTTTCTCAACGGCTTGTGCGACATTCTCGTCGAAAAGGGTTACGAAAAGGATCTTGCCTACACGACGGCTCTCATGGCCATGCTCTCCTTGCGCGTTGAGCTTGAGCCGGTGGCGCGTAAGCTCAAGCAGCTGCTTCCTGGCGACGGGGAAAGCGTATCTCATCCGCTTGCTTGCCCGGTCTGCGGATGCGCTCCCGCGCTTGCCAAGATCGGCGGGGCCGATAGCCCCACTGACGGGCGTGGCCGTACGCTGTATTGCGAGCAATGCGCAACGACGTGGGATTTCGAGCGCATTCGCTGTGCTCGCTGCGGTACGCGCAACCAGTCGCATCTTCATTATTTCAACGTCGAGGGCGACGATGCGCATCGTATCGCCACCTGCGATGAGTGCGGTAGCTACATTCGCTCGGTTTTCGTGGGAGACACCCTTATGCCGTTCTCTTTCGAGGTCGAGGAGGTTGTCACGGCGCGTCTCGACGCCATCGCAAGCGACCCTCGTTTTCATGTCGAAAGCCTGAAAGAGAGCGTCGACGAATCGTAGGTATCGTCTTCTCGGCGTTCGGCGACGGATTCCGCGCAGGTGCTTTGGTTGTCCCGATTCGTTCGGTTGTAAGATGAATCTTTGTGAGGGGGTGCTCTGAATGAAGCGCAGTGATGTGACGGCGGATGTTGGCCTTTATTTGAAGGTGGAGCGTCCCGGTTCCCGATTGTTCGGTTTGGGTCGCGGCGTCGTGAGCCTGTGCGAACTGGTCGAGCGCGAGGGCTCCCTCAATCGAGCGGCGAAGGTGATGGGCATGGCCTACAGCAAGGCGTGGCGCATCACGAAGGAAAGCGAAGAATCCCTCGGTTTTCCCTTGTTCGTCCGCATGGGAGCTCAAGGTTCCCGCCTGACCCCGGAGGCTCGAGCGCTCATCGATGGGTATCGCTCGATCGAGCGGAAGCTCATGGATGCAGCGGATCAGGCGCTCGACGAGATGTTCGAGTCGCTCGATGCCACGGGGCTGTTTTTCGGCGAACCCGCGACGTCCCTTCCGCTTAGCGCTTCTCCTGAGCTTATCGAAGAGGTTAAGATGCTCGACTTCCACCGGAAGGGCTACGGGAGCGTAGATCCCGAGTAGCGTCAATCTTTCTTCGTTTCTCAAACGAAGAGCTGAAGAGTGGAGCCCGCTTTCGAAGTGGGCTCTTTTTGTTTGGGGCGTCAGCGGTAGAAACGGAAAAGCAGTTCGGCTTGCGTGAGCTCTTCCTGCGTGTTGATGTTCGCAAAGGGATTGATGGCCCCTCGGTGGTGGTAGGGCTCGCTGGGGAAGGGACGACAGTCGATTTTCTCGAGGAATCTCTGAATGCGCTTGGTCCCTTTCTCGACTTCGATTTTGAGTTGCTCTTCGCATCGCGAGGCGCGATAGACCCCTGCGAAGGGCTCCCAGAAGCCGTTGGAGAAGGGTATGACCGCTGCACGGTCCTCGGCCTGCATGACAAGTGCCTCGTCGAGCAGGATACGAGGGGAGAACGCGATCATGTCGCAGGCGACCACGCCGACAAGATCGTTTTTCGCGGAGTGGATCGCGGTGAGAAGGCCGGGCAGGGCCCCTCGCTCGGAGGTGAGGTCGCCCTCGAGCCGCAGGCGAGGGTAGCGTTCCAGCAGATACGAAAGACGATCGGACTCGTTTGTCGTGACGACGATTTCGCTGCCTGCGTCGTAGGCCAGATCGATCATGTGCTCGATCAGAGGTCGACCGAGAAAGGGCATGAGCGCTTTGGAGTGGCCCATACGGCGAGATTCGCCGCCGGCCTGGATGGCGATGGTGAGAGGCTGTCGGATGAAACGGCTCTGCAAGAAATCGCAGAGCGCATCGATCTCCTCGAATCCGAAGACGGGAAGATGCGCCCTGCGTGCCTCGTCGAAGAGAAGGGGCATGTCGGTAACGAGGCCGAAGGGACGCCCAGGATGGGTGGATGATCGGCGGGCAGGATTCGGCCCTTCGTCGGTTAGCCGCAGCTCTTCGACGAAGGCCGTAGCGGCATCGCGATCGCGCTGGTTGGCTTCTCGGAAGAGCTCGATGGACGGAAGACCCGCTTGGCGGAATCCTTCAACGACGACGAGATCGTATCCTGGCATGAGCGAAAGGGCTTCCTGGCAGGTCATTTCGGCGGTGAGCTCACGCACGAGGGCGAAACGCGAGGAGGAGAGGATCGCGGTCGACCGTGAGCCTGCCTGACGATGGCGATACGAATCTTTTCCGGGGATGTCGATTTCGAAGGTGGGGTGCCCATGGTGCTTGAGGCTGCCCACTCTGTGGTCGCGTCGCGTCAGTTCCGCGATCACCTTTTCCACGAGCGTCGTTTTGCCGGAATTCTTTCTGCCGATGAAGGCAACGGCTGGGCTGGGAAGGGGTGATGCGATGATGGGCTGGTCCATGCCTATACTCCAGGGCGGGTTGTTGGGGGGTTTGGTCGCGGCACCGCTTGGTTGCTCGCTCGATCAAGTTGCTTTTCTGCCATTGTAGCAACTGAAGGGATCCACCTTCGGGCTTGTTGGGTGAGCGTGCTGCTCCGCTTGCCGTCTGCGCCGATCGGCGCAGACGGCGCAGTGGTTTGCTTCGGATATGATGGCAGGGACCCGTGCGCGTATCGGTTCCCTGCCTTTGCCGCTTGGGTTCCTGCCCTTTTCGACGATAGGAGTTTTCATGTCGAACGGTTTCGCCCCCGACGATTCCTGCGATGAATCGAGGGATGTCGTCTACCTCGATAGTGCGGCGACGTCGCGCCCTCGACCGGAGGTCGTTGGCATCATGCGCTCCGTTTTCGAAGAGGAATACGGCAACGCTTCTTCACTGCATGCGGCGGGAAAGCGCGCCAAGGCCCGCCTTGAGCACTCGCGCGCGATCGTGGCCGATGCATTGGGGGTCGATCCGGATGAGATCTACTTCACGTCGGGGGGGACCGAGTCGAATAACCTCGCGGTGCGCGGTGTATGCCGAGCTCGCGGGGTGGAGGCGGGCGGGATCATCACCTCGTCCTTGGAGCATCCTTCCGTCACGCGTTCCATTCGGGGGCTTAAACGCGAGGGATGGGAAGTGTCCTACGTCGAAGCGGTAGGGGGCGCGTTCGATCTCGAGGCGTATCGGGAGTATCTTCACAAGCCCACTTCTCTTGTGAGCGTGATGACCGTCCAGAATGAACTGGGGTATCGCATGCCCATTGAGGAGGTGTGCCGCATTCGCGATGAAGTGGCGCCGTCCGCCGTCGTTCACACAGATGCGGTTCAGGCTTTCGGCAAGATCGATCTTCCCGTTCGCTCCTGGGGCGTCGACCTGGCAAGCCTTTCAGCACATAAGATCGGCGGTCCGAAGGGGATAGGCGCGCTGTACGTCAAGCGCGGCACCGATCTGTTCACCACCGCGTTCGGCGGCGGTCAAGAACGCGGATTGCGATCGGGGACGGAAGCGGTTTTCTTGATCGCGGGATTCGCGGAAGCGGTGAGGTGCGCCTTTTCCGACTGCGCTGCCCAGGAGGAGCGGGTACGGGGGTTGTGGCGCCACCTTGCCCAGCGGATCGCGTCGGAATTGCCCGCTGCGATAATCAACTCGCGTGAAGACGGGTCTCCGTACCTGTTCAATTTCAGCATCCCCAAGATGAAGAACCAGGCGGCCCTCGATTATCTCAGTGATCATGGGGTGTACGTATCCAAGGCGTCGGCGTGCGAGTCGAACCACCTGACGGTTCCTCCGGGGACGTGGAGGCCGAAGCACCCGCTGTCCCTCCAGGCTGCAGGTATCCCGCTTTCCTTGGGGCGCGCCACGCTGCGGATCAGCTTTGGGTGGGACAGCACCCGGGAGGACGCCGATATATTCGTGGATACGCTCAAGGCGTACCTTGAGCAAGCGGAGAGGGCGCGTTAGCGAGCCTGGGATTCGCCTTTCGCGCGAGGGAAGTAGGTCGAGACGGTGGGATTGGCCTCGATCCCCGCGCGAAGGATCTCGATGTAGCGTTGCGCGAGCGGCGAAAGAGGGCGCTCGGCGTGATAGAGCAGACCGACCGTCATCGTCTCTTCGACATCGAGGGGGATGGAGGCGATGTCTTGCCCCATTTCGCCCGAAAGGACTCCCGTTGAGATGGTGTAGCCATTGTGATTGGTCAGAAGGTTGGTGAGCGTACCCCTGTCGTAGTACGTGATGTTCTGTCGATGGGGGAGTTGGCTTAAGGGTTCTTCCGCGAAGAAGAAGGAATTGTTCGTTCCCTGCTCAAAGGAGTAGCGTGGATAGGCTTCGAGTTCTTCGGGGGAGATGTGGTCGCGCTTGGCGAGGGGATGGCCAAGGCCGACGAAAACGTGAGGGTGCGCCTGAAACAGCGGGGTGAACGCGAGTCCGGCATCGCGGAAGGCTTTCATGAGCACTTTTTGGTTGAACTCGCTTATATAGAGTATGCCGAGCTCGCTTCGATAGTGGCGAACGTCTTCGATGATTTCCGCGGTGCGGGTTTCCCGAAGGGAGAAGCTGTATTCTTCTTCTTCGTATTGTTCGGCGAGGGCGACGAACGCATGGACGCTGAACGCGTAGTGCTGAGAAGAGATGGCGAGCCTGCCGGCCTGGGTGGCGCTTGGGGAGGAATAGCGCGTTTCGAACAGATCGAATTGCTCGAGGATCTGACGGGCGTATCCGATGAACTCGATCCCTTCGTTCGTCAAGGTGATGCCGCGATTCGTGCGGTTGAAGATCTCGATGCCGAGTTCCCTTTCGACTTCTTTCACCGTCGCGGAAAGCGTGGGCTGAGAGATGTAGAGCTGCTGGCTTGCGGCGTTGATGGATCCGCATTCGGCGATTTCCACGATCGAGCGCATTTGCTGAAGGGAAACATTCGTGTGCATACAGAGCCCTTTCGCATGGTCGAGGGGACGGGTTGCGAAAGCGGCCGGCTCCCCGGCGCTGTAATGGCCGCTTCGCCATTTCGACAGATAAAATGAAAGCAGGCCAGCGGCTATAAGCCTCTGGCCTGCGTTTTAAGTGGTGGGCGATACTGGGATCGAACCAGTGACCTCTACCGTGTCAAGGTAGCGCTCTCCCCCTGAGCTAACCGCCCGAAGTAGCTGAAGCGTTTCAGCGAGTTGTTATATTACCAGAACCGTTCTTACCGTCAACTACTTATCTGAAATTTCTTTCACTTTTTGAAGAAGGCCCTCGTGGAGCGTCGAAGGGGGGGGGTTCGGCGAGGGGCGCGAAGCCACGATGGTGGTTCGCTCAAGGCGTCTGGGGAAGGGCCTAAGGCTCGCCGGTGCCGGAGAAGGTCTTTACTGAGTAACGAAGTCGTTGTTGACGACATAGTGTTAGGGGCCGCGCACGGGACTTGGCGAGTGCGCGTCGCAGGGGAAGAAAAAAATTCAAAATCCCTCTTGCGTGCAGGTTCCGATTGCGTATAATACTTTCTTGCGCGCGGACGTGGCTCAGCTGGTAGAGCACAACCTTGCCAAGGTTGGGGTCGCGGGTTCGAACCCCGTCGTCCGCTCCATTT
>CAUHNN010000018.1 GCA_959607715.1 uncultured Eggerthella sp. | reverse complement strand
GAGGCCGCCTAGAGGTTATGATTTAACGCGTCCAAGTTTTGGGGCGCAGTTCACATGCCGGGGCCTTTCTATTCCAGAAGGATCGCCTCACAAGCGCCCTTCGGCCTGAGAAGATCTATACTTAATAGTTATTTGAACAACACGCAGTCGGCCCCGCTCAGGACTTTTCCCGACTGCGCCGATTCGTACCCTGCTTTCTTGAAGGAGAACCCATGAAGAAACTTGCGGCCGCTTGGTCGAGTCTCAGTCTCATCAAACGCATCCTCATCGGCCTTGCCATCGGCATCCTTTTGGGCCTGTTCGCGCCGAAGGATCTTGCCGCCATCTCCCTTCTAGGCGATCTGTTCGTCGGAGCGCTTAAGGCCATCGCCCCTCTTCTGGTCTTCTTCCTCGTCATAAACGCCCTTGCGCGAACGAAGGCCCCTTCTTCCATGAAGACCGTCATGGTCCTCTATATCGTGAGCACCTTGACCGCTTCGTTGACCGCTGTCGCCGTAAGCGCGCTCTTCCCCATCACCCTCACGCTCGAAGGGGTCGAGGCGGCATCTCAGTCCTCGCCTTCCAATATCGCCGAAGTCTTGACGACGCTCATCACGAATGCCGTCGCAAACCCCGTCGATGCCCTCGCCTCGGCAAACTACATCGGTATCCTCACCTGGGCCGTCGTCCTCGGAATCGCCATCCGCTACACCAGCGATAGCGTGAAAGACGTTTTCAGCGGCCTCTCCCATGCCATCTCCATCGTCGTTCGCTGGGTCATCGCGTGTGCCCCCTTCGGCATCATGGGTCTCGTCTACACGTCGCTTTCGAACAACGGGCCCGAGATCTTCATCGAATACGGTCAGCTGCTCGCCATCCTCTTGGGCTGCATGTTCTTCATCGCCCTCATCGTCGATCCCCTGCTCGTCTTCATAGCCATCAGGAAGAATCCCTATCCGCTCGTTTTACGCTGCCTGAAGGATAGCGGCCTCACCGCTTTCTTCACCCGCAGCTCTGCCGCGAACATCCCCGTCAACACGACTCTTTGCCAAAGACTCGGTATCAGCAAGAAAACCTACTCCGTTTCCATTCCTCTCGGCTCCGTCATCAACATGGCCGGCGCCGCGGTTACCATTTCGGTCATGTCGATGGCTGCCGTCCATACGCTCGGCATCGCCATCGATCCCATCGTTGCTGTTATTCTGTGCGTTCTTGCCGCGGTAAGCGCCTGCGGCGCATCGGGCGTCGCGGGTGGCTCTTTGCTTCTCATTCCGCTTTGCTGTTCCCTCTTCGGCATCAGCGCCGATATCGCCATGCAGGTCGTTGGCGTTGGCTTTGTTATCGGCGTTATCCAAGACTCCGTTGAAACCGCTCTCAACTCGGCCTCGGACGCCATCTTCACGGCAACGGCGGACTACCGTGAACGCCGTCTTGCCGGCGTTGATTTCACTCCCGGCAAGGACAGCGATCCGTGGCTCGAAGACGATAAGTAGAGCCGCGATGCACCTATCGCACAAAATCGAATGGCTCCAGGCGCCTGTTCCGCCTGGAGCCATTTTCGTACGTTTTCCACCATGCCCCGTCGCAGTGCGAAGGACACAGAAACTCTATTGGGTTAGGGTCTTCTCCCATTCCGCTTCTTTGAAGCCGGTCAGCACGAAACCATCGCCTACCACTAAAGGCCGCTTTACCAACATGCCGTCGGTAGCCAGCAGAGCGTATGCCTCTTCGTCGGTCATCCCTTGATCGAAACGAGCCTTGACCCCGAGTTCGCGGTACTTCATGCCGCTGGTGTTGAAGAAGCGTCGGATAGGCAACCCGCTCATTTCATGCCATGCCTTAAGCTCCTCCGCCGTAGGGTTGTCCTCGACGATGTGCCTATCCAGGTAGCTTACCTCTTTCTCATCGAGCCACTTCTTCGCTTTTTTGCATGTCGAGCATCGCGGATACTCGAGAAACAGGATCTCATTCATGCGATCGATTCCTTTCCGTATCATTGTCGGCGGCTAAAGGGGCAAAGTCCCCTTCCCGCCTCTCCCGCAATACGCGCATCATGTCGCGCGTGAGGGAATAATTCTCGTCATTGCGCGGCAGATCTTCCCGCAAAATCCATTCAGCATCTTCCAATTCATGATGATCGACGGTAAGGGAAGAATCGCCATCGAGTTCGCAGAAAAACCCAAACAACAACGACGACGAAACCGGCCACGGCTGAGTTGCGTAATACGCAAGGTTCTTCACGCGTAATCCCACCTCTTCCATCACTTCCCGGTGAACGGTTTGCTCTATCGTTTCACCCATCTCGGCGAAACCCGCGATCAACGCGTAGCTCTTGAATTCGCGATTGGCATACCTGCTCACCAGCACACGATCAGTCGAAGGATCGACGATTGCCACGATCACCGCTGGGAAGAGCTTCGGGAACTCCATGCATCCACACGACGGACAGCGCATCATTCGCTCAGTGGTGTCGTGGACGAGAGGAGTTGCGCATCTGCCGCAATAACGGCGCGTATCGTACCACGTATAGTAGGTGTACCCCACCATCCCGGCGAATACGTTTTCTTGTGGTCCATATGCATGAAGGGTTCCCGCCCTAACGAACGAATACGAGGAACCCTCGACAAAGGCATCCACCTCATCATCGTCGATCTCGGCAAGGAAGAACGCATGGCTATCGATCGAGAAGAGGAAAACTGACGCCCCCGAAGACGAATCAAGGGAGAATTCACCGCATGTGGGATACGAGAGAAGCCCATCGACAATCGAAACGAGAACCGCATCGCCGCGATAGATCAACAGCGTGTCGCTCGACTCCGACTCGACCAAAGCAAAATCGTTGCAATAGACATGAGGCTCGATTTCCTGGAACATCTCTACTCCCCCTTACCGTTTCATCCTAAAGCAGGACCACGTCAAGGGGAATACAAGAAAAGAAAAGACCCCTCAGATGAGGGGTCCTGTATTCGCATGGCGATTCGAAAGAAACGACTATGCGGAGAAAATCTCGATGGAGTCGCCTTCAGCGACGGTGACCATGGCCTTCTTCCAGGTGCGGGTCTTGCCCAGCTGATAGCGAACGCGCTTCGGCTTAGCCTTCACGTTGCTCGTGTTCACCTTGACGACCTTGACACCGAAGATAGCCTCGACGGCCTGAGCGATCTCAATCTTGTTTGCAGACTTCGCGACTTCGAAGGTGTAAACGTTGTTCTCCATGCGCGTATAGGTACGCTCGGAGATGATCGGGCGAATGATAACCTCGCGGGGATCCTTCATTATGCGAGCACCTCCTCGATGTAGGTCAGGGCAGCGTTCGTCAGAACGAGAGCCTTGTTGTCAATCATGTCGAGGGTGTTAACCTCAGATGCGCCGATGATGCGAACCTTGGGAATGTTGCGGAACGAAAGATACGTGTTGACGTCTTCGTCAGCGATAACGAGGGTGATACGACCCTCGAGGCCAAGGTTCTTGAGAGCGGCAACAGCCTGCTTGGTGCAGGGCTTCTCGAACGAGAAGTCCTCGACAACGACGAGTTCGTTGTCGGCAAGCTTAGCGGACAGAGCGGAACGCATAGCGAGCTTGACTTCCTTGCTGTTCACGCGGAAGGCGTAGCTGCGGGGATGCGGACCGAAGACCGTGCCGCCGCCAGCCCACTGAGGAGCGCGGATCGTACCCTGACGAGCACGACCGGTACCCTTCTGGCGCCAGGGCTTCCTGCCGCCACCACGCACCTGACCACGCGTCAAGGTGTTGTGGGTGCCAGCGCGACGTGCAGCGCGCTGTGCGCGAACCACTTCGTGCATGACGTGCACGTTGGGCTCAATCTCAAAGACTGCAGCGGAAAGCTCGGCGTCATTGACCTTCTTGCCGCTCGCGTCTTTCACTTCAATACTTGCCATAATCTATATTCTCCTTCGCACCGTACTTAGGCCATGCGAATACGAACCACGCCGTTTTTGCCGCCAGGAACAGCGCCCTTGAGCAGAATGAGGTTCATATCCTCGTCAACGCGGACAACTTCAAGGTTCTTGGTGGTAACCGTGTCGCAACCCATGTGGCCCGGAAGGCGAACGCCCTTGAAGACACGCGAGGGGCTAGCGCACTGACCGACGGAACCGGGAGCGCGATGGAAGTGAGCACCATGTCCACCAGGGCCGCCACCGAAGTTGTAGCGACGCATAACGCCAGCGAAGCCCTTACCCTTCGACGTACCGGTGACGTCGACCTTCTTGACCTCAGCGAAAGCGGCAACGGTGACCTCTTCGCCGATGGCATGCTCGGAAGCGTCTTCGACGCGAACCTCGCGAAGGTAGCGGACGGGAGCGACGCCCTGCTTGGCGAAGTGACCGCCCATGGGCTTGTTGACCTTCTTCTCCTTGATGGAGCCGAAGCCGAGCTGAACAGCTTCGTAACCATCGGTTGCAGCGGTCTTGACCTGGCAAACCTTGTTGGGTTCAGCCTTGATGACCGTGATGGGGATGACCTGACCGTCTTCGTCGAAGAGCTGGGTCATGCCGACCTTTTTACCGTAGATAGCGTTAATCATCTAATATCACACTCCCCTACAGCTTGATCTCGATGTCGACGCCAGCAGGAAGATCGAGACGCATCAAGGAATCGACCGTGGAAGGAGTCGGATCCAGGATGTCGATCAGGCGCTTATGCGTACGCATCTCAAACTGCTCGCGAGAGTCCTTATCGACGTGCGGACCCTTGACAACGCAGTACAGGTTGCGCTCGGTCGGCAGCGGGATAGGACCGGAAACCTTGGCACCCGTCTTCTGAGCGGTGTCGACGATGAGCTTGGTGGACTGATCCACGATCTCATGATCGTAACCCTTCAAGCGGATGCGGATATTCTCTTTAGCCACTTTTACCTCCATAGTGAGCGGTGGGTGTCCAAGCCTTGCGGCTTAGGCATTGCCACCAGCCTTGCTGATAATCTCGTCTGCGACGCCCTTGGGAACAGGCTCGTAGCTGTCGAACTGCATCGTGTACGTTGCACGACCCTGGGTACCGCTGCGAAGATCGGTCGCATAACCGAACATCTGGCTCAGCGGAACCTTGGCGGAAATAGCGACGGCGTTGCCACGCTGCTGCTGACCCTGGATGATGCCGCGACGGCTGGGGATGTCGCCCATGACGAAGCCGGTATATTCCTCGGGGGTCTCGACCTCGACGGCCATGACGGGTTCGAGGATGACGGGGTCGGACTTCTTCAGCGCATCCTTGATGGCCATGGAGCCAGCGACCTTGAAGGCGGCTTCAGAGGAGTCGACATCGTGGTAAGAACCATCGATGAGCTCAACGCGGATATCCTCGACGGGGTAGCCAGCCAGAACGCCGGAGTTGATGGCTTCCTGGATGCCCTTGTCGATAGCGGGGATGTATTCCTTGGGAACGACACCGCCGACGATCTTGTTCTCGAACTCGTAGCCCTTGCCAGCTTCCTGGGGGTACATGTTGATGATCGCATGACCGTACTGGCCACGGCCACCGGACTGGCGAACGAACTTACCTTCCGCACCGAGAACCTCATGGCCAGGACGCTCGCGATAGGCAACCTGGGGCTTACCGACGTTTGCCTCGACTTTGAATTCGCGAAGCAGGCGGTCGACGATGATCTCGAGGTGGAGCTCACCCATGCCGGCGATGATCGTCTGACCGGTCTCGTGGTTGGTGGAGACGCGGAACGTCGGATCCTCTTCGGCGAGCTTCTGAAGGGCGAGGCTCATCTTGTCCTGCTCAGCCTTGGTCTTGGGCTCGACGGCAATGTCGATAACGGGATCGGCGAACTGCATGGACTCGAGGATGATCGGGGCATCTTCGGCGCAGAGCGTGTCACCGGTGGTGGTGTTCTTCAGGCCGACGACGGCAACGATATCGCCTGCGGAGCAAGCGTCGATGTCTATACGGTTGTTGGAGTGCATCTGCAGAAGACGGCCGATGCGCTCCTTCTTGTCCTTCGAGGCGTTGATGACGTAGGAACCGGACTCGAGGCTACCGGAGTAGACGCGAAGGTAGGTCAGCTTGCCGACGAAGGGGTCGGTCATGATCTTGAAGGCCAGAGCGGAGAAGGGAGCCTTGGCGTCGGAAGGACGCTCGTCCTCTTCGCCGTTCTCGGGGTTGGTGCCCTTGATGGCGGGAACGTCGACAGGAGAAGGCATGTAGTCGACGACGGCGTCGAGAAGCTCCTGAACGCCCTTGTTCTTGTAGGAGGAGCCAACGAAGACCGGATGCAGCTTGCAGGCGATGGTGCCCTTGCGCATGGCGTCCTTGAGTTCCTCGACGGAGACCTCTTCCTCCATGAGGACCTTTTCCATCAGGTCGTCGTCGCAGTCAGCTGCGGCCTCGAGGAGCTCCTGGTGATGAAGCTCTGCCTCTTCGGCGAACTCGGCGGGGATCTCGTCCATGGGCTCGGGGTAGGTCATGCCCTTGTCGTCGGCCTTGAAGTCCCATGCGGTCATGGTGACGAGGTCGATGATGCCCCAGAAGTTGTCCTCAGCGCCCATGGGCATCTGAGCAGCGACGGCAGGTGCGTCCAGGCGATCCTTCATGGTCTGGATTGCGCGGAAGAAGTCTGCACCGACGCGGTCGTACTTGTTGATGTAGGCGATACGGGGGACACCGTAGCGGTCGGCCTGACGCCAAACGGTCTCGGACTGGGGCTGAACGCCTGCGACAGCGTCGAACACAGCGACGGAGCCGTCGAGAACGCGCAGGGAGCGCTCGACCTCAGCGGTGAAGTCAACGTGGCCGGGCGTGTCGATGATCTGGAAGCGATACTCGACGTCGTCCTTCTTCCAGAAGCAGGTGGTAGCTGCAGCGGTAATGGTAACGCCGCGCTCCTGCTCCTGAGCCATCCAGTCCATGGTGGCGGCACCGTCATGGACCTCACCGATCTTGTGCGTCTTGCCCGTGTAGTACAGGATGCGCTCGGTCGTGGTGGTTTTGCCGGCATCGATGTGAGCCATGATGCCGATGTTGCGGGTGTTCTGCAGAGGAATCTTAGCCATGTTCCAACCCGCCTCTACCAGCGATAGTGCGCGAACGCACGGTTGGACTCGGCCATCTTGTAGAGATCCTCGCGCTTCTTGATGGAAGCGCCGGTGTTCTCAGCGGCATCCATGATTTCGCCAGCGAGACGCTCTTTCATGGTGTTCTCCTTGCGCTTACGAGCGAAGTCGACCATCCAGCGGATAGCGAGGGTGGTAGCGCGACGGGAGTTGACCTCCATGGGGACCTGATAGGTTGCACCACCGACACGCTTGGGCTTGACCTCGAGCGTGGGGCGGATGTTGTCGATCGCCTTCTTGAAAACGGTCAGGGCGTCCTGGCCGGTCTTCTCGGCAACGAGATCGAATGCACCGTAGACGATGCCTTCGGCGGTGGACTTCTTACCGTCCAACAGCACCTTGTTGATCAGCTGCGTGACCAAGCGGTTGTTGAACCTAGCGTCCGGCTGCACTTCGCGGCGGACTGCTGCTGCACGACGCGGCATATATCTTCCTTTCGGTTAAGCGATTGCGTTGAAAAACGGAAAACGGTTACTACTTCTTGGGCTTCTTGGCGCCATAACGGCTGCGAGCCTGAGCGCGGCCATCGACGGCTGCGCAGTCGAGTGCAGCGCGGATGATCTTATAGCGTACACCGGGGAGGTCCTTAACACGGCCGCCGCGGATGAGCACCATGGAGTGCTCCTGCAGGTTATGGCCGATGCCGGGGATGTAGGCGGTGACTTCCATACCGTTGACGAGACGAACACGAGCAACCTTGCGGAGTGCAGAGTTCGGCTTCTTCGGGGTGGTGGTGTAAACACGGGTGCAAACGCCGCGCTTCTGCGGATTGCCCTTGAGCGCCGGGGTCTTCTTCTTTTCGACCTGCTTGGCGCGGCCCTTGCGGACCAGCTGATTGATAGTAGGCAAGACTTCAACTCCTTATCTTTTCGTTTCCTGCATGCCTGTTCTGTTTTCGGTGCGTTCTGCAGTTACGCACGTGAAAACACACGTCTCCTTAAAGACGCAGCGATGAACTTTATCATCGGCTATATACCTTGTCAAACGTCACGCACCCGGGCGTGTCCATAGTTGGAACAATCACCCTATTTCGTAGTCATCCCAGGTCAGAGCCAGTGTTTCCATCTGGCTCATCATCCAAGATCCAGGCTTTTGCCCGCGCTTCTTCATCTTTTCTCGATCGCTTTTGCGCGCCGTCGGAAGCTTCGCACCGCTTCGATGCGCAGCTCGCCGTTTTGCCCTGCATCGAAGCAGTCCGTAACGCCAGGTCCTAGAGCGCCGAGGAGACGAGCTCCTTGACGAAGGGGGTCTTCGGCGCCGAGAGGACCTCTTCGACCGAGCCTTGCTCTTCGACGCGCCCGGCGTTCAACACCGCCACGCGATGACACAGGTGGCGCACCACGTCGATATCGTGGGTGATGAAGAGAAGCGACGTTCCCTCCTCGGCATTGATCGAGCGCAGAAGCGAGACGACCTGAGCCTGAACAGAGATGTCGAGCATGGATGTGGGCTCGTCGCAGATCAGCAGCTTCGGCTTCAGGGCGAGGGCGCGCGCGATGGCGACGCGCTGGGCCTGGCCGCCGCTGATTTCGTGGGGATACTTATCGAGCTGGTCGAGCGAGACCCCCACTCTCTCGAGCATAGAGGCGATCATGCGCTCCTCTTCGGCGGGAGTAGCGGCCAACCCATACAGACGAAGCGGCTCCGCGCAGCACTGCCGCACCGTGAATCGAGGGTTGAAGGTTTTCTGGGGATTCTGAAAGACCATCTGAAGCGACGCGCGCACGTCTTTCCATTGGCTCTTGCCGAGGCGCGTCAGGTCGATCCCCTCGAACACGACCGACCCGGAGTCTGCCTGCAGAAGACCCGCGATAATGCGTGACAACGTCGTCTTGCCCGAACCGCTGCCTCCCACGAGCCCGAAAATCTCTCCCGGGCCTACCTGAAGCGATACATCGTCGAGAGCGCATGCGCGATGCGTTCCAAAGAAACCCGAGGCGAAGGTCTTCGACACGTGATTGACTGAAAGCATGGAACCCCTCCTAGCGGGCTTCGTCGACGGGGTGGAAACAACGGCACGTCCTGCCCGGGGCAATCTCGGCAAGCCCGGGACGCTTGACGCACGCCGCGTCGGCGAAGGGGCAGCGCGGGGCGAAGCGGCACCCTTCGCTCTTCTCGACGAACGAGGGCATGTGGCCCTCCATCACCTTGAACCCGCGCTCGGGCGCAGAGTCGAGCAGGCCCTTCGTGTAGGGGTGGCATGGATGCTCGAGCACCTCGTTCGTCGGACCCACCTCTACGATCTCGCCAGCGTACATGACCATGACGCGGTCGGCGACCAGGCGCGCAAAGGGGATGTCGTGGGTGATCACGAACATCGTGATGCCCTCTTCTTTGTTCAGTCGCACGAGCGTCTCGACGACGCTTTTGCGCAGTACCCAGTCGATCGCCTTGGTGGGTTCATCGGCGACGAGCAGGCGAGGATGGGAAATAATCCCCATGGCGAGGAGCACGCGCTGGCACATGCCGCCCGACAGCTCGCACGGATACGACGAGTAGTGGCCGTCTTCGCCGCCGAGCTTGAGGCCCTTCAAGATCGACTCCACCTTGGAGCGCAGCTTCGATTTCTCCATCGAAACGGCGGCTTCCCGATGCGTCAGGCACTCCCCTACCTGCATCCCCACCTCCATGAGCGGATCGAGCGAGGTGACGGGGTTCTGGGCGACGCTCATGATCTCGGTGCCGCGCAAATGACGAAACTCCCGATCGCTCATGTGGATCGTTTCCTGGCCGCGCCATTTGATGGACCCGTCGCACAAAGCGTTTTCTGCCAGCAGATGAAGAAGCGCATTGCCCGTCACGGACTTTCCGCAGCCCGTTTCACCGATAACGGCGAGAACTTCCCCTTCGTCGATGTGGAAAGTAACGTCATCGACGACGTGGATGCGGTCGCGCTTGACCATGAAATCGACGTTCAAATGAGCCACTTCTACGAGAGGTTTCTGTACGGCTTCGCTCACGTCGTCCTCCTATTCCGCCTTGATCGCTTCGCGCATACGGGGATCGATGCGATCGCGCAGACCGTCGCCAAGCAGGTTGAACGCGACGGCGGAAAGCGAAATCGCCAAACCGGGGAAGAGGGACATCCACGGCGAGTAGCGCAGGTAGTCCTTCCCTTCCGAGATCATCGCGCCCCAGTCGGGACTCGGCGGCTGGGCGCCCAGGCCGAGGAAACTCAGCGACGAACAGAACAAAATGACGCTGCCGACGTCGAGCGACACGAGCACGATCACCTTCGACGCCACATTGGGCAACAGATACCGAACGAGGATCTTCCCCGTGGAATTGCCGATGGCGCGTGCCGACTCGATAAACTCCTCGTTCTTCAAAAGCACCGCCTCTCCGCGGGTCACGCGGGCAAAGCGCGTCCACATCACACACGAAAGCGCGATGATCAGATTGATCTGGCTGCTTCCGAGCACGGCGGAGACGGCAAGGGCGAAGATGATGGTGGGAAACGCCAGGAACACGTCGACCACGCGCATGAGCAACGTATCGACCCACCCGCCGACAAAGCCGGAGATGAGCCCGATGACCGTGCCGAGAACAGCCGAGAACACGACCACGCAGCATGCCGTCACAAGCGAAACGCGCGTGCCCTCGATGATGCGGCACAGGATGCAGCGACCGAGATTGTCCGTGCCCAGCGGATATTCCGCACACGGTGGCAGAAACTGCTTGGACATGTCCATGAGAAGCGGATCGTGGACCTCGAGAAACGGCGCGAACAGGGCGACGAGAGCCAAGAAGACGCACAGCGCGGCACCGAGGATCAATATGACGTTCTTGCGATTCACGTAGTCGATAAGACGACGAAGCATCGATTTCATCGCGCACCCTCCTTCTTCGCCAGAGAAGCAACGGGGCCACGAGACGCAGCGCCTACCTCGTCGCGACAAGAAGCACGGCGGCGCAGGCGCCCGCCTCGACCGAAGCCGCTCTTGTTCGAGGAGTCGACGTACTTGACGCGCGGGTCGATCGCCGCATAGACGATGTCGGCCACCAGGTTGAAGAAGGCGTATCCGAACGCGATCAGCATCGTACATCCCTCGATCATGGGAGTGTCTTTGGCGTTCACGGCGTTGATCAAGAGATCGCCCAATCCCGGCCACGCGAAAATCGACTCGATAACCACCGCGCCACCGAGGATGTGCCCGACTTGAAGCGCCACGAGCGTGACCACCGGAGGAATGGCGTTGCGCAGGCCATGGCGGACGATGGCGTCGCGACGCGACATGCCCTTCGCCTTCGCCACGGTCATGTAGTCCTGGCCAAGCACGTCGAGCATCGACGTGCGCATCATGCGCGTCGTCTGCGCGATGCTCGCGATGGACAGCGTCAGGGCAGGAAGGACGATGCTTTGCGGCGTGCCCATTCCGCTCGTGGGAAGGACGCCGAGCCAGATGGAGAAGATCATCACGAGCATGATCGCGACCCAAAAGCCGGGAAACGACGACAGGACCAGCACGATGACGCGGACCGCATGGTCGAGCACGCCGTTGTGCTTGAGCGCGCTTGCGATTCCCAGGGGGATGCCTATGACAAGCGAGATCACCAACGCGACCGTTCCCAGCAAGACCGTGTTGGGAAGGCGGGCGGCGAGCATGTCGCTCACGGGCATGTTGTATCGATACGAAATGCCGAAATCCCCCTGCACGGCGCTCGCAAGCCAGGAGGCGTATTGCTCGAAGATCGAGCGATCGAGATCGAATTTCTGTCGCACTGCGTCCAGGGTTTCCTGGGTCACCGCCTCGGTCCCCCTCGTTTGGATGAGGATGGCCTCGGCCACGTCTCCCGGCGTCACATGAACGAGGAAGAACACCATGGTGGCGACCGCCCAGAGGACGAAGATGATCAGCGCAACGCGTTTTAGGATGAATTTTCCCACGTGGCAGCTCCTTTGAGCGTCGTGTCGAAACGCGCCCTTTCATGAGACGAGGGCGCAAAAACGCCCTCGTCTCGGCATATGCCCAAATCTACAGAATCGCTACTGCTACTCTTCGATGTCGACAGAATAGGGAACGACGAAGTCATGGACTGCCGCGCTATAGGCGAAGCCCGTGAGCTTCGGGTTCATGGCGAAGACGGCGCCGTAATTGGCCATCGTGTTCACCACTGCATCGTCCTGGGCGAGGACCTGAGCCTGCTTGCTCACGTCGTTCTTCTGGTCCGAGCTTTCCATGTTGCGGCACTTCGCGATCAAGGAGTCGAGCTTCTCGTCGCTGTAGTCGGCGTACTCGGCATTCTTGGAGGAAGAACTGTAGTACTGGTCGAGGTAGTAGGTCGCAGAGGGAACGTATCCGGTCGCAGCGGAGCTGAGCAGCAGATCGAACGTGCCGTCGGTCTGGGCGCTCGTGAGAGCCGTGCCCTCAAGGACATTCACCTCGGAATCGATGCCGACCTGGGAGAAGTAACCCTGAAGAGACTGGGCGATGAGCGCGTTGCCGGGGCGACGGGAGCCTGTGACGATGTTGAGCTTCACTTCTTCGCCGTCGTATTCGCGAATGCCGTCGTTGTCGGAGTCGACGAAGCCGGCCTCGTCGAGCATTTCCTTGGCCTTCTCGACGTCGTAGGAGTACTCCGTGACGTCAGGGTTGTTCCAGGGGACATCAGCCATGAAGATGCCGTCGGGGGCGGAGCCTACTCCCATCAGGGCACTGCTTACCATCTCGTCGTAGTTGATGGAGTGGAGCAGGGCCTTGCGGACGTCGTCATCGGCCAGATAGTCCTTGTTCAGGTTGAACGTATTGAAGTAGGTGCGTGCGGTGTTGAACTGCTCGACCTTCACCTTGTCGCTGTCCTTGAGGGTCTCGAGATCGGAGAAGGGGACGTCGGTGGCCAGGTCGACCTCACCGTTCTGAACGGCAAGAGAACGGGTGTTGGGATCGGACATGGACAGGACTTCGCGCTTCTCGATGGAAGAGTCGGGCTTGCCGCCCCAGTATTCGTCGAAGGTGGTCCAGGTGGAGTTGCCGGTGGAAGAGTCGAAGGAGTCGAACTTGAAGTAACCGGTGCCGACGGGCTGGACGAACTCGCCCTCTTCGTTGACCGAACTCGGAGCGATGATGCAGGCGGTCACGTTGGTGAGGGCCTCGGGAAGCTCACCGGTCTTTTCGGATGTAGTGAACTTGATGGTGTAGTCGTCGATAACGTCGATGGACTTGATCTTGGTCGCGGAGACGAAGGACTCATCGAGTTCCTTCTGGCGATCGAGGCACCACTTGACCGCTTCGGCGTTGAGCTCGGTGCCGTCGTGGAACTTCACGCCTTCACGCAGGGTGAATTCCCAGGTGGTGGAAGACGTGCGCTCCCACTCGGTCGCCAAAGAAGGCGACAGGTTGAATTCGGAACCGACGTTGACGAGCGTCTCCACCGAGCCCGCCACCTCTTTGAGCATAGTGGCGCTTCCCGCATCGGTGATATCGACCGTCGTGATCGTATCGGGGAAGGCGATCTTGAGAGTCTTCTCACCCGAGTCGGACGAGCAGCCCGCCAACGCGCCGAGGGCGATGACGAGAGCTGCGGCAACCACCGAGATACGAGCGATCAGACGCTTTTTGCCCCTGCTTTTAGTTGCCATTGCTTTCCTTTCTCCTATCGACGCGAGGCCTATGCCTTCACGCCGAGAAACGCAAACCAGTTCTCACGGTCGCTCGAGACCATGCGGCATCCCTTCATGTAGGACACCTCCATGTTGGCGAACCCTGCTTTTTCGAACTCCTCGAGGATACCTTCGCGCGACACCTGCGCGAAGGGGAAGGTGTCGAGACCCGTTTTTTCGCTGTAACCCCAGTTCATATCGACTTCGATGCCGCTATCTTCCAGCTCGTTGATGGCCACTACGCGGCCCCTCGGCTTAAGAACGCGGCGCCATTCGCTCAGAGCGAGCGCGGGATCGGTCAAAGTCCACAGAAGACGCGAGTTGATGACCACGTCGAAGGATTCGTCCTCGAAGGGGATGGCGAGGGTGTTGCCGTAAACGAACTCGATGTCGTTGCCACTTGCCAGGGCGCGCTCGCGTCCACGACGCATCATTTCCTCGGAGACGTCCATCCCGATAACGTTTTCGTAGCCGGCGCTCGCGAGAAAATCGGCGATCATGCCCGTACCCGTGGCAACGTCGA
This sequence comes from uncultured Eggerthella sp., assembly GCA_959607715.1. Lineage (GTDB taxonomy): Bacteria > Actinomycetota > Coriobacteriia > Coriobacteriales > Eggerthellaceae > Anaerotardibacter. Next base: position 12,922 of record CAUHNN010000018.1, on the reverse strand, counting down.
GAATGCGCGCATCCTTGTTTTCCCCCACATAGGAAGAAAGCGTCCTCATCCACAGCGCGGGATCGTTGAGCTCGTGGCGTTCGTCGTAGGTTTTGGCCGATTCGTCCCAATAATCAGCCATCGCCTTTCCGCTCTGCTCGATCGCGCAGGTGGTTTCCGCGTCCTTCACATCGCCCTCCTTGCTAAACGGTAAAGTTAAGTTTTGCGATTTCGTAACACGCACTTTAACACATTTTCCATTTTCGTGTTATCGCCGAGCGGGATGAACGGCGAGCGGCGCAGGGAGGTGATCCCGCCAATAAAAAAGCCGCCGAGAAGAACGAGCTTCTCGGCGGCTTTCGCAATGCAGAAACCGTGCGCGGTCTTTACGACAGCGGCGGGATGACCTGCTTCTTACGGGAAAGGATGCCCGGCACCCATTGCGCCTTGGAGGCATCGATGCCGAAGGCCTTCGAAACGCGGTCGGTGTTGCCGACGCAGATGAAGTTGGAGCCCTCGTTGAAGATGTCGGTAACGAGGAGCAGGGCGAATTCGTAGCCCTTTTCGGCGACCTTCTGGGCAAGGAATTCGCGATAGGCGTCTTCGCGCTCCATTGCCACGTCGAGCGTCACCGTTTCATGCTGGGCGACCAAGAAGACGTCATCACCGTTCTTGAACTCCTTGGCGTCGTGGGAGCAGATCTCCTCAACGCTCATGTCGTTGTCGCCGCCGCGCATCTTGAAGACCTCAAGACCGAATTCGGTCGGCACCTTGCCGATGGTGTCGCCGAGCATGGCGGCCTGCACCAGGTCGTAATCGGTGCACGTGGGGCTCTTCGTCATGACGGTGTCGGTCATGATGGCGGAAAGGAGCACCGTCGCGATGGCAGGCGTGATCTCGACGCCGAGGCGCTCGTAGAGCTTGCTGACGATGGTGGCCGTGGACCCCACGGGAATGTTCAGAAAGAGAATGGGATTGCCCGTGGCGACGTTGCCGGAAAGGCGATGGTGATCGATGATCTCGACGATTTCGGCCTCTTCGATCCCCTCGACCATCTGGGTCGCCTCGTTGTGATCGACGAGGATCACCTTGTCCCCTGCCGAGACGCGTTCGATCAGACGAGGGGCGGGAAGGCCAACCTGCTCGAGGATCGTTGCGCTTTCCTGGGGCAGCGGGCCAAGGCAGCAGGCGACGTACTCGGTTTCGACCTCGGGCTTCTTCGCCTCGACGGCGTTCTTCAGATACGCATAGCTCACCGCAGCGGAAATGGAATCGTTGTCGGGATTCTTGTGGCCCACGACGAAAATCTGGTCGGCCATCATACCTCCTCAATCAATGCGCGACATGCGCAAAAGTGGACAGATTTCTTTTATTGTACGCGCTCGCAGGCGCGTATCGCCGAAAAAGCGCGGGGAACGCGGCCCTCCGATCAGGCTCAGGAGATCTTCACGATGGGCGCGTAGTCCTTCAGGAGCTTCTTGGTCTGGCCGGTGCGGCGGAAGCGCACGTGGAGCGTGTCGCCGTCGACCTTCACGACCGTACCGCGGCCGAACACCTTGTGATCGACGGTGTCCCCCTTGGAAAACGTCATCTTCGCCGCCTGCTTCTTGCCGGCGCTTGGATTGGCCTGCGCGCGCGGCCGCTGACGCTGACCCGATCCCGACGCGCTCGACTGACCGAAGACGCGACCGCCGCCCGCCTCCGAACCCGATCCGGCTATGCCGCGGCGGCTGCCGCGCTTCTCCCATCCTGAACCGGAAAAGCCCGGCGATCCCATGCCGATGCCCTGGCGCAGCTCAGCGGGGATCTCGCCGATGAAACGCGAAGGCGGGTTGGCATTCGACTGACCGAAGATCTGGCGCGTGAAGGCGCTCGTGAGATAGAGGCGCTTGCGCGCACGAGTGATGGCAACGTAGGCCAGGCGACGCTCCTCTTCAAGGCCGACCGGATCCTGGGAGGAATTACCGTGAGGGAAAAGGGATTCCTCCATGCCCGCGACGAAGACGCAGTCGAACTCGAGGCCCTTCGACGCATGGATGGTCATCATCGTGATGGCCTCTCCGTCTTCGCCCATGGTGTCCATGTCGGTACGCAACGTCACCCATTCGGTGAAATCGGCAAGCGAATCCCCCTGGAAAACACGCACCGGAGGCTCCCCCTCATCGATGGAGCCTTCCTCCCCCGGCACCGGAGGCTCGAAAAGCGCGTCGGCGTCATCGTGGGTCTGGGAGTACTCGTCCACGACGCCGAAAAGCTCTTGGATGTTCTCGATCTTGCCCGCAGCTTCGTCGCTGCCCTCGGCGCGATACGCATCGATAAGACCCGCCTTGTCGACGATCATCTCGACGACCTTGCGCAGATCCCCTTCGTAGGCCTGCGCCTCATGGATAAGGGAGATGAAGCCCGCGATGGCTTTGCGCGTCGAAGCGCGGATCTCCTCATCGGCGATGCAGAGCTCGGCCGCCTGAAGGAAGGTGCACCCCGTACCGCGCGCAACCATATCGATATGCCCGATCGTCGTTTTCCCGATACCGCGTTTCGGGGTGTTGATGATGCGCTGGGCCGCCACGTCGTTGGCGGGATTGACCACCACGTTGAGGTAGGCCATCACATCGCGAATCTCCTTGCGGTCGAAAAAGCGCGTGCCGCCGATCAGGCGATACGGCACGCCGGCGCGCATGAGCATATCTTCGAGCATGCGGCTTTGCGCGTTGGTTCGGTAGAACACGGCGATCTGGTTGTACGGCATCCCATCGCCATGGCGCTTCTCGATTTCCGAGGCGATCCAGCGACCCTCGTCACGTTCGTCGGTCGCCATGTAGACGGAGATCTTCTCGCCGTCGGGCTGAGACGTGAAGAGCTTCTTGGCTTTACGCGTCATGTTGTTGGCGATGACGGCATTGGCCGCAGCGAGGATGTTACCAGTGGAACGGTAGTTCTCCTCGAGCTTGACAACATGGGCCTGGGGATAGTCCTTCTCGAAGTCGAGGATGTTGCGGAGATCGGCGCCGCGCCACGAGTAGATCGACTGATCGTCATCGCCGACGACCATGATGTTCTTATGCGCTGCAGCGAGCAGCTGGGTCAAAACGTATTGGGCATGGTTCGTGTCCTGATACTCGTCGACCATGAGATAGCGGAAACGATCCTGGTAAGCGGCAAGCACGTCGGGGTGGTTCTTCAAAAGCAACCACGTATAGAGAAGCAGATCATCGAAATCGAAGGCGTTAAGCTGGCGAAGGCGCTCCTGCAGGCGCGTATACACGCGCGCGGTGATCTGACCGAGTGGATCCTTCGCCTCGGAAGCGAACACCTCGGCAACCTGCAGGTCGTTTTTCGCCTGAGAGATGCGGTTGCGCAATGCATTGACCGGATAGCGCTTCTTATCGATGTTGAGCTCGTCGAGGATCTGCTCGACGAGGCGCTTGGAGTCGCCGTCGTCGTAGATGGTGAAGCCGCGCTGGAAGCCCAAACGCTCGCAATCGGTGCGCAGGATACGCACGCACATGCTGTGGAACGTCGAGACCCACATGCCGCGGGCATGCATGCCGATGAGGGAACCAAGGCGCTCGCGCATCTCTGCGGCGGCCTTGTTGGTGAACGTGATCGCCATGATCTGCCACGGCGCGACGCCGAGGTCTTCCACCAAGTGGGCGATGCGATGCGTCAGGACGCGCGTTTTACCGGAACCTGCTCCGGCAAGCACGAGCAGAGGTCCTTCCGTGCAGAGCACCGCTTCTTTCTGGGGGCCGTTCAAGCCATCGAGGTCGAGGGGCATACATCATCCTTACTGACTACGGCATCCGCATCGGATGCTTCGGATCGAGAAAAGGTGCGCACGATGCGCAAAGACGTATTCTAACGCTTCGAAAGAAAACGACCGAACAGCTCAACAGCATCAGCACGGTTTGTTCGATTCGAAGAACGGACGCAGGGACGATCCTTCGCACCTGCGCCCGTTGCCGCGATTAAACGATCTTCTTGCCGAAGACAGCGGCTATCTCGCGCAGCTGGGCGACGAGCTCGGCGAACTGAGCCGGCGTAAGCTGCTGAGGACCGTCGGAGAGCGCTTCGGTCGGATTGGGATGAACCTCGATCATGATCGAATCGCAGCCGGCGGCGATGGCGGCGTACGCCAACGACGGAACCAGGTCGCGAACGCCGGCGGGGTGGGAAACGTCGACGCAGATCGGGAAGATCGACTGCTTGTGAATGACGGGGACGGCGGAGATGTCGAGCGTGAATCGCGTTGCCGTCTCGAACGTGCGCAGACCACGCTCGCACAGAACGATGTTGTCGTTGCCGTTCATCGTCAGGTACTCGGTTGCGGAAAGCCATTCGGAGATGCTGCCCGCCAGGCCGCGCTTCAGCAGCACCATCTTATGCGACTGCGCCGTCACCTTGCCGACGTTCTTGAGCAAGCTGAAGTTCTGCATGTTGCGCGCGCCGATCTGAAGGCCATCGACGTATGAGTGCACCATTTCGCAGTGAGCAGAATCCATGACTTCCGTGAGGGTCTTCAAGCCGTACTTCTCGCCGGCGTCCTTCATGATCTTCAGGCCCTCTTCGCCAAGGCCCTGAAAGGAGTGGGGATTGGTGCGCGGCTTGAATGCGCCGCCGCGGATCCAGGTCAGACCCAGATCGGAAATGCACTGAGCGACTTCGTCGAACTGCTCGACGGATTCGACCGAGCATGGGCCGGCGTAGAGCGTGATCTCGTCGGTACGTGAACCGTAATCGGGGAGAGAGGAGAGGGGCTTAATCACGCGAAGGCACCTCTTTCATGACCTTGAGAATGCCGCGATAGATCTCGACGAGGTTTTCGTTGTAGAGGGGTCCCTCGTTGTAGGAGCACAGCTTAGCGAAGATCTCTTCCTCGCGCTTGGGGTCGTAGAGACCCATGTGGGCGTCGGGCTTCAACGCACGAATATCGAGCGAATGGCCCGCTCGCTCGTTGAGGAGATCGACGAGCGTACGATCGATGCGATCGATTTCAACGCGATGCTTCTCGATTTCCTGGAAAGCGTCGTTCTGCTCAGGCATCTTTCGTTCCTTTCCTTATCGCGGAAGGCCTCTGCCGCAGCGAACGAACGCCCGCTGCCCAAGAGCCAACCCGGAGCCTTACTATCGGGACAATCTTAGCAAAACACCCAGTTCTCCCGACGAAACGGCGCAGACGTGGGCGCTGCAAGGAAGAACGGATTCATAACGTGAGTAAAGCTAGAAACCGAGCCTGTCGACCAGGCGCATCGGCGAAGCGGCCGGCCCAAACCGACCGGGGAAAGAGGAAGTCGACCCGCGAAGAGCAGACCCGAAAGGGGCGAGGCGCAAAAGACGCTCAGCGACGAGAGGCGTTCCTTACGGCGCCGAAGGCGAGAAGCGCGATAGAGGCCATGATGCCGACAGGGAAGAAGAAATCGTCGGCTTTCCCAAGGATGAACGAAGCGAACGTGATGAGGATGACGACGAGCGCAGCGAGATTGCAGATCTCGGAGATCTTGTCATTGGAGCGCTCGCGCAGCTTGTCGGCTTCTTCTTCCGAAAGCTTGGTGGGCTTAGTCTTTTCCTCGCGATTCTTCATGGCTCAAGAATACCACCTAACGCGCCGGGCTACGCGATGCCCAGAGCGCCGGCGCCGAAATACCCGAGAACGACCAAACCGATGATGATGCGATACACGCCGAATACAGTGAAGTCGTTGTTCTTGATGTAGCCCAAGAGGAATCGGATGGCGAGCATGCCCATGATGAACGCGGACAGGATGCCGACGACGAGAACCACGATTTCGGTGCTCGACATCGCCATGCCGCCAAGAAGGTACTTCACCGCCTTGACCGAACCCCAACCGAACATGACAGGGATCGCCAAGAAGAAGGTGAACTCCGCGGCCGCCGTGCGCGAGCAACCGCAGAGCATACCGCCGATGATGGTCGCGCCGGAGCGGCTCGTGCCCGGAACGATCGCGAGCACTTCGAAGAAGCCGATCTTGAGAGCCGTCTTCCAATCCATCTCGTACGGATCGGTGATCTTGAAAAGCGCCTTATCGAGCGCCTCGGGGTCTTCGGGATCGACCGTGCGGGCGTGCTTGCCGCGCGGCTCGTTCAGCTCGGCGAGAACGCGCTGGGCACGACGCTTGTTGTACGCCTCCATCACGATGAAGATGACGCCGTAGAGGATGAGCATCGCCGCGACCGTAAAGGCGTTGTAGAAGCGATCGTGGACCCAATCATCGAGCAAAAGACCGAGCACCGCTGCGGGGATGCTCCCAATGACGACCATGCCCCACATGCGCCACGTCTTCGATCGCTCGACATCGTCTTTCGTGCGCGATACGGGATTGAGCTTATGGCGAAACGTGACGAGAACGGCCATGATCGAGCCGATCTGGATGACCACCAGGAAAAGCTCGAGGAATTCGGCGCTCACGTTCAGCTTGACGAACTCGTCAACCAGAATCATATGGCCCGTCGAGGAGATAGGCAGCCATTCGGTGATGCCCTCGACCACGCCGAGCAGCAGCGCTTTCAATCCTTCGATGAACACGTCAAACGACACGCGATACCCTTCCTCTCACGTCCCCTTCACACACAAGGGGACCAGACGGCCTTCTATTGTACGGCTCCCCTCTCGCCCGCCCTCAAGGCATCTTCCCTAGACAGCAAAAGACCACATCGTCGAAGAAGCCGAAAGATCGGAAACTTTTTTTCGAAAAAGTGGTTGACGAATCAGGGGGCTATCTCTAATATAACTACTCGCGCCTTTGGTAAAGGGAACACCGCAGATCGCAACACTGATCATTGGGGTGTCGTCTAATGGTAGGACAGCGGTTTCTGGTACCGTATGTGAGGGTTCGACTCCTTCCACCCCAGCCAATTTGCGCATATGGCCTCGTCGTCTAGCGGTTTAGGACGCCGCCCTCTCAAGGCGGAGATCGTCGGTTCGAATCCGATCGAGGCTACCAAGTTTTCAGAGCCGCAGCATTGAGTTGTGGCTCTTTTTTGTTGTCGAACAAGCAACCTTATCGTGGCGCGCCGCCATCGATGCCCTACGATAAGGATCGCCGCAGGGCCCTGATGCCACGTGACCGGCCCCCTTCCGTATTGAACCCTCGTCCTTCGCAAGGAACCCCATGCGCTCTACCGCTCAACGACTCGGATCCCTCATCGTCAGGAACCGTCGCCCCGTCATCATCGCATGCTGCGTCATCGTGTTCGTCTTACTGCTCGAAGACGTTCTCGAGGGCGAGCTCATGCGCATCGACCAACTCGCTTATCTCGTCCTCGTTGACGCCCTGCGCGGCGATGAGCTTACGCCCATCATGGAAGGCCTCTCAGCGCTCGCCTCCCCCGTCGTCCTGCTCGTACTCCTGCTCGTGATCGTCGCCTTCGCCCCTGGCAGACGCCCGGGAATGTGCTGCGCGGTCAACCTCGGCCTCGTCGTCATCCTGAACCTCGTCCTCAAGGAAATCGTTCAGCGCCCTCGACCCGAAGGCTTCAACCTCGTCGTTGAAACAGGCTTCAGCTTCCCTTCAGGCCACTCCATGGCCGCGATGGCGTTCTTCGGGCTTTTGATCTGGTTGATCTGGCACTCAGGCAAAAGCCGTGCCCTGAGAACCTGGTGCTGCCTAGGGTTCGGGCTCGTCATCATCCTGATCGGCGTAAGTCGCGTGTACCTAGGCGTTCATTTCGCCTCCGACGTCATCGCCGGCTTCTGCGTTTCGTTGGCGTGGCTGACCATCTACACGAAGACGATCGCGCCGCTGCTCCTTACGCCTCGCGGGAAGGAGCCTTCTGCGCCTGTCCACGATGCAGCTCAAGGCGAATAGAGATGTACTCCCAGACCAGCAGCACCAGCAGAATCGTCATGACGATCAAATAGCCGATAACGGCGCCGGGCAAGCCGGTGAAATCGATGAGAAGAATGGGGACGAACAGGGAGAAGCCGAAGGTTATCACGTAGAGCTTCATGACCGACCCCTGGCGACGCAGCACCGTGATGACCTGGTAGATGAAATCTATGACGGCCGTGACGCCTCCGGCGGCGATCATGATGAAGCTCAGGCCGCGGAACTGCTCGAAATCGACCCCGTACATGAAACTCATGATGGGAATGCCGATCCATCCCATGATGAACATCACGAAAAGCGTAAGCGCTACCACCACGCCGACGATGGTGAAGATCACGATATCGAAACGGCGGCGCTTCTCTTCGTCCGCCCACATCTGCGCCATGCGGACAAGCAGGGGCTTGTAGATGAAGCCGACCGTCAGAAGGATGGCCTGCGCGGGGAAGTACAGGGCATTGAAGTAGAGCTGGTTGTCGTAGGACAGCACACCCTCCATGACGAACTTAGGCATGTTGTCGATGAGGGCGTACATGAACAACGCGATGAACACGGGGAAGCATTCCTTGAACAGTCCCGTCACGCTCTCGATGCTCCATATGCGGCAGTGAGGCGTTTCGAAAATGGCCAACGGGAACGTCAGAACCACGAACGACGCGACGGCCGCGACGGCCATGGCGATACTGGCCACCCCGACATCGCGCGTGACCAGGAGCACGAGGGAAAACACCACGAACACGACAACGGAACGAACCGCCTGGGAAATGCCGGCAAGGTAGAGCTTGTCCATCTGCTGCAAGCGGCCTTCGTACACGTCGGCAAGGCCATCGATCATCTTGTAGACGCACACGCCCATGCAGATGGTGAACATGTAGGGGTCGTAGCCCCTGAAAGAACAGTACGCAATCGCGACGAGAAGCATCGCCACGCACGTAAGCCAGCGATTGATCTGGTAATCGAAAAACGAATGGCGCTCAGACAGGTCGGAGACCTGATAGGTGCGCGCGCCGTAGTTTGCGACGATCATGAGCAGGGAGCCGACGACGAAGGCCATCGAGAACATACCGGCCTGCTCGACGCCGCAAAGCTGGGTAACGACGATAGTGAGGAAGGGAAAGACCATGCCCCAGGCGCCCGTGCCGATCGTGTTGCAGATGTAATCGCGCGTCGTGCGATGGGAGGCGTATTCGGCCTCCTGATCGAGCGTCCCCTCCGAAACCGCCCCGAGGAGACGATTGCACCATTCGTTCACCGCCCGCGTAACGACGTTCTGCTTGCGAGGCCTGCGCTGATCCTGGCGGAATTCGTACCCGTCGCGCGAATATGCGCGCGCGTCGTCATAGCCAGGAGCCCACGCCGATGGGCTTTTCCGGGAAGTGCGCTTCGGCGTCAGTCGACGCACGCGATCGCCCAAAGATCCATGCTGAGATGAGTGCTTGCCGCGGTTGTTCTGCATAAGCTTTCCGGATAAACCCCCTCGAAGCGCCGATGAACGGCAGTAACGCAAAACGCAGCCGTATTGACTGCGCAGCTCGATTATAAAGCCCGCCCCTGCGCGCACCAGCCCGTTCACAAGGGGAACAGGAAAGATGCATGAACGCGCTTCACCGAGCGCAGGATCGCGGGAACCGAAAAGGCCTCCCGCCCCCGCGACAACGTCGAAGAGGGGGCGGGAGGCCTTTGGAATAGCTTCGATCGGCAGATGAATCTATCAGAGGTAGAACACGCAGTCGAGCTGATCTTCCCATTCGTCCTGGTCGATCACCCACGTACCGCCCTTCTTGGTGAATTCCATGGCGGCGAAGAAGGATGTGGTCTTTGTGGTGCTGTCCATTGCCTCCTGGAAGAGGGCGCCGATCTTCTTGGCTGCGGCAGAGTCGCTCAAAACCTTGCCCTCCTTCGTGTCGAAGTAAGCGCTCCCCTCGTCATAGAAGGTGGACATGAGGGCGTACGAATCCTTCGATTCGATGTCGGCGTAGACGGTGGCGGTGCCGTCGCTATTCACGTACACGGAGTCGATCCGGTAGCTCACGCCATCGAACATCCATGAGGCGACGTCCTTCGAATCGATGCCGATATCCTTGAGCCTCACTTCGTAATCGTCGTAGAACTCGTCGTCGAGCTCTTTGGCAAGCGAACTCTTCAAGGCATCGTCGGGATTGACGTACTTATCGAGCTCCGCCACCGCAAGCGCCTCGACTTCAGCCTCCTCGGCGCTATCAGCAACACCGCTCGACGCAGATGAGCTGCTGGTGGTGGAAGAGGAGCTGCTCGAGGGGGAATCCTGGACGACGGACATGGCCCCGACAACCCCTACGATGGTGATGATCCAGATGATGACGGCAAGCACCAAACCGACGATGCCGCAGATCTTGCCCGCCTTCGTCTTGCCGTTCGGCCCAAAGGTCCGAGAGGAGCGCACCGACATCACGATGGCGAGAATGCCGAGGATGATGGACACGAGAGGCACCCAGCAGAACACGATGGCCAAGATGCCGAGGACGAGAGGACCGACGCCCGTTGGGTTGCCGGAAGGCTGAGGTTTCCCGCCGACCCCTTGCGCAGGAGCGCCGGGGGCAGGTTGCTGCGGCGCAGCAGCGGGCCCGTTGGGTGGCTGCTGGGGACCGCCGCCGCTTCCCGCCGGCGCTGCAGAACCCGGCTGCGGCTGGGGCGCAGGCTGGCCCTGAGGCTGAGGCGCGGGCGCGGGCTGGGGTGCAGGCTGAGCCTGAGGCTGAGGCGCGGGCTGGGCCTGCGGCTGGGGTGCAGGCGCGGGCTGGGCCTGCGGCTGGGGCGCGAGCGCGGGCGCGGGTTGGGGCGCTGCAGCAGGTTGGGGCGTTGCGGTGGGTTGAGCCGGGCCCGGAGCGGGTGCCGGAGCGGGACCGGGATTCGAAGCCGGATCCTGAGCGGGCCCATCGATCGGCCGATTGACGTTGGCGCCGGTTTCATTTTCGTTCATGGCAGCCCCCTTCACTATCTGCGCACTGCGCCCTTTCCCCTGAAGGGCCATGCACGTCATTCATATACTCACAGAAAAAAGTATCCCATACCGCTACCTCGCCCACCCCGACAATTCCCCGATTGACCCGCCAACGGGAAAACCCTGGACTATCATTGAATCGCCCGGCCCAATCGACCGTTTTCAAAGGAGAGCGCACCATGAAGATCGCCTCGACGATCATCGGCTTCATACTCGTGTGCATAGGAATAGCCGCCTTCGCAGGACAGACTCCCGTTCTCGGCATTCATCCTGCCGTCTGGTTCATTCTCGGTTGCGGGCTCATGCTCTCCGATTCAGCCTGGGAGCGTCTCGCACGATCGAAGAGGGACAAGGGCACGCCCGACGACGACGAGAGAGACGAGCAGGACACCCCCGCTTCCGATCAACGGATCTGACGGCACGATCTGCCAGCGCAAACGCCCTCCGAGACGCTCGATCACCCGCCCCCCTCCCGCACTCTCCGCTCCCTCCCGGAGCGAAAGGCACCTCGCGCCGACGGGTCGCTTCTCTTTTTGAGACTTTTTCTCATTTTCCTTGACAGGGCACTTCGCCTTCCTAAAATGAGAACGGTTTTCATTTGTCTCGATATCCCGAGCTCGTTGAAGGATGGCGAAAAGCGAACGTGAGCGATACCCGCCAATACAAAACAAGGCAAAAGGAGCTCATCCTCGAGTGCATCCGCACCCATAAGGGCCCTTTCATCACCAGTAAAGACATCGCACGAACCCTCGCCGAACAGGGGGCCAAGGTAAGCACCGCGACGATCTACCGCAACCTCGACAGGCTCGAGGACGAAGGCATCATCGCCCGAACGAGCATCGAAGGATCCCAGTCGGTCAGCTACCGCTACCTCCCCGACGCCCCTGAAGGCGTCTACTTCTTCCTCAAATGCGAATCGTGCGGCGACCTTTCCCCCATCGACTGCAGCGAGCTCCAAAAGCTCTACGAGCATGCCATCGAAAGCCACCACGTCAGCATCAACCCCGTCAAAACCGTGCTCTACGGCCTCTGCGAAGAATGCTTCGAGCGCGAGCAGCGAAAGGCGTAGCCACCCATGGAACTCATTACCCATTTGGTCGAACATGCGCTCGAGGACACCTTGTACCTCATTCCGTTTCTTTTCGCGACCTATCTGCTTCTCGAGGTGCTCGAGCACAAGATCGGGGATAAAGCAGCCATCGCCATCCGCAAGGCCGGCGTAGCCGGACCCTTCGTCGGAGCGCTTCTGGGAGCCGTCCCCCAATGTGGGTTCTCGGCAGCGGGGTCGGCCCTCTTCTCCAGTCGAGCCATCACGCTCGGCACCCTCTTCGCCATTTTCCTCTCGACTTCAGATGAGATGCTGCCCATCTTCATCGCCGAGCGCGTCGATCCCGTCGTGATCGCTTCGATCATCGGCATCAAGATCGCCATCGGCATGATCATGGGCTTCGCCATCGACGGCTTCCTTCGACTGCGCCTTCGCTCCGCCCTGAAGGAACAGGGCATCTCCGAGAGTCACGATCATGGCCACGAGCACGAGCACACCGCGCTCGACGAGACCTTCTCCCACCATCACTGCCACAACTCCTCGTGCACGGTTTCAGAAACGACGAACACTTGGAGAAACGTGATCTTCAGCGCCACCAAGCACACCCTTCAAGTGACGGCCATCATCTTCCTGATCTCGCTCGCTCTCGTCGCCGTGATGGAAACCGCCGGCGAAGAGGCCCTCGCCCAGTTCCTGACGATGAATCCCAGTATCGCCATCTTCGTCTCGGCGTTGGTGGGCCTCATACCCAACTGCGGCGCAAGCGTCGTGATCACCCAGCTCTACCTCGATGGGATGCTCGGAACCGGCGCCATGATCTCGGGCCTGCTCGTGTCGGCCGGCATCGGCCTTCTGGTTTTGTTCGCGGAAAACCACAGCGCCAAGCAGAACGTGGCGATCCTCGTCGGCCTCTTCGCCACCGGCGTCGCCTGGGGCCTGGCCATCGAGGCGATCGGCATCGCCTTCATCTAGGTGGGCAAACCGCCCATGAAACAAACGGACCCGGGGATGATCCAGCGAATTGAACTGCGCCCCAAAACTTGGACGCGTTAAATCATAACCTCTAGGCGGCCTC
>CAUHNN010000017.1 GCA_959607715.1 uncultured Eggerthella sp. | reverse complement strand
GAGGCCGCCTAGAGGTTATGATTTAACGCGTCCAAGTTTTGGGGCGCAGTTCACAAGTGCTAGTTGGCTTCAGGTCTCATGTGCGGGAAAAGCAGCACATCGCGAATGCTCGCCTGGTTGGTGAGCAGCATGACCACACGGTCGATGCCGATGCCGATGCCGCCCGCAGGAGGCATGCCGTACTCAAGGGCGCGAACGTAATCGGTATCGTATTCCATGGCCTCTTCGTCACCAGTTGCCTTTTCCTCCATCTGCTTCTGGAAACGCTCGGCCTGATCGACGGGGTCGTTGAGCTCCGAGAAGGCATTGGCGTACTCATGACCGGCGATAACGAGCTCGAAGCGATCGGTCAGGCGCGGATCGTGATCGAAGCGCTTGGCAAGCGGGCTCACCTCGACGGGGTAGTCGCACACGAAGGTGGGGTTGACCAGCGTCGGCTCGCCGATTTCATCGTAGAGTTCGGCAACCAGCTTGCCGGCGGTCCATTCGTCCTTTACTTCGATGTCGTTCTTCTTCGCCAGTTCGCGCAGATGCTCAACGGGCGTATCGAGAGTGATCTCTTCGCCGAGGGCGTCCGAAACGACCTTGGTCATGGGGATAGAAGGCCATTCGCCCGAAAGGTCGATGGTCCTTCCTTGGTACTCAAGCTGCTCGATGTCGTTGACCGCGGCGTTCGCGGCCTTGATGACGCCCTGGGCAAGCTCCTTCATGCCCTGAAGATCCGTGAAGGCGCGGTAGGCCTCCATGGTCGTGAACTCGGGGTTATGGGTCAGGTCCATGCCCTCGTTGCGGAAGATGCGGCCGATCTCGAAGACGCGCTCGAACCCGCCGACCAAAAGACGCTTCAAGTGAAGCTCGGTGGCGATGCGCAGGTAGCATTCCTGATCAAGGGCGTTGAAATGCGTGATGAAGGGCTTGGCCGTCGCGCCGCCCTGAATGGTTTGGAGAATGGGCGTCTCGACCTCGTAGTAGCCGTCGGATTCCATGTAGCGACGGAATGCCGAGATGATCTTGAAGCGCTTCTCGAACGTGGAGCGAACATCGTCGTTGACGATGAGGTCGACGTAGCGCTGACGATAGCGAAGCTCCTTATCGGACAGGCCGTGGAACTTCTCGGGCAGCGGACGAAGCGACTTGCTCAACAGCTCGAACGAGTCGACGGCGACGGAAAGCTGGCCGCGGCGCGTGCGCATCATAAGGCCCGAAACGCCGATCCAGTCGCCCAGGTCAAGGTCCTTCATGGCAGCGAAGGCATCTTCGCCCAGGGCGTTGATGCGGCAGAACAGCTGGATGCGCGCCGAAGAATCCATGAGCTCGAAGAAGATGATCTTGCCCTGAACGCGCTTGGCCATGATGCGGCCGGCGACCTTGACGCGGTCTTCGGTGTTCTGGCCATCCTCGAGCTCGGCGTATTTCTCGTCGAGTTCGGCGACGTGGTGGGTGTAGTCGAACGCCTGGCCGTAGGGGTTCTGGCCAGCCTCCATCAAAGCTTCGCGCTTGGCGCGGCGAACCTCAATGGGGTCGTCTTCGATAACGTGCTCGGTGGTTTCTTCTGCCATGGGCTGATGCTCCTTGCCGTGTCGTGAAGCGGGTTCGCACGCGCGCTGCGTGGCTGCGTGCATCCGCGCGGAAATGACGGTGGGTTAGTGCTCGATCTTGAGGATGGTCATCTTGATGGCGCGGCCGGTCGGCCCGGTCGTCTCGATGTTGTCGCCCTTCTTATGGCCAAGCAGAGCAGCGCCGACCGGGGACTCGTTGGAGATCTTGCCGGCTGCCGAATCGCTCTCAGCGCCGCCGACGATCGTGAAAACGCGCTCGCGACCGCCCATGTCGACGGTGACGGTGCTGCCGATGTTGACCTTGTTCGAAGAGCCGGAGGGCTTGGAAACGATCGTGGCCTCGCCCAGGATGCGGGTGATCTCGGCGATGCGCGCCTCCATCATTCCCTGCTCGTTCTTGGCGTCGTCGTATTCGGAGTTCTCGGAGATATCGCCGAATTCACGGGCGACGCGAATGCGCTCGCCGATCTCGGCGCGCTTTTCCGTCTCCAGGTAATGAAGCTCTTCCTCGAGCTTCTCCTTGCCTTCCTGAGTGAGAATGTAGTTGTTATCCATGGTTCCCTCTGGTCGCTTGCGCGTCCGTCTTCCTTTCTTTACCTGCAAAGGGGCGCGTCCCGCAACGGAACGTGCCCCTTTTGTCACCTTGTATGGATCGGTTGCCTTTAGGCTTCTTGGGCTTCCTCTTCCTTCTTGCCCTTAGGAGCGGGCTTGGAGCCGGGCGCCGGCTTGTCGATCACCTCGACCTCGATCTCGGTCGCGTCGTTCTTCGCGGCGTCGGACTCGGCCTCTTCGACCTTCTTCTTGCCACCAAGGCCCTCGCGGAGGTTCTTCACTGCCTTGCCGATGGCCGTACCGAGCTTAGGCAGGTTCTTCGGGCCGAAGATGATGAGGATGACGATGAGGATAATAGCGATCTCGAAGATACCAAAAGGTCCGATCTTCATGAGATACCTCCCTGTACCGAAGGGGTTCGGCATCATTCGCGCGAACGCCCACGTAGACTGCTAATACGGATTTTCACTCTATCAAAAAAGAACGGTGCTCCTAGCGGAACACCTTTCAGCGGTTCAAATGGTCGGGATGACAGGATTCGAACCTGCGACCTCTGCGTCCCGAACGCAGCGCTCTACCAAGCTGAGCCACATCCCGTTGATGATTAGCGGGTGATATATTAGCACACCCTTCGCTCAAGCGCGAAAGAAAAAGAAGAGGTCTCCCCTTTTCCCACAAGTCTCCCATCGCGAGACCCTCGCCGAACGCTTCAGAACGCAGCTCAGACGGGCGAGCACCACAGAAGCTCCCCTCTTCGGGGGCCGACGCCAGGCAGCCCTCACTGAAGGGGCGTGGGTCGGCAAAACGAAGAAGCGGGAAAGGCTGAGCCTCTCCCGCTTCGATGCGCATGTCTGATCAGCCGCGCGGTCATTGATTAGTAGCGGACGTACCACATATCGGAATGGACGGCGCTGATCTTGACCACGTCGCCGGAGCGGGGAGCATGGATCATCTGACCGTTGCCGATGTAGACGCCGGTATGATGGCTGTTGAGGCAGAAATCGCCCGGCTGAGGGTTGGTCACGCGCTGCCAGTTGGCCATGGTGTACGTGGTGCACCAATGGTTACCGTACGTTCCCGTGATGCAGTAGCCCACCAGACCGGAGCAGTCGAAGGAGCTCGGGCCCGATGCGCCCCAAACGTAGGGCTTGCCGAGCTGAGCGCGTGCACGATCGACGATGATGTTGCCCGTCACGGTTTGGGTCTTGCCGTTGTCGACGCTCCCGCCGCCGGAGTTATTCTTAGCCGCTGCGGCAGCTGCGGCCTGGCGCGCCTTTTCAGCTGCTTCTTCCTCTTCCTTCAGAAGCTTTTCGGCTTCCTTGGAAAGGTCGTCGTAGACTTGCTGCATTTCAGCCGTGGTAGCTTCAGCATCATCCTTGACCTGCTTAGCCTCGGCAGCCTTGTCGGCGGCTACCTGAGCCTGCTCTTCAGCTTCCTGCTTGGCGGCCTCGAGTTCGAAGCGAGCATCCTTGGTCTGCTGAACCAGCTCCGCGTCGTTTTCGTTGAGCATTTCGAGCGTATTCCACGTGGTGGCGAAATCCTCGAAGGAAGAAGCGCCCAGGATGACGTCGATGAAGGAAACGTCGCCGGAGCGGTACATGCTGCGAGCGCGGTCGCCCAGCTGATCTTGGAGGCCCTCGATCTCAGCGGTCTTTTCGTCGACCTTGGCCTGGGCTTCGTCGACCTTCTTTTCAGCAGCCTTCTGCTCGTCGACAGCTTTGTAGTAATCGTTAGAGGCCTTGTCGAGGGTTTCCTGCATGTCCTCGAGCTTCTGCAGCGCCTCTTTCGCCTCCGCCTTCTTTTCGGCAGCGGTCGGCTTCGCGTAGGCAAGGCCCGGAAGAGCCAGGGTAACGCCCAAGATCACGGCCATGCATGCCGCGATGATCATCCGCTTGTTTCGTGCGATCATGCCCATCGAAAGTCCTCCTAGCGATCGAGCAAGTGGTGTAGGTAAGCTTCAGTATGGCAATCGTACCAGAGCAGCCTCCCATCATTGGCCCGCCCTGACCCTTCGGGCTATTTCTCCCATTAAATGCGCACAAGATTTAGAACATATGGTGCGTATCGACATATTGTCACTATATGTTGTGTTGCACCGTTCTCGATACGCGAACGAAACCGACGAAGCGTCCAGCCCGAGGCCGACCATCGCCATCCGACCCCGAAACGAGCTGCCGCGATCCGACACGGAGCCGAACCGAGGCCAGCCATCGCCATCCGACACAAGTCCAGCCATCGCCACAAGAAAGAAAGGGTCCCCCGATCGAGGGACCCTCAAAAGCGTTTGGTTGGCTGCGCTTAGTAGCGGACGTACCACATGTTGGAAGGAACCGGGCTGACCTTGACCACGTCTCCGGTATGCGGCGCATGGATCATCATGCCTCCGCCGATGTAGATGCCGGTATGGGTCGACCTGATGCAGATGTCGCCGGGCTTGGGATTGGTGGTCTTCTTCCACGTCATGATGTCGTAGGTGGTCCACGTGTGGCTGTAGCTGCCGGTCAAGCAGTAGCTGACCAAGCCGGAGCAGTCGAAGTAGTTCGGGCCGGCAGCGCTCCACTTGTAGGGCTTGCCGAGCTGCGCCTGGGCACGGGCAACGACCTTGCTGCCGGAAACGGACTGGCTGCTGTCGTTGCCGGACGAGCTACCGCCGCTAGAGGACGATCCGCCGCTGGAGAAGCCGCCGCTATTGGAGGAGTTGCCGCTGTTGTTGGAGCTGTTGTTCGAGCTGTCGGAATCGCTCGGGCCGTTGTTGCCGCCGGCGTTGCCGCTCGTGGCATCCTGCTCAGCCGCCTGCTGCTGGGCGCGCTCTTCGGCTTCCTGCTTTTCCTTCACCAAGGCCGCGGCCTCGGAGGAGAGGCTGTCGTAAACCGACTGCATTTCGCTGGCCTTCTGGTCAGCGGCCTCGGCAACGGACTTGGCTTCGGCTGCCTTATCGGAAGCGATGCGAGCCTGCTCCTCGGCTTCGGACTTAGCAGATTCCAGCTGCTCGCGAGCCGTCTTGGTCTCCTGGACCAACTTGGCATCGTTTTGGTTGAGCATCTCGAGCGTGTTCCAGGTGGTTGCGAACTGCTCGAAAGAGGAAGCGCCCAGGATGACGTCGATGAAGGAAACGTCGCCGGAGCGGTACATCTCACGGGCACGGTCGCTCAGCTGATCCTGGTACCCGGCGATCTCGGTGGTCTTTTCCTCGATCTGCTTCTGAGCTTCGTCTACCTTCTTCTCGGCGTCCTTCTGATCCTTCAGAGCGCTCTGGTAGTTGCCGCTGGCCGCGTCGAGCTCAGCCTGGTATTGGTTGAGCTTCTGGAGAGCCGCATCGGCTTCAGCCTGCTTGTCGGATGCGGGATCGGCGAAGGCGCTTGCCGCCGGAACGGCCATGCCCAGAGCCAGAACCACCGCGAAGAACGCGGAGAGAACGGATTTCTTCGAAATTGCACCTGCGTGTTCAGTCATTAAACATGCCCCCTTGCGCTTGTGCGTCGCTTCGCCCGTTTGTTTACGGTTGCAATTGGCGAAACGCGAGTACTACGCATGGTAACAAAAGCGTTGCAAAGGGAGCAAAACTATATGAAGAAGATCTTCATAACGCCAGGTCAGGCAGGCGGGCGGTATTCGGTCGCCATTTTGCATCGACGCATCGCCGCCATGCAACGGCGATGGAGCGGACCGCGCCGGGCCCGAGGGCTTCCGACCACCTGGCCGTCCTTGCACGCATCGCATCAGTGCAGGCGCCCCGATTCAGCGCCCTTATTCCCCGAAGGAAGAACGCTCTTCCTCGCGACGATGGCGGCGCTCCACTTCATGCGCGCCATGCGATTGCACGTTGTCGGGAGACGGGAGCTCCATCTCGTAGCGAACGCCCTTTTCGGAAGCATGCTTCGCCTGGACGAACAGGAAGAGGAAACCCGCCACGCCGGCGACGAGCGACGCGCTCAGGATGGCGACCTTGGCTACCATCACATACGACGGGTCGACGAACGCCAAATTCGCCACGAAGATAGCCATGGTGAATCCGACGCCGCCGAGCAACGCGGCGCCGAGCATGTGGGCCCAGTTCACGTTTTCGGGCAGCGACGAGAGCCCCGATTTCACGATGATGAAGCTCATCAGCATGATGCCCAAAGGCTTACCCACGACCAAGCCGAAGAAGACGCCCAAGAAGATCGGGCTGGAAACGACGTCGCCGAAGGCGGCGCCGGCAAGCGACACGTCGGCGTTAGTTAGGGCGAACAGCGGCAAAATGGCGAAATAAACCCACGGATACAGCTTGCGCTCGAGACGCGTTGCGGGTGGGACTACCTGACGGGCGACGCGCTCGAGGCGCGTGACGCTAGCGAGGTAATCCTCCTGGCCGATGACCGGCTCATCAGGCGAAAACGCGCTGTGGGCTTCCCGTACCCGCTCGCCCGACCAGTCGACGAACTTCTTCAGCTTGACGCGCGAGCCCGACGGGATGGCGAAGGCCAAAAGCACGCCAGCGATAGTCGAGTGGACGCCCGACATGAACACACACAACCAGAGAAGGGAACCGACGACGATGTAGGGAATGAGCGAGTAGACGTGCGAGCGATTCATCAGAACGAGAACGAGCATCACGCCCAATGCGGCGGCAAGCCAGATGAACGAGGGGCTCTGCCCGTAGAAGATCGCGATGATAAGAATGGCCACGATGTCGTCGGCAACGGCGAGCGTACTCAAGAACACACGCACGCCAGCCGGCACGCGGGACCCCAGAAGGGCCAAGACGCCGAGCGCGAAGGCGATGTCGGTCGCGGAAGGGACGCCCCAGCCCATCATGGTCCCAGGACTGCCCGCGTTGAACGAAAGATAGATGGCGACCGGAGCGAGCACACCACCGAAAGCCGCAGCCACCGGCAAGATAGCCTGGCGGATGTTCGTCAGTTCGCCGACGGTCATTTCGTATTTGATCTCAAGGCCGACGAGCAGGAAGAAGATGGCCATAAATATGTCGTTGATGATGTGGGCAAGCGACATTTCCACGTGGGAATCGCCGAAGCCGATCGAAAGCTCGGTGTGCCAGAAGTGGAGGAAGCCTTCGTGCGCGCCGGTGTTGGCAACGATGAGCGCGACGATGGCGGCCGCCAACATGACGCCGGCGGCCTTCGTGGTCGAGTGGGTGAGCTCGACGATCTTGTGATAGCGACGCTGATGCGTCTGCACTTCCTTGATGAAGATGTTCGAATCCTTGTGGGGAAGATGAGCCATATCGCATCCTTGCTCCGAAAGGCGACGAGCGCCCGCGAATCTTCTTTTCAAGGGTACCAGATGGCCCAGCACGGCTGCGCCCGGTCGCATGATTTGAACGAGACCGTTTCCTATCGCGGCTACACCCGGGCACGTGATTTGAACAAGTTCACATTTGTTTACAAAGATGAACTAAAGTGCGGTATGCTGAACTCAGACGGTTGACGAGGGGATTTGAGAACCGTCGAGGGGCACAAGGCCGCAGGTCATGCGGTCCTTTCCTTCGCATTTCCCACCGAGGCGCACGCCTGCGCCGCTCCTCTCGCCGAACCTCATGTTCGTTCCAGTTTGAGAGGTGAAACCATGGATATCACCATCACCGGCCGTAAGATGCCCATCACCGACGCCCTGCGTTCCTATGCTGAAGAAAAGATCGGCAACTCCATGAAGGTCATGGATATCAGCCCGTTGACCGCTGAAGTCGTTCTCCAGGTCGAGAAGAATCCCGCCAACCCCACTCCCGCCACGTGCGAAGTGACCATGCGCGCCCGCGGACACATCATCCGCGTCGAAGAGCGCGAGGAGAACATGTATGCCGCCATCGACGTCGCCGCCGCCAAGGCCCTGCGTCAGCTCCGCAAGTACAAGACGCGCGTCATCGACAAGAAGATCACCCAGGCACCTGCGGAAAAGGCCACTGAGCTCGATCTCGATGCCCTCATGGGCGAACTGGCCGCTGACGACGAGGTCGTCCGCGTCAAGGAGCTCGTGCTCGAGCCGATGACCGAGGAAGAGGCGCTCATCCAGATCGACCTGCTTGGCCACGACTTCTTCGCCTTCATCGATCGCGATTCCAACGCCGTCAACATCCTCTATCGCCGCGAGCATGGCGGATACGGCTTGCTGAAGGCAACCGAGGCGTAAGAGCCCCCATGCCACTAGATACGTTTTGCCGTTAGTCCTATCGGCCCAGGAGGGGCAGAGATCCTTTCCCTCCGGCAAAACGCCGGCTCTTCCCCCTTCGGAAGCGAAGCCGCAGAAACACGACCGGCCCGAGAGCGCATCGCCCTCGGGCCGGTTTTTTGCATGGGTGGGCGCGTGCCATGCGGCAGCGGGTATGGCGCAAACGGGGCGAGCACCGCGGCGACAGGTGCGGTGCTCTGCCGCACCCGGGCAGGGCACGTGCCGAGCAGCGGCAGGTGCGGCGCGGGCCGCCGCACCCGAGCGGGCGCCTTGCGCTACGCGCCTTGGCCGAGCGCCTCGGCGTATTCGGCGCCCTCCTTCGCATAAAGGGGGATGTAGTAATCCTGGCGCTTCTGCACCTCTTCGGGAGTGAACGTCTTCTTCACCTTGGCGGGAACGCCGGCAACGAGCGAGTTCGGGGGAACGACCATGCCTTCGGGAACGAGCGCCCCTGCGGCCACAAGCGATCCGCGTCCCACGATCGCGCCGTTCAAGACCGTTGAGTTCATCCCGATCAGCACGTCGTCTTCGGCCGTGCATCCGTGCAGCACCGCATTGTGCCCCACCGTCACCCGGTCGCCGATCGTGGTCGGGCGGCCCAGATCGATATGGACCGTAACGTTATCCTGGATGCTCGTCTCGCGCCCTATCGTAATGGGCGCGCCCTCAGCGCGGAGAACCGCGCTGAACCACACCGTCGACCCAGCGCCGATGGTCACATCGCCTGCGATGGTTGCGTTTTCGGCGATGAAACGCGCATCGCTCACACTCGGGGCGCCTGAAGGCAAGCTGTAGATCATCGTCTACTTCCCTTCTTCCTGGAAACGCGCGAGGAACGCACGGGTGCGTTCGTGTTGAGGATTGCCGATAAGCTGTTCGGGCGAACCCTCCTCGACGATGACGCCGTCGGCCATGAACACGATGCGGTCGGAGACATCACGCGCAAACGACATCTCATGGGTGACGATGACCATGGTCATATGCTGATCCGCCAGAGACCGGATCACCTTGAGGACTTCCTGAGTGAGCTCGGGGTCAAGCGCGCTAGTGGGTTCGTCGAAAAAGAGCACGTCAGGGTTCAGGCAGAGCGCTCGCGCAATAGCCACACGCTGCTGCTGGCCGCCCGAAAGTTCGCACGGGTAGCTGTTCTCCTTGTCGGCCAGCCCCATTTGAGCCAGAAGTTCGCGACCGCGCGCAAGCACTTCTTCCTTCGGGCGTTTCTGAACGCTGATGGGCGCATCGGTGACGTTGCGCAGCACCGAGAAATGAGGGAACAGGTTGAAGCTCTGGAACACAAGCCCGAACCGCTCCTTCGCCTTAGCCTGAACATCCTTGCCGCCGTACACCGACTTGCCGCTCGCATCCTTCGTGACCACATCGAGATCGCCGAAGGACAGTTCGCCGGAGTCGAGCGTCTCGAGCAGCGTCATGCAGCGCAGAAGCGTCGACTTGCCCCCGCCCGACGGCCCGATGATGGAAAGAACGTCGCCTTCGTTGACCGTAAGCGATATGTCCTTCAAAACCTCGTTACCCGAAAACGCCTTCTTGGCGTGGGCCAGCGAGACGATCGGCTTCGCTGCATCATTTCCCATGTCTCAATCCTTCCCTTACGCAGGGCCGCGCACACGCGATGCGCTCGCTTTTCGCAAGACGCGCCAGCGCGCGCAGCTCCCTGGATAGCGACGCTCGCCGGTGGGACAGTGCTCACCGTACGCAAGAGCGCCGCGCGGTGGTCGTGGTGGTTAGTCGTGGTAGTAGGCCAGCTTCTTCTCGACGCGACCCATGACGAATTCGATGATCAGGCAGAACACCCAGTAGATGAGAGCCGCCAGCGCATACGGAAGCATGGACGCCTCGCTTGCCGCGATGGCCTTGGTGACCGAAAGGAGCTCTCCCATGCCGATGATGAAGGCGAGCGACGTGTCCTTGACCAGCACGATGATCTCGTTGCCCATGGCAGGCAGGATGCGCTTGATCACCTGAGGCAGCACGATCTTGAAGAAGGTCTGCGTGTGGGAATAACCCAAAACGCTTGCCGCCTCGTACTGGCCCTTCGGAATGGACTGGATGCCCGAACGGTAGATCTCGGCGAAATACGCGGCGTAGTTCAAGATGAAGCCCAGCGCGCACGCGCCGTATTTCCAATCGGCGCCCATCGAGGCGCCGAAGAGGAAGTACGGACCGACCAAGAACGCCAAGAGCTGAAGCATCAGCGGCGTTCCACGCAAGATGGAAATGTAGAAGCGAGCCACGAAGGCAAGCGGCTTGAACGAGCTCATGCGAGCGAGTGCCACGACGATACCGAGCGGCACGGCGCCGATAAGCGTGACGAAGAAGATCCACGTCGCGCAGCCGAGGCCTTCCATCATGGCAGCGAACATAACGCTGAAATCCATCTGTCCCTCCTTCATCGCGGGCAACATGCTCGTCGCCCGCGAAAACACAACAGAGGCGGGGAACGTTCCCCGCCTCAAAAGCGCCAAAAGCCGACCGACGTTTCCGTCGGCCGGCCCTTCGCGTTCAACGAATCCTACTTAAGCACCCAGTTGTCGAGGCTGAGGCCGTAGCCCTCGTACTTCTTGACAAGCTCCTCGATGGTGCCGTCGTTGTACATTTCCTTGAGCGTATCGGTGACCTTGGCAGCCGGGGCATCATCGCCCTTCTTGAAGCCGACGGCGTAGTGCTCGGAGCTCAGCGGCTCCTCGAGCTGAACGTACACATCGGGGTTAGCGGACATCTGATATGCAGCGATGGAAAGGTCGCAGGCAACGGCGTCGACCGTTTCGGCCTCAAGCTGCAGGAATGCGTTGTTGTAATCGGGGAGCGTCTGAAGCTCCTTGAAGGTGTCGGCGACGGCCTTCTGCCCCTCTTCGTCGGAAAGGACATCGAGAGCAGCGGAGTCGGCCTGGGTAACAACGGTCTTGCCCTCGAGGTCTGCGAAGGTCTTGATGCCGGAATCCTTCTTCACGACGACAACCTGCTCGTTGAGCATGTAAGGCTCGGAGAAGGTGTAGTTATCCTCGCGGCCCTCCATAGTGAAGCCGTTCCAGATGCAGTTGATGCTGCCCTGGTTGAGCAGGGAGTCCTTAGCATCCCAGTCGATGGCCTCGAGCTGGACTTCCCAACCGTTGCGCTCGGCGACTTCCTTGGCCATGTCAAGATCGAAGCCGGTGTACTCGTTGTTCTCGTCGACGAAGCCGTAGGGCGGATAGCTCTTGTCGAAGCCGACGACCAGTTTGTTGTCGGGCGGATTGCCGTCGGAGGATTCGGACTGCTGGGAAGAGCAGCCGGTCAGCAGGACCGCCGACAGGCACGCCACGCAGGCCATGGTCAGCAAAGCGATCAGTTTCTTCTTCATCGGTTACCTCTTTTCGGCCTGCGCGCAGTCGTGGTTCATAACGCGACTTTAGCCAACTAAAGTAATAAAGCGTAACGCAGTATACCATACGGCGCCGACGGACCGCCAAGGATCGGGGCGAATGAGCTTCGCGGAAAGAAGAAGCGGTGAACGGCAGCGGGGGCGCCTGGCGGAGACGGCGGGAGCGGCGGGCGGTAGGGCGGCGGACGATGGACGCGTCCCAGCCGTCGCCGCCGCAAAAACGCAAAAAATGAACGAAAGGGCAGCTCGAATGCGCATCGCATCAAGCCACCCGAGTGCAGCCGCGCCGTGTAAGACAAAACCGTTCGGAAATCCTTGCAAAATCGGCCACACGTCCCCTTGCGTCAGGGGGCGGCATCGTTACAATACTCGCCATGGACGAAGCAATTATCATACGTCTGGCCACCGAAGCCGACGCCTCATCACTTCTAGAAATCTACCGACCCTACGTGCTGGAAACGGCCGTGACGTTCGAGATCGTTCCGCCGACGCTCGAACAATTCTCCGAACGCATCCGCAACACGCGCGAGCGCTACCCTTACATCGTCGCCGAAAAGGACGGCGAGCTGATCGGTTATGCCTACGCGTCCGCGTTCCGCCCCCGTCGCGCCTACCAGCATTCTGCCGAAACATCGATCTACGTGCACCGCGAACGTAAAGGCAACGGCATCGGCCGTCGCCTTTACGAAACGCTTGCCGCATTGCTCGAGCTGCAGAACGTCTACAACATGGAAGCGTGCATCGCGCATTGCGACCCCGCAGACGAGTACGTTCCCGCAACGAGCCGCCTATTCCATGAGCGCCTGAGCTTTTCCATGGCGGGCACGTTCTCGAAGTGCGCGCACAAATTCGGACGCTGGTACGACATGATCTGGATGGAGCGCATCATCGGCGATCACGTCGACGAGCCCGAGCCGTTCAAGCCTCTGCCGGAAGTAGACCAAGACGCGGTGAAACGCATCCTCGACAACGCCTAAGGTTCTCAGGCCCTACGCAGAAAACCGCCGCCCTCCATGCGAAGTCGGGTCCTCGCATGGATTTGCCCAAGATCATGGGACAGGCACGCCGATCGGCGTGCCTGTCCCATTTGCGCTACGATTTGTCCCGATGGGGAGAAGCGCCGAGTGGACGCAGAAGCCGCAACCCGAACGAACTTAACGCACACGAGCGATCACGAGAGCGAGCATCGCGACGGCGAACACGCCCGACAGTCCAAACGCAAGCGTGTAGCCGATCGTCGCGCTGCCAAGCGACGGGCCAAGCGTGATGGCGAACACCATCAGCGCCGTGCCGAGCGAAGCGGCCGCCTGGCGCGATGCAGTGCCGAACGACGACCCGTCGGTCATGATCTCATGCGGCAGCTCGGACATGCCCCACGACGTCAGCGGCCCGATCAAGGCGGAAACGCCGATAGCGCGAATCCCCTGTAGGCAGAAAATCAACCAAAACGGCGTGCTCTCATCCATGAACGCCATCGACACCGCGCCCACCGAAAGAAACACCGTGCCGACAATGGCAACGGGACGCGCCCCGAACCTGTCGGTCAGCCAACCAGAAAGCGGGTTGATGAAGAACGCCGCGATCGTTCCGGGAAGCAACGTGAGCCCCGCTTCGAATGCAGTTCCTCCCCACAGCCCCTCGACGAAAAGCGGAAGAACTAGCGTAATACCCATGTAGCACGCAAACAGCAAGTTAAGCGCCCAAAAACTCGCGCGATAGACAGGCGATTCCCAAATGCGCATGTCGATAAGCGGGTGGTCGATTGATCGCTGCCTCCTGATGAACAGAGCGATGAACACAACACCGACCACCACGGGCACCCAAATGAAGGGGCTCGCGATGCCGAAGCTCGATGCGTTCGAGAAGCCAAGGAGCAACCCACCGAATCCGACGGCCGACATGACAAGCGACAGCACATCGAGGCGAGCGCCGGAATCGCCCTTGCCCTTGCCCTCGATAAGGAAGAACGCCAACACGGCAAGCAAAACCGCGCATACGGTCAAAGCGACGAAGAAGCTGCGCCAACCCGCCGCCTCGATCATCCAGCCGCCGATGGTTGGGCCGATGTTCGGCGCGAATCCCATGGCAATGCCAGCAATGCCCATAACGGTTCCCTGGCGTTCGCGCGGGAACGAGGTCATGACGATGCTGATCATCATGGGCATGGTGATGCCGGCGGAAACCGCCTGCAGAACACGGCCAGCGATCAAGATGCCGAAATCGGCAGCCACTGCATCGACAGCGGCGCCGACGGCCAAGAGCACAAGCGAGGCCATGATGACCGTCTTCAAGCTAAAGCGACGCATCAGGTAGGTGACGGCGGGAACGGTAATGCCCAACACGAGCATGTAGAGCGTCGTAACCCACTGACCCAGCCCCACGTCGACGCCGAAGTCGACGGCCATGCCCGAGAACATGGCGTTCAGGGCCGTTTGGGAAAGGTTTCCTAGGCACGATCCCAGGATGACAATGGAAATGACGATGATCACGCTGGTCATTTCGCTCTTATGGAGCGATTTCATAGCATGCCTCCTCTTGCGCCACCCTGGTTCTCCTGCACGACGGAGCGCCAAGGCCGAGGTGGCCCCGCGTCTTGCCGCTACACCGTCGTGGGCGTCTCAGACAACCAGTTATCATAGCAAACACCACGAAACGATGCCGCAGGCCCCGCCCGTCGCGGTCGTCGCGCGTAAACGAACGGAGAGGAAATGAGCCACCGCACCAACACGCCCGAAGCAGCGCCAACACGCTCTGCAGCGCGGCGCGCCGCCTTGAACTGGACGGCGGTCGTCGCCATGGCTGGCTTCATCTTCTGGATGTCGGCGAACACGGGAAGCTCCGTCGATTCGGGACTCGGCATCATTAGCGCGGCGAAGGCAGCTCTCGCCGCTATGGCAGCCTCCGTGTTCGGGTCTGGCGTCGACGTGTCGCCCATCGGGCATTTCGCTGAGTACTTCGTATTCGCGCTCCTGCTAGCCTCCGCCCTGCGTAACCACGTCTCCATACGCACAGCGGCCTTAGGGGCCATCGCCATCGCAAGCGCTTACGGCGTCACCGACGAGATCCACCAGATCTTCGTGCCCGGACGCAGCTGCGACCCCGTCGACTGGATGGTCGATACCATCGCCGCCGTCGTGGCTTGCGCGATATGGCTGGTCGTCGTCAACCGAAGAGTAACGATCGCGAAGAAGCGCTGACGGCCTGCCGCGAGCAGGCTAGGATGACTCGCTGAAACACACCCCCTATCGGCGCGCCCGTTCGCACCGCGCTCGGCTTTGCGTCGACCACGACATGCGAACGCCGACGCCTCAAGGAGATGGAATCTTCCATGATCGGCCTCGAGACCGTTCCCGCACTCAGCACAACCGCCCGCAACGTGAAGAAGCTCTACTTCGATGCCTTCCCCAGTGCCGAGCGCGTGCCCTACCCTCTTCTGCGCCTCCGCTGCGCAACGAAGGGCTTCGAGCTGAAAGCGCTACGCGACGAAGGGGATTTCGCGGGATTCGTGTGCTACTGCGCTGAAGGCACGGCGCTCTACATCCACTACGTCGCGGTCGACCCCGCCATGCGCGGGCGAGGCATCGGCGGACGCGTCCTCGAAACACTCAAAGAACGCTACCCTGACCATTCGATCGCGCTCGACATCGAGGCCGTCGATGACACGGCGCCGAACAAGGAACAGCGAATCAAGCGCCGCTCCTTCTACGAACGCCATGGTTTCGTTTCCTCGGGTTACGGCTTCGCCGACGATAGCGGCGCCTACGAAGTGATGCTTTTCGGCGCACCGCTCGACACCCCCCAGTACGCACGCCTCATCGATTCCGTCAGCTTCGGCGCCTACCGCACCGACCTGAAACCCTTCGACCAGGTCGATCCTCAGTCAGCGGCGCGACAAGCCACCCACACGCGATAGCAGTCCTTCCTCCCGTCGAAGTTCGCCGAAACGAGAAAGTGGGCAAGCGCATACAGGGGCTCTGCGCCGCACGCGCGCACCTCTGCGAACAAGCGGCCGGCATCGACGAAAACGAAACCGCCCTTCTCGCTGAAGGCCACCCCCTCGTAGTACGTCACCCCCGCACGGGCCTCCTCCTTGCGATCCCACAGGATGTCAGGGACCTCCCCTTCCCCAACCGCTGGCGCATCGCCGGGGAAATCGATGCAGCCTTCCACCATCGTGTCGGGGCGCTCGGCGCTGATAAGCACTGCGTAACGCTGGGAATCGCGAAGAAGCGCTCGGCGCTGGGCGACGGAAGCGGGATCGTAGGCCGCGAAGAGCTTGGCCGAAGGATCAGCGAGGCGCACGCCCTGTCCCAGCAGATCGGAAGCGTGGCGGGCAAGCAACGCCTGGGTTCTGAGTCGATCCCTCACCCTCTCAAGACGACAAAGCTGAGCATCAACCGCCTCCTGCGTCGCATCGAGCATGGCCACGATGTCGTCGAGCGAATCGTCCTGGTTGGCGGAAATGGTCTTAACCGGCACGCCCATGTTGCGGTAGAAGGAAACGTAGCTCGCGGCGAACAGATCGTGAATGGAATACATACGGTAGTTACCCGTTTTCGAGCGCGACGACCCAATAAGGCCCTCGTCTTCCCAATAGCGCAGCGTGGACGGCGTGACGCCAAGCAACGCGGCGGCTTCCTTGATAGAGCACAGCGCGCCTTGAACCATCATGGGGTTTTCGACCGCATGATCCAGCGCGTTTTCCAACCTTCGAAGGGAAGGTGTGGCACGATCACGAGCGTCGAAGGCCAGCTCCTCTTCGCCAGCGCGAGCCGCTACCGTTTCATCCCAGCGCTTATCCACAATGCGCCCCCCCTTCCCGTTCGAGCCAGAAAAGCATATTCGACGCGAAATTGTCGAAAAACCCTCACCTGTTCGATTCTCCTAAATCAACCTCTCACCTGGGGTTTTAACAAAGAAGGTTACAGGCGGGAAACAATAGTTGTGATCATTTGATGAAGTAACATGTTCAACCCTCAACATTCAAGTTACTTGAGAGTTTAGACTACCCAGGCGCTTGAGAAAAGAGCGCTGATTATGTAGCTGAAACGAGCAGTTCGGAGGGCTCAGGAAAATGATCGAACGCGGCATGATGCGCACCTATCTGCACTATGTGGTTCCGGCGTCTATCGCCTTCACCCTTGCCTGCGTCTATTCCATCATCGACGGGCTTTTCGTCGGCAACCACGTCGGCGACGCCGGCCTTGCCGGCATCAACATCGCGTGGCCCCTCTACGCTGCGGTCATCGCCACCGGCACCGGCATCGGCATGGGCGGTGCGGTCATTTCCGCCATCCGCTCGGGCGCCGGCAATGAGGCGGGTGCGCGCCGCGCGACCGGTCACACGCTCATGATGCTCGCCGTCGCTTCGCTCCCGATCGCCTTCGCCCTCATCGCCTTCCCCCAGCAGCTCTGCACGCTTCTGGGTGGTCGTGGCGAAACCCTCAACCAGGCCGTCGCCTACCTTTCCACCGTGGCGCTTGCCGCGCCGCTGCAGGTCCTGTTCACCGGCAGCCTTCCGCTCATCCGTAATCGTGGAAGCGTGAAGTTCGCCATGGCTATTTCCATCGCTTCCGGCTTCACCAAGATCGCCTTCGATTTCCTGTTCATCACCATCATGGGCATGGGGACGGCCGGCGCCGGCGCCGCGACCGGCGTTGCTCAGATCGTCGCCTTCTCCTGCGTGCTCGGCTTCTTCCTTCGCCCGTCCGAGCACCTGAGCCTTGCCGATTTCAAGCCCAGCGCCGAGCTTTTGCTCCACACCGCGAAGCTGGGCATCGCGCCCTTCGGCCTCACCCTCATGCCCGAGGTGACCGTCATCGTTATCAACATCAACGCGATGGCCTACGGCGGGGAATCCGCGGTCGCCGCCTACGCCGTGATCGCCTACATGGCCTACGCTGTGCAGGCCCTCATCCAAGGCGTCGGCGACGGAAGCCAGCCGCTTGTCAGCCAGTGCCAGGGCGCCGGCAAGTTTTCAACTGCGGCGAAGATCCGCAACACGAACTTCGCTATCGCCATTGCCATCGGCCTGGTGAGCTTCCTCGCGCTCGTTGCGCTGCGCGATCAAATCCCCCTGTGGTTCGGCGCCTCCGCTGCCGCCGCGCAGATGGTTTCCTTCGCGCTGCCGCTCATCGCGTTCGCCTACCTCTTCTTCGGCTTCACCCACGTAACCATGGCGTTTTTCTACGCAACCGATAACGCCCAGGGCTCCAGCGTGCTGGTGTACGGCGAGGCCGTGCTCGTCGCAGTGCTGGCCGCAACCATGGGTTCCACCTTGGGACTGACCGGCGTGTGGTGCGCG
Organism: uncultured Eggerthella sp.; assembly: GCA_959607715.1. Lineage (GTDB taxonomy): Bacteria > Actinomycetota > Coriobacteriia > Coriobacteriales > Eggerthellaceae > Anaerotardibacter. The sequence goes on along the minus strand of CAUHNN010000017.1, from coordinate 9,394 downwards.
ATCGCTTCGGCGCAGCTGATTCTTTCGGGCATCGCCCTGTGCCTGCTCCACCGCAACGCCGTGAAGCGCGGCCTTGCCAAGCGGTTCTCGCGTCGCACCCGCACCCGCACCCAGCATGCACGCCGCGCACACCTGGCGTAACCAAGGGACGAACTCCAACCACCTCCCTCCCTCTACAAGAAAACGGAAGGCACCCGTATTGCGCGGGTGCCTTCCGTTTTTGTTCACACTCCTGTTTTGACAAGAGGATCGCGTCGAGAGACAAAAGCCTTCGGCGAGCAAAGGACAAAGCAGTGACGCGCTTCCCATGAGCCCGAAAGAAACGACGTCGGTGAAGAGGTGTATAGAGGTTCCACCGAAGACTTTTGCTCTCTCAAGTTAACCACGGATAACTTATACCGAATCGTGCGCGCCGTCAATACGTTTTCTTGCTTTTTCGGGAATAAAAAAGGCCGGCGCTCGAAAAGGCCAGACGCGCGTTATCGCCTTCGCCCTTGAAGCAACATTGGCCAGGAAAAACGCAGCACTGACTGCACGAAACAACACCCGCACAAGAAAGCGCCGGCGCAAGAGGGGTATCGCGCCGGCGCGTGCGACAAGAACACTTGGTTCCTGTTATCGCCTTTACTGAAACTATTGTCTCACCTGCGTTTTCTGATGTGAACCTGTTATTGGGCACTTTTTTATAGGCTTATCCTATGAATAGTTTTCGCCGCGCTTTTCTCGCCCCTCCTATCCAGCGTGAGATAATCGCAGATAGGAAGCCATTAACTGAAGAGAGGGGATCTTCATGAACTACCAGCGAATTCTTGTTCCCTACGATGGATCCGAGCATGCGAAGGCGGCTTTCGGCGCGGCACGCGATCTGGCGCTTTCATCCGATAGCGCAACCGTCTACGTAGTAAACGTCGTGCCCATGGCCAATGCAAGCGCATTCGGATCAACCGATCCTGTAACGGGCGGGCCGTCGCCATTCGTCGACCAAGAGGGATATGCCGCCTTGTTCGACGATGCCCTTAGCGCCATCAAGAAAGAAGTCGTCTCCGACGTAGAAGGTTTGCTTGACGGCCTGCCAGCCGATCGCGTCGTTGCCGATGCAGTTGCGCACCCGTCTGCGGCCCACGGCATCGCCGAATACGCAAGCGACCACGGCTGCGACCTTATCGTTATGGGGCGCCGCGGCCTAGGCGCCGTTCGCGGAATGCTCGGAAGCGTGAGCTACGGCGTATTGCGCTGCGTCGACATTCCCGTCTTGACCGTGAAATAGCACGGGCGGCCGCCCAAACATCACCTTATCCAGGAAAGGCCTTCGCGCCAAACGCGAAGGCCTTTCATTTTTTACGATAAAGAACATCGAGACTCGAGGAACTCTTCGTTTAAAAAAGCACACCGAGCAAGCAGCCCGACCGCAGGCAACCCTGCCGGGAGACTGGATAGGAACGTCGAGTTAGCTAAACGCTGCACCCAGCCACGCCGACCTTCGAGCCCTTACGCCTGCTCGAGCGCCTGATCGAGATCGGCGATGAGGTCTTCAGTGGCCTCGATGCCGCAGGAAAGGCGAATCAAATCGGGGCTGATGCCCGCAGCGGCCAGCTCCTCGTCGTTCATCTGACGATGCGTCGCATTCGCAGGATGAAGCACACAGGTGCGCGCATCGGCCACGTGGGTGGCGATCTGGGCCAACTTCAAACTCGCCATAAAGCGCTCGGCGCCTTCGCGACCGCCGGCAACACCGAAACTCACGACGCCGCAGCCGCCGTTGGGCAGATACTTCTGGGCAAGTTCGTAATTCGCATCACTCGGCAACCCGCTGTAGCGCACCCACGCAACCTTCGGATGGCCCTGCAGGAACTCGGCGATAGCCTGACCGTTCTTCACGTGCTGCGCCATGCGCACGTGAAGGCTTTCCAGCCCCATGTTCAACAAAAAGGCGTTCTGCGGCGACTGAATGGAGCCGAAATCGCGCATCAGCTGAGCCGTGGCCTTGGTGATGAACGCGCCTTCCAGGCCGAAACGCTCGGTGTAGGTGACGCCATGGTAGCTTTCATCGGGCGTAGTCAGGCCGGGGAACTTGTCGGCATGGGCGTTCCAGTCGAACTTACCCGAATCAACGATGCAGCCGCCAACACCGGCCCCGTGACCGTCCATGTACTTGGTAGTGGAATGCGTGACGATGTCGGCGCCCCACTCGAAGGGACGGCAGTTCACCGGCGTGGGGAAGGTGTTGTCGACGATCAGCGGCACGCCGTGAGCATGTGCCGCGTTGGCGAAGCGCTCGATGTCCAGAACGGTGAGCGCAGGGTTGGCGATGGTTTCGCCGAAGACGGCCTTGGTGTTGGGGCGGAATGCCGCCTCGAGCTCCTCATCAGAGCAATCGGGGGAAACGAAGGTGAACTCCACGCCCATGCGAGCCATGGTATGAGCGAACAGATTGTAGGTGCCGCCATAGATAGCCGAAGTGGCCACAACATGGTCGCCGTTGCCCGCGATGTTGAAAATCGCAAAGAAATTCGCCGCCTGGCCGGAACTAGTGAGCATCGCCGCCGTCCCGCCCTCGAGTTCGCAGATCTTCGCCGCCACGTAATCGTTGGTGGGGTTCTGCAGGCGGGTGTAGAAGTAGCCGGACTCCTCCAGATCGAACAGCTTGCCCATGTGCTCGCTGGTATCGTACTTCCACGTGGTGGATTGATAGATCGGCACCTGGCGCGGCTCGGCGTCGCCAGGTCGATAACCGCCCTGCACGCAGATGGTGCTGATAGATTCGCTCATTCGTTTCTCCTTTTCGACCTGCAGCCCCCACGGGGCGCTCCGTCTGCCAATGCGCCCACGGCGCACCATATGTTCAACTGGCCTTGTGATTATAGAGCCGCGCAGGCGCGGCGTGCCAGCGAAGTAGGCACCGCGCTTAGAGTTCTTCCTTATAGCTGGCTATAGAATGCCTTCGCGCGGTGGAATAGCGCAGCTCTATTCCCTAAAATCGTAGGCGCTGCTCAACGGAAGGGCGCCTACGCAAAGGCGCACCCGTAAACGCCAGCTGATCAGCCCGCAACCGATACGCACCTATCAAGGAGCTATTCATGCCCATCAGAATACCCGACTCGCTACCCGCAACCAGCGTGCTGGAAAGCGAAAACATCTTCGTCATGACCGAGCATCGCGCCATCCATCAGGACATTCGCCCGCTGCGCGTGCTTGTACTGAACCTCATGCCGCTGAAGGTGCAGACGGAAAACCAGATCCTGCGCAAGCTTTCCAACACCCCGCTTCAGGTGGAAGTCGACCTACTGCAGACGGCGACGCACCGCGCCACGCATGCCCCTGAAGGGCACATGGCCTCGTTCTACGTTACGCTGGATGAAATCCGCGACAAGCGTTACGACGGCATGATCGTCACCGGTGCGCCCGTGGAAAAGCTGCCGTTCGAGGACGTGGACTACTGGCCCGAGCTGTGCGACATCTTCGAATGGGCGAAAACCAACGTGTTTTCCACCCTGTACCTGTGCTGGGGCGCGCAGGCGGGCGCCTATTACCACTTCGGCGTGAACAAGCATATGTTGCCCGAAAAGCTGACCGGCGTGTTCGCGCATACCATCGTGAAGCCCAGCTCGCCTTTGGTGCGCGGCCTGGACGACGTAGTGTATTCGCCGCATTCCCGCTACACCGGCGTGGAAACCGAAGACGTGAAGAACGCTGAAGGGCTTGAGCTGATCGCCGTGTCGGATGAGGCGGGCGTGTTCATCGCCAAGAGCGAAGACAGCCGCCACTTCTTCGTATTCGGCCATCCGGAATACGAAACCGACACCCTGGCGGAAGAATACCACCGCGACGTGAAAAAGGGGCTGGGGCCGCAGCTGCCGAAGCACTACTTCCCCAATGACGACCCGACACAGCAGCCCGTTTCCAATTGGCGTGCTACGGCGCAGCTTCTGTACACGAATTGGCTGAACTACTACGTCTATCAGGCGACGCCCTACGACTTGGACGAGCTAGGAGAGCAGGCCTAGCGGCCCAACGGAACTCGACCACAACGAAGCCCCCTTGCGCATCGAATGAACGCGCAAGGGGGCTTGTGTTTGATAGGAGAATTGCTAGGCGAAAAACCTGAGGCGCAGAGCGCGCTCCTATTCCTATTCCGCCTTCAAGGCACGGGCGTACAGCGCTTCAAGCGCTTCCTGCGGGGTTAGACGCCCTGCAACCACATCAGCCACGGCCGTGGTGATGGGCATATCCACGTTGTACTTGTCGCGAAGCTCGATCATGGCGGGCAGGGCATTCAGCCCCTCCACCACCATACCGACTTCGCGAACGGCATCCTGCGGAGCCATACCCTGCCCGATGAGTATTCCAGCGCGGTTGTTGCGGCTATGCTCGCTCGTGGCAGTAACCACCAAGTCGCCCAAGCCAGCCAGGCCATTGAACGTTTCCTCCGAGCAACCGAAGGCAACGCCCAAACGCTTCATTTCCGCCAAACCGCGCGTGATGAGCGCCGCCTTGGCGTTATCTCCTACACCAAGCCCCTTGCCGATGCCTGCAGCCAGGGCGATGACGTTCTTGATGGCGCCGCACAGCTCGATGCCGCGCGGATCGTTATTGGTGTAGACGCGCATGAAAGGCGCCGAGTAGACCTGCTGGACAAAACGAGCAGCTTCGGCATCGTCGCTGGCGGACACGATGGTGGACGGCATGCAGCGAGCGACCTCTTCTGCGTGAGTGGGGCCGGAAAGCGCCACGAGGCGCGGCTCCAAGCCGGCAAGCTCTTCGGCAATGACGTCGGTCATGGTGTAGAGGGTATCGGCCTCGATGCCCTTTGCAACGCAAACGACCACCTGGTGTGCGGGAATGAACTCCCGGGCCGCAGCCGCCGTGCCGCGCACGAAAACGGAAGGCGTGGCGATCATGACCACGTCGCGATCCGCGCAGGCATGCTCAAGGTCTTCCGTGTAATCGAGGCCCAAGGGCAGCTCCACGCCGGGAAGCTTGGGATGTTCGTTGGTGGCGGAAAGCTGGCGAATCTCTTCGGGCAGCGCCGACCATACCGCAACTTCATGGCCCCGCAGGCGCAGCATCTTGGCAAGCGCGATACCCCACGTACCCGCGCCTAGCACGCCGATAGACTTACTGGTTTCCGTAGTGGCAGACATAGTTATCCCTACTTTTGCTTTTGCGGCCACTTTTTACCCACAATAAACGGGCAGAAGCGATTAACGAACATAGAGATCGGAACAAGAAGAAGGAAGACCACAATGCCCGTAAGAACGGTAAAACTTTCCGCAAACGGAGCCGTGTAAGCGAAATTCTCAATGAAGCGGAGAACTGCGATGTGGAACCCAAAGAAAATAATCGAATTCTTACCCGCATAGTCGAAGAGCTTAAAGACGGGAAGCTTCATAAGGCACATCGTCATAGCAAGACTAATCGCCGTGGACGAAAGCAGCATCAGAGCGATCACATTATAAGAATTGCTATGCATAGAAATTTTTCCGTTGGCCATCGCGGCCCACACGCCAATAGCAAGAGTAGCGATCGCAACCACCGTGAATTTGCCGGAGGTATCACCGATGCCAAACGCCGCCATGATCCTTTCGCGGTTCTTCATGAACACCCAGCCCAGATAGTAGAAGACCGTCGCCATGGGGACCGTAGCCCAATGCCAAATCGCGGGATCGTGATAGAAGGTACACAGATACACAGCAAGCGCAAAGACAACGATCATGCTCCCCTCGAGCTTCACCTTCCCACGACGATCGAGGTCCGCTAGCCACCAGAACAAAACCGAGATAAGGAAAAGGCACGGAAGAAACCAAAGCGCGCCCGAGGCCATCGTGGAAATGGCCTGGTTGCCCGTTACGAAGCCGAGAAATAAATCCCACATGGTCGCATCGCTATCGGACAAGACCTTTTTATTGAGATACCAGAAAGGAACATTGACCGCGTAGAGCCAACAATACGGAATCAGGAGCTTTTTCGCCTTGTCGATGGCGCATTCCTTCAAAGACGAGTACTTTTCGACCTTGAAGAGCGCGCCCGAGATCATGAAGAACAAAGGCATATGGAACGAGTATATCAAGGTCTGCATGCTCTTGGACAGAGACGCAACGTGACCAAGAACAACCGTGAACATGGCGACACCGCGCAATGAGTCAAGCCTTCAACCCTTTTAGATGCCATTCATTTCTCCTTTATATTCGAATCCGTCGGCCATTAGCGACGCAGACAATAACTATTTTTGCGCCTCTTCGTAGAACCTAATGGCGTCGTCGATGGGGCCATCAAACACCTTCGTCCCATGATCTAGCACTATTCCACGCGTACAGAATTCCTTTGCAGCACTCGAAGCATGAGTGACAAAAAGGACGGTAACGCTTTCATCTTCCATGATTTCGCGCACGCGCGCATAGCACTTCTGCTTAAACTTCTTATCGCCAACAGACAGAGCCTCATCCACAACAAGAATTTCAGGGTCAGAAGAAACGGCGAAACCGAATCCAAGGCGGGACTTCATGCCCGACGAATACGAACGAACAGGCTGATCGATATATACGCCCAGATCGGCGAAATCCACCACCTTAGGTTCGATTCGATCGATTTCCTCCTGGCTCATGCCCAGCGCTTGACCGCGCAGCTGGATATTCTCCCTGCCAGTCAGGGAGGCATCGAAACCAGCCGTCAGCTCCAGCAGGGCGCTTACATGACCGTTGACGGTAATGGAGCCCGTCGTGGGGTAGGTAACCCCCGTCACCATCTTCAAAGCCGTAGATTTTCCTGCACCGTTATGGCCCAAGAACGCCACCGCTTCGCCCTTGTTGATCTTGAACGACAGGTGATTATTGGCGTTCACCTTCGGGGTCGATTCGCGCTTTTTCTTCGACCAGAAGATGCTCAGGAAACGTTGCTTATCGTTTTTGAATAAGCTGTACGTTTTGGTGACGTCGTCGAATTCAATAGCGATCTCATTCGATTCGTTAGAGGACATCGGAAACCTCCTCGTGCGTACGGCGATAAACCAAAACGGTGCAAACGAGCGTGATCAGGAAAACCACCGCAAAACCCAGGATTGCTTCGGGCTTTTCCCATATCCATGTCTTGTCGTACACCGCCGCGCGATACATTGAGGCAAAGAACGTTACTGGGTTGAGCATCAGAATGCCCGTCAACCAGTCATAACCCAAGGCGAACACGTCAAAGATGATGCCCGAAAGCCAGAACAACGGCGTCGAAAGCGTTTTGATCAGATTCTTGAAATCCTTGCTGATGCCCGAAAGCAAGCTAGTAAGGAGCGCAAACATGTCGAAGAACACGAACATCAGCGCCAAGGCAATCGGCAACTGAAGAAGATACGGATCGAGCCCAAGGCCGCAAAGGAAATATGCAACTAGCAAGGCGGCGATAAGACCAATCTGAATAACAGAAGTAGAGACGTTGAAAATCGTAGGAATACCGGCAATAGGGAATTTGATCTTATTGACCAGATACGAATAGCGATGATACGTGTCCGACCCCGTATTGATCATGTCCTGCATGTAGAACCACGGGACCAAGCCGGCCATCAGCCAAAGAATGTAGGGAGGAGCATCTGGGTCGCCGCTTCCGGCCTTTAAGCCAATTTCCAGAGCAAACCAGAACACGAAAATATACACCGCAGGCTTCGCGAAAAACCACAGGGAGCCGAGCACGGCGCCGCGCGACTGCTTGCGCAAATCGAACAGACCCAAATTGAGGATTTGCTTCCTCCAGGTCCACTTCTCTTTAAGGATACTCATCAAAGACCGCAAAGCATTGCCTCACTAGTTAGAACAGCCAAACAGAAAAATTTTATCATTGATGGCAAAGACCTCTCCGACTCCGCAAACGAAACCCACAGGACGCTCGATGATATACTTCTTCAGACGCGCTGAGGAAAGGAACACTTCATGCTGCATCTTATGGCGTGGGCACTCAAGGCCCTCGGACTCCCCTTGCGACTCATCCCCCTGAAGAACCGCGTCGCCTTTCTTTCGCGACAATCGAAAGTACTTTCCCTTGATTATCGCCTCGCAATCGATGAGCTTAAGAAAAGCCTTCCTCCAAACCAAGTGGCAGTCTGCGTCTCTGATCCCGAGTCGAAAGACCCTGTTGGCTTTGTCCTCAATACGATAAAGCACCTTTACTATGGCCTTACCTCAAAGGTGGTAATCGTCGATGGATATATCCCCGCCGTCAGCATCCCAAAACAAAGGAAGGGCGCTACTATAATCCAGCTTTGGCATGCCCTTGGCGCCATCAAGAAATTCGGATATCAATGCCTCGACACCCCTGCAGGTCGAACGAATAAACAAGCTCGCGTTGGACGGATGCATAAGAATTACGACTGGATCATTGCTGGTAGCTCGGGGGCTGTTGAGGAATTCGCGGAAGCATTTGGATACCCCCAAAACAACGTGCTCCCCTTGGGCCTGCCCCGCACCGACTACCTGCTCTCCCCCGACCTTGCCCCCCTTCGAAGCCACCACGCCCGTGCGGCAGTCGAGCGCCTGCCCTTCCTTGATAACGATCGAAAGATTCTGCTCTATGCGCCCACCCTACGCAAGGGTGAAGGGTACGCCGAATCGTGGTTAACGGACTATGTCCAGAACCTTGCCCAGAGCGTCGACCCTGGTGCAATCCTGCTCGTCGCAGGCCATCCGCTCAATAACAACGCAAGCAAAAAACTACTTGAAGAATTCCCGTCCGTGCGCTTTTCCAACGGAATTCCCACCATCGATCTCATCGCGTTTGCCGACGAAGTGATCACCGACTATTCGGCCATTGCCTTCGAAGCTGCGCTGTTAGGCAAACACGTATCCTTCTATGCGCCAGACATCGAACGCTATAAACTTTCCCCTGGCCTCAACCTCGATGTGCGTCATTTAGACAACGAAGCCTTAAACGCCTATATCGGGGAAAATCGAGAAGGAGCCCTTGAGCGCCTAACAGAGCTGATTCTTAGCTGCCTGAAAACATCGACTGCGCGCAAGCAGCAAAACTAGCAGCAACGCAAGAATGCCCCGGGACACAGACCACCTGGGGCATTCGACTATCTAGGAGGTAAGCCTCTTCAAGTAATCGACGCTGTAGTATTGGCTCACAACAATATCTGCGCCCCGATTGAGGCAATCAATGATTCGTCCTGTTTTGACCAGAGTAAACAAACAAACCTTTACCGGTTGACGCCGCAAAGCTTTTGCCATCCCGTCGGTCCACAAATCAGGGTGCAAAGAAAGATAGCCCACCCCGTGCTTCTTGCACCATTTTGCCGACTCTTTGCAGATCCTTATCGTTTCCTCGGGATCCGCCTTGGGCTTAAGGACGTGGAGCATGAGCGCGTTGTGTTAGACCGCTTTGGATACTGGGACTTTTCCTATAATCTTTCTTGCTT
>CAUHNN010000016.1 GCA_959607715.1 uncultured Eggerthella sp. | reverse complement strand
TACTCCCACTCAATCGTCGCCGGCGGCTTGCTGGTGATGTCGTAGCACACGCGGTTGGCGCCGGGCACCTCTGCCACGATGCGGCCTGAAACCTTCGCCAGCACGTCGTAGGGGAGCTTCGCCCAGTCGGCCGTCATGGCGTCCGAGCTTTCCACTGCGCGCAGGATGATCGGACGCGCGTAGGTGCGCTCGTCGCCCATCACGCCCACGCTCTTGATGTCGGGCAGCACGGCGAAGTACTGCCAGCAGGAATGCTCGCTGTTGCGCTCGCCGGTCTCCTCGAACAGGCGCTGGTTGTAGGCGTCAAGCTCTTCGCGCACGATGGCGTCGGCGTCCTTCAGGATGCCCAGCTTCTCGGCGTCGATCGACCCGATGATGCGGATGGCAAGGCCAGGGCCGGGGAAGGGCTGGCGGTGAACGATGTGGTCGGGCAGGCCCAATGCCGTGCCCAGTGCGCGCACCTCGTCCTTGAACAGATGGTCAAGCGGCTCGATCAAGTCGAAATGAACCCCGTCGGGGAAGGGGATCAGGTTGTGATGGCTCTTGATGGTGGACGCCTTGCCGCCGGTCTTGCGAGCGCCCGATTCGATGATGTCGGGATAGATGGTGCCTTGCGCCAGGTATTTCACCGGTCGGCCATCTTCGGCAAGGTCGTTGGCAACGGCGAAGAATTCCTCCCAGAACTGCGTGCCGATGATGCGGCGCTTCTGCTCGGGCTCGGTCACGCCCTCGAGCAGCTTCAGGTAGCGCTCCTCGGCGTGGACATGGACAAAGTCGACGTCAAACTGCTTGGTGAACACCTCTTCGACTTCCTCGGGTTCGTTTTTGCGAAGAAGGCCGTGGTTGACGAACACGCAGGTCAACTGCTTTCCGATGGCCTTAGCGCACAGCGCGGCGACCACCGATGAGTCTACGCCGCCGGAAAGGCCCAGGATCACGCGGTCTTTGCCGACTTGCTTGCGGATGGCCGCGACGGAATCCTCGATAAGGGAATCCATGCTCCAGGTAGGCTCGATGCCGGCGATGGAGAACAGGAAGTTCTTCAGCATCTGGGTGCCGAAGGGGGTATGGCGCACTTCGGGGTGGAATTGCGTGGTGTAGATCTTGCGTTCGGGGCATTCCATGGCAGCCACGGGGCAGGTGTCGGTGGAGGCGGTCACCGTGAAGCCCGCGGGAACCTCCGTCACCGCGTCGCGGTGGCTCATCCATACCGTCTGCTCGGCAGGCGTTTCGGCGAAGAGTGCGCCGGCGCTCACGTGCAGGTCAGCTGCGCCGTATTCGCCCTTCTCGGTGTGGCCGACCGTGCCGCCCAGATTGACGGCGATGGTCTGGTGCCCGTAGCAGAAGCCGAGCACGGGCAGGCCCAGATCGAGGATCGCGGGGTCGATGGCCGGTGCGTCTTCCGCGTAAACGCTCGCCGGGCCACCGGAAAGGATCAGCGCGGCGGGGTTGAGGTTGGAAACCTCCTGGGCGGTGATGTCGCAGGGAACGATTTCCGAATAGACGTTGAGGTCGCGGACACGGCGGGCGATGAGCTGGCCGTATTGTGCGCCGAAATCGAGGACGAGTACTTTCTGCTCTACGGCGGTGGTTGCCATGTCTCCTCCTGGCGTAAGGATCGGGAGAGTGTCCGATCTCCTGGTAGATTACGTTTAACTTGAAAATACTAGCAAAACGGCTGCGGGGGATGTGAATTAACGCAAATCGGAAATCTAGTTTTTACATTGCGTCTGATCTAGTTTCGCTGGGTTTCTTTTCGGTCTGCGATCTGCTTCTTATCGAGGAGGAAAAATATGAAGAGGAACATGTCGGCGATAACTGCGGTTAAGTTCGGCATACGTTCCCGTTTGGAAGCGAATTATGCACCGCCACCCATGCATACGCATATATAACAGTGCGTATCCCCAGGTAAAGCTATACTTCCATGCGAAATGCCGCGTGTAGACGACGAATACTTGGGAGGTACGCCATGCTGCCTTATATCAGCCTGAACCCAACGCAATCGGATGTTCTGCCGCTTTTTGAGGGCAGTTCCCTTATCGACCGTCGTGCGCTTCTGTGTCGGCTGCTGGCCGAAAGGCACAGGCCTCGTATTCTCTGCGCGCCGCCGTATTACGGGAAAACCTCTCTTGCATTCCAGTATGCCCAGCTTGCATCTCGCGCCGCAGGGTTCATGTGGGTTACTGCGGGCGATCCCCGCTTTCTCTATGACCTTGTCGAGGACGCCCTCGACGTCGATCGGTTCAGCGAAGGTTCCCTGGTCGTGTTTGATGGGCTTTCCATTCCGACGAAAGAATCGGTTGCGTCTTTCGTGGCTTTCGCGAAAGAGCTCTGTGCTGCCGGCATCGAAGTGCTGGTGACGACGCGAATGGTCGATTTCGCTTCTGAGCGGCCTGATTGCTCGTTCTTTTCTGCGCAGGATATGGCTTTGGATGAACAGGAGTCTCTCGAAGTGGAATCGCGCATCGATAGGTTTGCGTCTGCTCACCTTTCAACCGTTGCGCCGGGCCTGATCTTCGACGAGCGCATCGAGCCTTGGCGATTCGTTCGCGCCCTGGAGGCGCTGCCTTCCTCGGTCGTGGAGGCGTGCGCTCTGTGCGCCCTGGCCCTCGGCGCGGGACCGGTGTCGTTGCTGACGGACCTGTTCGGTCCCCTTGTCGAAGAAGGCTTTCGGGAAATGGCGCGAAGCTACCCCTTCGCGGGCGTCGACGCCAAGGGAAGGTCGTTTCATGCGTTCCCCCTGGAGGCGCAGCACCGTTTCCATCTGCTGTCGTCTCTTTCCGAATCACTCGCCGACTGGAGCACCCTTTCCGACGAACACGCGTTTCTTCAGGCCATCGCCAGCGATCTGAAGAAACGCGACGAGCACGATGAGCTCGATATGCTTCTATCCTCCTGTTTGAGGGAATCGAGTTGCCGCGTCGTGTGTCGCGAGATCGGGCACCCCGAAGGAGTGTGCCAACTCGACTGGGCGGCGCGTAAAGGGTCGTTCGATCCTTCCGTTTCCGTGTCTTCGCCTGCGGTGAGCGATCCTGGGAGCGGGCAAGAAAGCGATCGTTCGTCGGGCCCGGGCGTCGACGAGGCGCTTCGCCTGCTCTCGAGGCTCGAGTCGCTGACGGGTCGGTCGGGCGGCGGCGACCAGGGGCTCGCTCTGCGCCTGTTCGGCCGGTTCGAGGCAGCGCGTGGAGGGCGATTGCTGCCCGAAGAAGGGGAGATGCGCCGCAAGGCACGTACGATGCTCGGCATCCTCGCCGTCAATCGCGACAAGGAAGTGCCGCGAGTGTGGCTCCAGCGCTCCTTATGGCCCGACGCCGACGCGGAGCGTGCCCGATCGAGCTTCTACAACCTGTGGAGCTACGTGCGGCGTACGCTCGAGATAGACAACGACGAAGCCTTTCGCTCCCGTCGTTCGCGCGACACCATCACGCTGCGCGGACTTGATCTCGTCACCGACGTCGACGTGGCGAACAAGCTGTGCTCGTCTATCGGGGAAAAGACGTCGCCCGTTGACTGCGTTGCGCTGCTCGAGGGGCTTCGCCGCGTGTATCGAGGTTCCCTTATGCCCGGCGTCGTCAACCCCGACATCGATTCCTATCGGGCGAGCTTCCGGAATCGCGTCCTCGATGCTTTCGTGCGGGGCATCGAGGTCCTTCGCGCAAATGGTCATTCTGCGGCGGCGCTCGAGTACGCCCGCTTCGCCTTCACGCAGGACACGACAAGGGAAGACGTCTGCTGCCTGTTCGCGGAACTCCAGAAGAGCCTCGGCCAGTTCGCCAGCGCGATATCGACGGTGATGAGCTGCCGACGTGCGCTCGTCGATCGTTTCGGGATCGACGGATCGCGCCGCCTCGACGATCTCTACACCCAGATCCTCGACGAAACGAGCAAAGAGCGTATGTGAAGAGGATTTAACATGGAGTTGACGAGCGTCTTATCCGGCGCTTCGTCGCCGCATTCGCTCCTATGTTAGAGTGAAGCGGTTACCCTAAGAAAGAGAGACCATGGGCATCTTTTCCAAGCTTTTGAATGTGGGCGAGGGCAAGCCCCTGAAGCAGTACCAAAAGGTCGTTGACAAGATCAACGCCCTTGAACCCGAGATGCAGGCGCGATCCGACGAGGAACTCGGACACCTGACCGTCGAATTCCGAGAAAGGCTTGCGGCGGGGGAGGATCTTGACGATCTTTTGCCCGAAGCGTTCGCCGCTGTTCGTGAAGCGAGCGTGCGCACCATCGGCCTGCGCCATTTCGATGTGCAGCTCATCGGCGCGATGGCGCTCCACGATGGCAAGATCGCCGAAATGAAGACCGGTGAAGGCAAGACGCTCGTCTCCACCTTGGCGGGTTACTTGAACGCCCTGCCGGGAAACAACGTCCATATCGTCACGGTCAACGATTACCTCGCTTCCCGCGACTCGCAGTGGATGGGTCGTATCTACCGCTTCCTCGGCATGGAAGTCGGCCTGATCCAGAACGGCATGGGGCCTGAGCAGAAGATCCCGGCCTACCAGGCCGATATCACGTACGGCACCAATTCGGAATTCGGCTTCGACTACCTGCGCGACAACATGGTGGCCCGCGCGAATCGCCGCGTCCAGCGCGGTCATTCCTTCGCCATCGTCGACGAGGTCGACTCCATCCTGATCGACGAGGCCCGCACCCCGCTCATCATCTCCGGAGCAGGAACCCAGGCGGCCGATACCTACAAGCGCTTCGCCGCCATCATGCCTTCTCTCAAGCGCGACGTCGATTTCGAGATGGACGAAGCGAAGAAGACCATCTACACCACCGAGGTAGGCCTCGAAAAGGTCGAGTTCAAGCTCGGCATCGAAGACATCTTCGGCGACCCGACCGGCCAGCTTCCCAACCACCTCCAGCAGGCTTTGAAGGCGCAGTTCCTCTTCCACCGCGATGTCGATTACGTCGTCGTCAACGGGGAAGTGAAAATCGTCGATGAATTCACTGGCCGCATCATGGAGGGACGTCGCTATTCCGAGGGCCTTCACCAGGCGCTTGAGGCGAAGGAACACGTCTTGGTTCGTCAGGAGAACCAGACGCTCGCAACCATCACGCTGCAGAACTACTTCCGCCTCTATGACAAGCTCGCCGGCATGACCGGTACCGCGATGACCGAGGATTCCGAGTTCCGCCAGATCTACAACCTGCCCGTCATGGCCATCCCGCCCAACAAGCCCGTTATCCGCGACGACCGTGACGACCTCATCTACCGCACGGTCGAGGCGAAGTTCAACGCCGTCGCCGACGACATCGCCGAGCGTCATGCGGCAGGCCAGCCCTGCCTGGTCGGCACCGTATCCATCGAAAGCTCGGAAAAGCTCAGCCGTCTGCTTACCCGCCGCGGTATCCCGCATGAAACGCTCAACGCGAAGAACCACGAGCGCGAGGCCGCCATCATCGCCCAGGCCGGACGCGTAGGCGCCGTCACCATCGCCACCAACATGGCCGGCCGCGGTACCGACATCCTCCTCGGCGGCAACGCCGAGGGCATGGCCGATGCGTTTTTGCTCGAGCGCATCCCTGAAGGCGAGGAGCCCACGGATGCCCAGCGCACCGAGGCGCTTGCCGAGGCGAAGGCCATCACGCAGCGCGAAAGCAAGACGGTCAAGGAAGCCGGAGGCCTGTGCGTCATCGGCACCGAACGCCACGAATCGCGCCGTATCGACAACCAGCTCCGTGGTCGCTCCGGCCGTCAAGGCGATCCCGGCACCACCCAGTTCTACCTGTCTCTGGAAGACGACCTCATGCGCTTGTTCGGCGGATCGAAGATGGATTCCATCGCCCGCATGATGGAGAAGACCGACATGCCCGACGACATGCCCATTCAGGCCTCGATGGTCTCGAAGGCCATCGAGACGGCGCAGCGCCAGGTTGAGTCGGTTAACTTCTCCGCCCGTAAGCACGTCCTCGAATACGACGACGTGATGAATCTTCAGCGCAAGGCCATCTACGGCGAGCGCAACGCCATCCTCGACGGCAAGGATCTGACCGAGCGCATGCCGCTCATCATCGCCGATGCGGTCGAGGCCCACGTCGCCGAGACGTGCTCGGCCAAGCAGGCGAGCGACGACTGGGATATCGAAGCGCTCGACATGTGGCTCGCGCAGCTCACGGGCGACGAGTCCTTCACCGTGGCCACCATCGATCACGATGACGACGTCGATGCTCTTGTCGAGGGCATTTGCGCCGAGCTCCAGAAGCGCTACGACGAGAAGGCGGCGTCGGTGGGCAAGACGTTCCCCGACATCCAGAACCAGGTCATGCTTCGCTTCATCGACACCCAGTGGATGAACCACCTCCAGGAAATGGACTACCTGAAGGCATCCATCGGCTTGCGTGCCTACGGCCAGCGCGATCCTCTGACCGAGTACCGCGATGAAGCCCATCGCGCCTTCAAGGCCCTGACCGCGTCGATCTACGAGAACCTTCTGCGCTTCCTGCTCCGCGCACCCATCATGGTTCAGGAAGAAGCGCCCGAGTCCAGCCCGCTTGACGGCAAGGTCACCTACTCGAACCCGGAAAACGCCCTCAACGATTCGACCTTGTCGAGCGCCGGGCGCGTCCGCGCCGCCCAGGCGCAGGCCGCCGGAGCGCCGCCTCAGACGCCGACTCCCTCCGAGCCCAAGAAACCGGTCACGGTCGTCAAGGACAAGAACGATCCGTACGCCAACGTCGGTCGCAACGATCCCTGTCCCTGCGGGTCGGGCAAGAAATTCAAGAAGTGCCACGGAGCCAACCATTGAATCGAGCGGGCGTGATGCGCCCATAGCATGAACGCCGGCATAGCGTCCGGCAGGAGGCGCCCGACGAGTCGCATTGCCCTCGTCGGGCGCATCGCTTAACGACTCGACGGAAGGAACGCCCATGATGAGCCTCGAAGAGGCCCGCACCCGCTTGAACGACGCGCGTGCCTATCTCCATATCGACCAGCGAAGCGACGAGCTTGCGGATCTCGAGCAGCAGATCGCTTCCCCTGACTTCTGGAACGACACCGACAAAGCCCAGCGTGTATCGAAGCGCGCTTCCGATGTGCGTGACGTGCTCGAGCGCTACGATGCCGCTTGTCGGCTCCTCGATGACGTCGTGACGGCCAATGAGCTTGCCGAGGAAGACCCCGATTTCGCCGCCGAGATCGCTTCCGACCTCGAGCGCCTCGAGAAGACCATCGATGATTTCGAGATCGAATCCTGGTTCGGCGGCGCATACGATTCCGCCGACGCCATCGTCTCCATCCATCCTGGCTCAGGCGGCCTTGAGGCCCAGGATTGGACCGAGATGCTCTACCGCATGTACACCCGCTATGCCGAGTCGAAGGATTGGAAGGTCAAGGTGCTCGACCTCACCCCCGGCGAGGGAATCGGGCTCGATCACGTCAGCTTCGAAGTCGAGGGACGCAACGCCTACGGCATGCTCCGCAGCGAAGCGGGCGTCCATCGCCTGGTGCGCATTTCGCCGACCGACGACAAGAAGCGTCGCCACACGACGTTCGCTGCCGTCGAGGTGGTGCCCGTCCTTCCCGACGACGACATCTCCGTCGAGATCGACCCCAACGACGTGCGCGTCGACGTCTACCGCTCGAGCGGTCCCGGCGGGCAGAGCGTCAACACCACCGACTCCGCGGTTCGCCTGACCCATCTTCCCACGGGCATCGTGGTCACGTGCCAGAACGAGAAATCCCAGCTCCAGAACAAGGAAGCGGCCTTCCGCGTCCTTCGCGGCAAGCTCTACGAACTCGAGGAGCAGAAGCGTCAGGCGGAACTCGCCGAGCTCAAGGGCGAAAAGATGGAAAACTCCTTCGGAAGCCAGATCCGCAATTACGTTCTTTACCCGTATCGACTGATAAAGGACACCCGTAGTAATATCGAGAGCGGTAACGTGGAAGCCGCCCTCGATGGCGATATCGACGATTTCGTTATCGGGTATCACCGTTGGAGGGCGTCTCAGTAGAGACCCTTCCCGAAAACCAGCCGACCCTTCGATCGAAAGGAAGCCATGAATTCCCTGGCAGCCAAAGAAAAGGCCTGCGATATTCGCACGGACATCATCGAGATGTTGCATGAAGCGGGCTCCGGACATCCTGGTGGATCGCTGTCGTGTACCGACATCATGATCGCTCTCTACTTCGGCGGCGTGCTCGATCACGATCCCGAAAACCCAAGCAAGGAAGACCGCGATCGCTTCATCATGGCGAAGGGTCATGCTGCTCCTGCTCTTTACGCCACGCTTGCCGAGGCGGGCTATCTCCCCGTCGAGGAGCTCAAGACGCTGCGCAAGATCGGTTCGCGTCTGCAGGGTCATCCCGATTCGAATCTCTGCCCGGGCGTCGAAGTGTCCACCGGCTCTCTTGGCCAGGGTCTCTCCATCGCCGCCGGCCTTGCGGCCGGACTGCGCCTGAAGGGCCTTTCGAGCCGCGTCTTCGCTTTGATGGGTGACGGTGAATGCGAAGAGGGTCAAGTATGGGAAGCCGCGACGTTCGCGGCCCATCAGAAGCTCGGCAACCTTATCGGCATCGTCGACCTCAACGGCTTGCAGATCGACGGCAAGGTCGACGACGTCTGCGCGAGCGGAACGCTTGCCGGCAAGTTCGAGGCGTTCGGCTGGGAAGTGCATGAAGTCGACGGCCACGACGTCGACGCACTCGTCTCTCTTCTCGCCGATCTCAAAGCCTCCGATGATTCCCGCCCGAAGACCGTCATCGCCCATACCGTCAAGGGCAAGGGCGTTTCATTCATGGAGGATCAGGCTGGCTGGCACGGCAAGGCCCCCAACGACGAAGAAACCCAACGCGCCCTCGCCGAGATCGCATCGGCTCGCGCTGAACTGAATGGAGTGAAGTAACGTGGTGAAGCTTGCAACCCCCGAACAGGCCGCCGAGAAGAAGGCGACGCGCGCTGCGTTCGGCGTCACGCTCGCGGAACTGAGCGAGCAGGGAGTCCCCGTCGTCGCCGTCGACGCCGATCTGACCGGTTCCACGACCACGAAGAAATTCGCTTCCGCCGCTCCTGAAAACGAGGAGCGCCTGTTCAACGTCGGCATCGCCGAGCAGAACATGATCGACGTCGCCGCCGGGCTTTCTTTGGCCGGCAACGTCGCCTACACCGGCTCCTTCGCCGTCTTCGGCACGGGTCGCGCCTACGACCAGATCCGCAACACGGTGTGCTATTCGAACCTGAACGTGAAGATCGCCCCCACCCATGCGGGCATTTCCGTTGGACCTGACGGCGGTTCCCACCAGATGCTCGAGGACATTTCCCTCATGAGGGGCCTGCCTAACATGAAGGTTCTCGTTCCTGCCGACTACGCCTCGGCCCGCGCCGCGATCCGCCTCGCCGCCGAAACCCCCGGCCCCGTCTACGTTCGCATGGGCCGCGCCGCCGTTCCTGCGGTCTACGCTCCCGATGTCGAGATCGAAGTGGGCCGCGCCTACGTTCTGCGCGAAGGCACCGATGCCACGATCATCGCCTGCGGCGTCATGATCGCCGAAGCCATGAAGGCTGCCGATCTGCTTGCTGAAAAGGGCGTCTCGGTTGAGGTCATCGATGCGTTCAGCGTCAAGCCGCTCGACGCCGACACCATCTTGGCGTCTCTCGAAAAGACCGGTTGCGCCGTCGTCGCCGAAGAGCATTCCGTCTACGGCGGCCTTGGCTCTGCGGTGAGTGAACTGGTGTGCGCCAACGATCCGTGCCCGCTCGAATTCGTCGGCATGAAGGACCGTTTCGGCAAGTCGGGCGAGTTCAACGAGCTGTTGGCTTACTTCAACATGGACTCCGCGTCGATTGTTCAAGCTGTGGAGAAGGCTCAGGCGCGAAAGCGCGACTGATATACTTTCGATCAGTCTCAGAATAGATACACGAACGGAGCATACTGTGACTAACGATCTCAACGGGGAACAGAGGGGCAGGCACGCTGCCCAGCAGCCTCCCGTTAACCAGGTGGCTTCTCAGCTTTCCGAGTCGCTTCCCGTCGTTAACGTGGAAGATGCCGCGCCCCAGCATACGGGTAGGCCCGTCATCACCTTCGAGCACGTGAAGAAGGTATACGAAGCCCAGCCGAACAACCCTGCGCTCAACGACATTTCCCTCCATATCTTCCCAGGCGAGTTCGTCTTCCTGGTCGGCCATTCCGGTTCCGGCAAGTCGACGTTCATCAACCTGCTCATCCGCCAGATCAAACCCACAAGTGGCAAGATCTACATCGCGGACGAGGATCTGACCACCATGCGCAACTGGCGTGTGCCGTATTTGCGCCGCAATATCGGCTGCGTTTTCCAGGACTTCAAGCTGCTTCCGAACAAGACCGTCTTCGAGAACGTCGCGTTCGCGCTTGAAGTAATCGGCAAATCCCGCCATGTCATCCGCACCCAGGTCCCTGAGGTTCTGCGCCTTGTGGGCCTGCAGGACAAGCTCGACAAGCGCCCCGACCAGCTCTCCGGCGGCGAGCAGCAGCGCGTTTCGATCGCCCGTGCGATCGTCAATCGCCCTCCGCTGCTCATCTGCGACGAGCCGACGGGCAATCTCGACCCGCAGAATTCGCGCGGCATCATGGACCTTCTCGAGCGCATCAACCGAACCGGCACGACCGTTCTCGTAGCTACGCACGATCGTGAGATGGTCGACAACATGCGTCGTCGCGTCATCGCTCTCGACAAGGGCGTTCTTACCCGCGACCAAGACCGAGGAGTGTACGGTTTCGATGTCTAGTCTTTTCTACTTCTTCCGTGAATCCCTTACCGGCTTCACGCGCAACCTTTCGACGACGATCGGCTCGATCATCACGATCTTCCTTTCCTTGCTCGTCATCGGCGTGTTCTGCATCTGCGGCGCCATCGTCAACAACGTGGTCGCCTCAGTCGAGAACCAGGTCTCCATCACCGCCTACGTCAAGGATGACGCTTCGCAGGATCAGATCGACAAGGTCATGAGCGAGATCCAGGGATACGGCAACGTTTCCACCGTTTCCTTCACTACAAAGGATCAGGCGCTCGAGAACTTCCGCAACTCCACGTCGAATCCTGAAATCGTCGATCAGCTCGATGGCCAGAACCCGCTGCCGGCATCCATCGACGTCGAGCTTTCCGACGCTCAAAGCGTCAATGATGTCGCGGCTCAGATCCTTGCTAACCAGGACTTCGTTGACATCTGCGACAACGCAGACGATCCGACGGATTCCCTGCAGTACGGCCAGAAGACGGTCGATAAGCTCTTCTCGCTCACCAACGCCATTCGCGTTGCCGGCGTCGCGCTCGTCGCCCTGTTGATCTTCATCGCCTTCATCTTCATCAATAACACGATCCGTCTCGCCATCCTTGCCCGTCGTAAGGAAATCGCGATCATGCGTCTCGTGGGCGCTTCGAACGGCTTCATCCGAGGCCCCTTCCTTGCGGAAGGTTCACTGCACGCCATCATCGGCGCCGCCCTCGCCATCGTCGTGATTGAGATCGCCCGCAACCTCATCCTCCCGCAGGTCGCTTCCACCTTGCCGTGGCTTCCCGTCACGCTCGACGGTTGGCTGTTCCTGACGGTCTACCTCGGCCTTCTGTTCGCGGGTTTGATCATCGGCTTGCTTGGTTCCATGTTCGCTATGCGCCGTTATCTCAAGGTGTAAATCGAAAGGATCGTCGATACTTCCGTGGCTGATTTCAAGAAGATAAAAAAAGCCGCAGACCATACCAAACGCAATGCAAGCATCGTGAAGGTTCTCGGTGCTTGCATTTGCATATGCGTGGTCTTCTGCGCTGGCTTCTTCGTTCGCGGCAACAGCGAACTCCTTTCGGCGGTGGGGCTTTCATCGCTTGATGTGCAGTCCGATGTGAACCCGGGCCAAACGGTGACGGGCAACACCTACGACTCCATCTCTGCGCGTGTCGCGGAAGTCGAGGGCCTGCTCAAGACGAGCAGCATGGATTCTTACGATCTGCCTCAGGCGACGAGCTCCGTTTTGGCGGCCTTCGCTTCGAAGACCGACGACCCGTATCTCCATTACTACGACGATCAGGCGTACCAGGCTTACCTCAGCACGACGAAGAATCCTGCTGCGGGAATCGGCGTCCTGTTCGGTGAATCCGACGGAACGTGTTTCGCGGCCGACGTCTTCGAGGGCTCTTCCGCTGCCGCGTCCGGCATCACCACCGGCGACATCATCGTTTCCATCGATGGCGATTCCCGCTTGACGTGGACCGCACCCGATGTCCTCGACAAACTTTCCCGCTCAGAAGGCGATACGGTTTACGTCACATGGCGTCGGGCCTCGACCGAGGAGGGTGGCAAGGAGAAGACGTTCGCCACGAACCTCACGTTCTCATCGGCGACCGAAGACAACGTGACGTACCGTGTCGAAGACGGCGTTGGGTTCATCAACGTCACCCAGATCGCATCCGATTCCTCGTCCATGGTCTCCGAGGCGGTGAAGTCGTGCACCGATCAAGGTGCCCAGGCGTTCGTCCTCGACCTTCGCGACGTTCCCGGCGGCTACCTTTCCCAATCGGTCGACATCGCTTCGCTCTTCATCCAAAGCGGCACGATCGTCCAAATTGAGACGGCGGAAGGGGTCACCACCCGCAGCGCTGACGGTAAATCGATCACCGCCGCCCCTCTCGTCGTCCTAGTCAATGGGCGCACGGCAGGCTGCGCCGAGGTCCTTGCCGCCGCTCTGCAGGAAACGGGGCGCGCCGAACTCGTCGGAACCGAGACGCAGGGCAAGGGTTCGGTTCAGCTCATGCAGCCGCTTTCCTTCGGTGGCGCTCTTCGCTATACCGCGGCGTTCTACCTGACCCCGCAAGGTGGCGAAATCGACGGCAACGGCATCAAGCCCGACTTGAAATCGACGAAGACTTCGGCACAGGAAACGGTTGCGATCGACGTGGCCCGCTCCCAGGTCACCGGGTAGGGGGTCGGCTTATGTCGCGACGTAGCTCCAAAGCGCGCCGTCATCCCAAGGTTAGGCCACAGGGTATTATCGAATTGACGGGGCAGGGCTTCGGTTTCGTCAAAACCGCGGAAGGCGAGTTCTTCGTTCCCGCCTCCAAGGTGAATGGCGCGTTTCCCGGTGATTTGGTCGAAGTCGCGCGCATGACGAGCGATAGGCCCGACGTGCCCTTGGGTCAGCGCAAACCCGCTGCGCGCGTCGTCAAGGTGCTCATGCGGGCCAACGACACGGTGATCGGCCGCTACGAGGTGGCTGAGCCGTTCGGCGTCGTCGTGCCGGAAAACCCCGCTATCCCTTACGATATCTTCACTTTGCGCCGTGACTCGCCTGAGGTTCGCGATGGCGATATCGTCGAGGTGAAGCTCATCGAATTCCCCACGCGTTCGTCGGCGGCGACGGGAAGGGTCGTTCGCGTCGTCGGGGCACAGGATGATTCGAGTGTATCGATCGATCTCATTATCGCCGAGCATCAGTTCGAGACGGAGTTTTCCGAAGGAGCGCGCGCTGAGGCAGAGGCGTGCGAACTCGATATCGAGAGCGCTTTGCGCGCGGGCTATCGCGATATCCGATCCTCGTTCATCTTCACGATCGACCCGCATGATGCCCGCGATTTCGACGATGCGGTTTCGCTCGAGAGGGAAGGGGAGTTCCTCAAGGTCGGCGTCCACATCGCCGACGTATCGCGTTACGTCCCCTTCGCGTCGTCGCTGGATCTTGACGCCCGCCGCCGCTCCACATCGGTGTACCTCGTTGATCGCGTCTTGCCGATGCTTCCCGAGCATTTGAGCAATGACTTGTGCTCCTTGCGGCCCGCTTCTGCGCGCTGCGCCATGAGCGTTGAGGCCGTCGTTCGCCGCGATGGCTCGGTCGTGTCCTATGAGGTGTTTCCCTCTGTCATCGAATCCAAGGCGCGTTTGTCCTACGATCAAGTCCAGGCGCTTCTCGATTCAGCCGACGACGAGCGTGCTCTCGAGGCTTTCTTGCGTTGCGAACCGCCCGTGGACAGCGTTCCGTTGTCGTCGGGCGTGATCAAGGAGGTGCGCCGCCGCGTTATCGCCCTTGATGGGCTTGCCAGGTCGTTCGCGGCACGTCGCCGCGCTGACGGCTGCATGGACTTCGATCGCGTCGAGGCCAAGGCAACACTCGATGAAGACGGGCGCTGCATCGGCGTTGCGTATCGACGTCGCACGGATGCGACCGCGCTCATCGAGGAGGCCATGATCCTCGCCAATCACCTTGTCGCGCAGTGGTTGGCGGCGAAGGGCTCGCCGTGCGTCTACCGCGTGCACGATGAGCCTGATTCCGACGCACTTCGCGATCTTTACGAGGTTCTTCAGGAATTCGAGATGTTCCGCGACGTCGACAAGCGACTGTTCGTGTCGGGAAGCCCCGTCGTCCTTCAGGAAGTCCTCGATCGTGCACGGGGCACGTCGCAGCAGGAAATCGTCAACGCGCTTCTCCTGCGTTCCATGAAGCGAGCCGTGTATCGCGTGGAGCCTGGATCCCATTATGGCCTGGCCCTCGATACGTACTGCCATTTCACGAGTCCTATCCGCCGTTATCCCGATCTGCTCATCCACCGTCTTGCCAAGGAGATCATCTTCGGCAGGGGAGCCACGAGCGAGGCGATGCGCCATTCCCTCTCGTGGATGGCCGAGCACGCTTCGACGATGGAGCGCAGGGCGGAAAAGGCCGCTCGCCAATCGCAGCTCACCAAGATCATCGAATACCTTGAGGATTTCATCGGATGCGAATTCGACGGCGTCGTATCGCAGGTTTCGACGTTCGGCGTGAAAGTGAAGCTCCCCAACACCGCTTCGGGGACGATCGGCATCGAACGGCTCGGGGAAGACTACTTCGCGTTCGACCCTGACCGTCAGCTGCTTCGCGGCGTCGATACGGGGATCGTCTACCGTATCGGGCAGCCGCTCAAAGTCGTGCTCCTTGCGGCTTACCCGCGAGAGCGCCGCCTGAGGTTCCGTTTGGCCGACGGCCCCGGTGAGCCGAACGATAGTGCGGGGGTGTGGGACGGCAGAAGGTGGATCGGGCGCTGAAAGGTATAATGCCGTCTGAGAAAAAGAGAGTGCGTCCCTTGCGTTGTGCGCCGCGTCGTCTTTCTGACGGTGCACAGCGAACAAGGGGCGCTGAGAGTAAGGAAGCTAGGTATGGCAAAGGTAGATAAGGACTATCTGAAGTCCCTTCTCGAAACCCCTTCGGTGACGGGCTTCGAAACCAAGGTGGCTGATATCGTGCGCGATCGGTTGGCTGACGTCGCTGATTCGATCGAGACCAACGTCATGGGCTCGGTCCACGCGACGCTCAAGGGCACGGGCAACGCCCCCTCTGTCATGATCGCCGCCCATATGGACGAGATCGGCCTAATGGTCACCTATATCAGCGATCAGGGATATCTGAGCGTGTCGTCGGTCGGTGGCGTCGATGCCGCCATCCTTCCCGGCATGCGCGTCGACGTGCACACAAGGAAGGGCGTTTTGCGAGGTGTGGTCGGTCGTAAGCCCATTCACCTGATCGAGCCCGAAGAGCGCAAAAAAGTCACTCCCATCAGCTCGCTCGTCATCGATCTTGGCTTGACGCCTCGTCGCGTCAAGGAGGTCGTGCGCGTCGGTGACCCGATCACGTTCGGCGTTGGATTCGAGAAGTTCGGCAAGGGCATGGCCGTTTCCCGCGCCTTCGATGACAAGGCGGGCGTTTACGTGGCCACTCGCGTCATGGAAGAGCTTCGTCGTCACGGCGGTGCTCCCGGCGACTACATCTGCGCTGCCACCGTCCAGGAGGAAATCGGCCTTCGCGGTGGCTCTACGTCCGCTTACGGCGTGGATCCCGATGTTGCCATCGCCTTCGATGTGACGCATGCGACCGACTATCCCGGTATCGACCAGACGCGCTACGGCGACCTTTCGTGCGGCGAGGGACCCGTCATCGCCCGCGGACCCAACATCAACCCCGTTGTGTTCGAGCGCCTCATGCAGGCGGCTTGCGACGAAGGGCTCAAGGTGCAGATCGAGGCGGAGCCCGGTGTGACGGGCACCGATGCGGGCGCTATGCAGATCCAGCGAGGCGGTCGTGCGACCGGTCTCGTTTCCGTTGCGCTGCGCTACATGCACACCCCCACCGAGGTGATCAAGCTCTCTGACCTGGAAGACACCGTTCGTCTTCTGACGCGCTTCATCCTCGATCTCGACGAGTCGGTCACGTTCGTTCCGGGAATGTAGTCGATGGCATCGAAGGAAGAAAAGCTCATCGCGAAGAACCGCCGCGCGTTCCATGAATACGAGATCCTCGACACCTTCGAGACGGGAATCGTGTTGACGGGCACCGAGGTGTGTTCCCTGCGCGAGAACAACTGCCAGCTGACGGATTGCTTCGCGCTCATCAGAAAAGGGGAGGTATGGCTTAACAACCTTCACATCTCTCCCTACAGCCACGGGAACTTTAACAACCCCGATCCTGACCGCAAGCGCAAGCTTCTGCTTCATCGCAATGAGATACGCGAGCTGGAGCGCAAAACGCAGGAGAAGGGCATGGCGCTCGTGCCAACCAAGATCTATTTCGATCGCAACTCCCGTGTGAAGGTGGAATTGGCCGTCGGTCGTGGTAAGAAACTGTATGACAAGCGCGCATCCATGGCGGAGCGCGACTCGAAACGCGAGATCGAACGTGCGATGAAGGCACGCTATCGATAGGGGTTGGTGTGATGAACGAAGACGTTCTGAAGATGATCGAGACGCTCTATGCGCGTCTCTACGATGTCCAATCGGCGGTGGAGTCTCTTTCCAGCGAAGCCCCCCAGTACGTCAAGAAGCTCGACAAGATCGATGACGCGCTTTATCTGCTCCAATGCGAAGTGGAGAAAGAGGCCGTCGGGGCGACATGCGATGGCGATGCCGAGGCGGATGCCGTTGACGACGATGTTGAATCGACCGACGCTAAGCCGGCGAAGAAAAAGGAAGGGGAATTCCTTTCCGAAGAGATGAAGGACAACCTCGTCGATGCAGGGCGCGCCATCGGCAGCGTTCTTCGCGACGGCAAGGAAGTCGTCACCGAGATATCCGATACAGTAGGGGATCTCAAGGGGGTTTTCTCGTTCAAGAAACGATGAGCGGCCCTACTGGTTATTCGATTGGCGTTCATGGCGCGGCTGGTTGGTTTCAGCCGCGCTTTTTATTTTCGTTGGCGATAGGATAGCGCTCGCGGTTCGGTGCGAAGGACGTCGATCAGCCGAGGAAGAGTGAGTCTGCGAGCGTGTCAGAAACCTCAAAAAGCGCCGATCCCAGTGGGATGCGGCGCTTAAAGAAGAGCTATGGGAAAGTCCGAAGACGACGGAGCTATGCGCGCTCGATCTTGTTGGACTTCATGCACTTGGTGCAAACGTTGGCACGCTTGACCTTGCCGTTCAGCTTGATGGTGACCTTCTGGATGTTAGGACGGAAGGTGCGGTTGCTGACGCGGTGGGAGTGGCTGATGCTACGACCAGCGACGGGTGCCTTACCGCAGATCTCGCAAACTTTGGACATTCTTGATCAACTCCATTACTTCGTATTTCTCTACGGCTAGATACCGCTGATTTCCAAAAGCCCGAATACTATACCATATAGAAGACGATAGTCCAAGATGATTTTCCCATTCAGGAAGGCATCGATGCCGGGCCATCGCCGATTCGGCATCAAGCAATGATAGCGCACTTCGCTACGAGCGGGAAAAGTTAGATAGTCAAATAAATTTTGTGCGTTCGGTGCGCACGTATCTGCGGGGAGGATTCTCGGGTATACTGGATGATCGGTCATCGTCATCATCACGCGCGTCGAGCCGGTCGGCTCCTGCGCCTCTGAAAGGATAGATAATGGGTAAAGAAATCGCAGGCAACCTCACGGTCACCGACGACGTCATCGCCGACGTTGCAGGTCATGCCGCCCTCGAATGCTACGGCGTCGTCGGAATGGCGGCCCCGAACGCCGTCGATGGATTGGCGAAGCTTCTTCCCGCGTCCCGCCTTCGCCGCGGCATCGTCGTCACCACCGACGAAGAGGGAACGCTCGTGAGCCTTTACGTCATCCTCGAGCACGGGGTGAACATCAACGTCGTCTCCAGCAACCTCGTCGAGCAGGTCACCTTCGCGTTGAAGGAATTCGTCCGCGCTCCCTTCAAGGGCGTCGAGGTCCACGTTCAGGGCATCAAGGTCCGTTAATCACCAAGCTCGCAGTATCCAGGTCATCAAGGAGTAATCGAAACACATGAGCAATTACACGTCTAACGACATCGTCAACGCCATCGCAGCTGCGTCCAAGGCGTTGTCCGCTCGTAAAGATGAGATCAACCGCTTGAACGTATTCCCGGTTCCCGACGGCGATACCGGCACCAACATGTCCCTGACGCTTGCCATGGTCGTCGATAACCTCGCGGCCCTTCCTATCGGCGCAACCGACGAAGAGCGTCGCCGCGCGATCACCCAGGGCGCCCTCATGGGCGCACGCGGCAACTCCGGCGTCATCACCTCCCAGATCATGCGCGGCCTGTGCGAAGGAATCGCCGACCACGACGAATTCGATCTCGTGGCCGTCGATGACGCGTTCTCCCGCGCTGTCGAGGTCGCCTTCAACGCCGTCCGCAAGCCGGTCGAAGGAACCATCCTCACCGTCCTGCGCGACACCGCTTCCGGTGCCCACAAGGCCCGCAAGAAGAAGATGGAGCTCGACGAGGGGCTTCAGTTCATCGTCGGGGAAGCCTACGCTTCCGTTCAGCGCACGCCCGAGCTTCTGCCGGTCCTGAAGGAAAACGGCGTCGTCGATGCGGGCGGCTTCGGCATCGCTATTTTCTTCGACTCCTTCGTCGCGGCCCTTACCGGTCGCTCGGAGACGATGGGCGACGAGCTCGCCTTCGCGCGCACCGCGGCTCCTAAGGTCGAGATCGAGCAGATCAACGACTGGGAGGGCTCGGCGTTCATGTACTGCAATGAATTCCTCGTCGATTCCGATACCCTCAACGCCGAAGAGGCCCTCGACTTCCTGCAGACCATGGGCGATTGCGAGCTGTGCGTGGGAAGCAACCCGAAGTTCAAGGTCCACGTTCATTCCAACCATCCCGACCAGGTGCTCGCCTACTTCCTCGAGCGCGGTCAGATCTCCGAGGTCTTCATCCACAACATGAAGCTCCAGAGCGAAGAGCGCACCGCGAACCTCGAGCGCGAGCAGGAAGCTGAGCATAAGGCCATCGGCTTCGTCGCCGTTGCGGCAGGCTCCGGCAACGCGGCGATCCTCGAGAGCCTTGGCGTCGATTACGTCGTTTCGGGTGGCCAGACCATGAACCCCTCCACCAAGGAGTTGCTCGATGCGGTCGAGAAGGTCAACGCCGACGCCGTCATCATCCTGCCGAACAACAGCAACATCATCATGGCATCCCAGTCCTGCGCCCAGGTTTCCGAGAAGCCGTGCGCGGTCGTGACCACCAAGAGCGTGCCCGAGGCTTTCTCGGCCCTCTTCGCCTTCGACGAGACGGCAAGCCTCGAGGAAAACGTCGAGGCGATGACCGAAGCGTGCGCCGAGGTGAAGACCGGTGAGGTCACCGTCGCCATCAAGGATTCCAAAGATGTTCACGGCAACCCCATCCACGACGGCGACGTCATCGGCATCGCCGCTGGCGAGCTTGAAGTCGTAAGCGATTCCATCGAAGACGCTACGCTGCGCATTCTCGAGGTCCTCGAGGCTGAAGATTGCGACACCCTCACTATCCTTGCCGGCGAAGACTATGCCGACGAGGCCTTCGAGGCCTTGATCGATCAGATCGAGGGGCGATTCGAGGATCTTGAGATCGATTCCCATCGCGGCGAGCAGCCGCTTTATCCGATCGTCCTTTCCGTCGAGTAACAGCGGAGCCAATCGGTGTCCCGAACCAAAAACCCTACAGCGAAGGCGGATCAAGGCAACGTCCTTGACCGCCTTCGTTCTTCTCTTGCCTTCGAGGATCCCGTCACGACGGTGTCCCAGGTCAGCGCCGCGCGTGCGTCTATCCTGTCGTCTGCCTACGGTGTCGAGCGTGTGCGCGACCTTTTGTCTCTCTATCCGATCCGCTACATCGACATGTCGGAAGTCGCCACGGCTCAAAGCGCCCGTATCGGATCCTTCTGCACGTTGTCGGGCATCGTTCACGAGGTCAAGCGCAAATCGCCTCGTCCGCGTTTGTCGATCGTCGAGATCACGCTCGTCGATCGAACGGGTGCGATCATCGTCACGTGCTTCAACCAGCCGTGGTTGGCCGAATCCCTTCATGAGGGGCAGGGGATAGCCGTCTCGGGCAAGATCGAGTTCTCCTACGGGTTCAAGCGCATGACCAACCCCACTATCGAGCCTCATGAGCCGGAAGAGCGCCTGAAAGGAAAGGTGCTCGCTCTCCATCCTTCCACCGCGAAGCTTTCGAGGGCGATGATGCGTCGGTTCATCGCCAATGCGCTCGAGCGCGTGGAGGGCCTCTACGACCCGCTTCCGCTCGCGTTTCGCCGCCGCTATCGCCTTTACTCTCGCTACCAGGCGCTGCGCGGTATCCATGCGCCCGTTTCCATGGAAGATGCCCGCCAGGCGCGTCGGAGGCTTCGCTACGAAGAGCTGTTTTTCCTTGAGCTCGAGCTTATCGAGGCGCAGGAAGAGCGGATGCGCGGGGTCGAGCCGTACCGTCATCGCGTCGATGGCCCGCTTATCGAGTCGCTTCGTGCGGCGTTGCGCTTCGACCCGACCGATGATCAGCGCGCGGCCATCGATGAGATCTACTCGCTCATGAGCGCCCCTCGCGCCATGAACCATCTTCTCTTGGGCGATGTGGGCACCGGCAAGACCCTCGTTGCCGCCTTCGCTCTCGGCGCGTGCGGCGCTTCGGGCACGCAGGCTCTCATGATGGGCCCGACCGAGGTTCTCGTCCGCCAATACGGAGATCGTATCGGGCCGCTGCTCGATGCATGCGGGGTGTCGTGGGGCGTTCTCACGTCATCTACCGCTCCTTCCGAGCGCGAGTCGCTGTGCGCGCGTCTTTCGAGTGGGGATTTGAGCGTTCTCTTCGGTACCCATGCCCTGCTCGAGAACGATGTGGTGCCTGCTTGCGCCTCGTTGGTGTGTATCGACGAACAGCAGCGTTTCGGCGTCGAGCAGCGCGATGCGCTTATCGCGAAGGCTCCCGGCTGCGATGTTTTGTCCATGACGGCTACGCCTATCCCGCGCTCTCTCGCCCTCGCGCGCTACGGGGGGATGACGCTTGGGTATCTACGCCAGGCACCGGGCACGCAGGCGGGCAGGACGACCACGGTATGCCATTTCTCGGAAGAGGGCATCGCCTACGACGCTCTTCGCGCGGCCCTCGAGCGCGGAGAGCAGGCATATGTGATCTGCCCGTTGATCGGCGTCGACCTTCCCGAGCCTTCGCGCGAGGGGACGGTCGACGAGGCTTCGGGCTTCGAGTACGCCGCTATCGAGTGGGGAATAGACCACGATGAAGCGGGCGCCCCTCTTTCCGCCGCGGCCCTTCATGCCCAGGTGCTGCAGGAGCAGATCGTCCCTGCTGCTCGGGTGGGATTGCTCCACGGCAAGCTCGCTTCTGCGGAAAAGCAGCGCATCATGGACGAATTCAGAAGCGGAGTGATCGACGTGCTCGTTTCGACGACCGTCGTCGAGGTCGGCGTCGACGTGCCGAACGCGACCGTGATGATCATCGAGGACGCCGATCGCTTCGGCCTTGCTCAGCTTCATCAGCTCAGGGGCCGCGTCGGGCGCGGCGACAGGCCAGGGAAGGTGTTCCTCGTTTCCCGCTCGCGGGCCCCGCAGTCCCTCGAGCGCCTGGAGATGCTCGAGAGGACAGAAGACGGCTTCAGGCTTTCCGAAGAGGATTTGGCGCTTCGGCGCGAAGGCGACGTCTTGGGGGATCGTCAACACGGACGCTCGCCCTTGCGTCTGGTGAGCGTGGTGCGCGACGCCCCGGTGATCGAGGCGGCCTATCGCGATGCGAAGGAATGCCTTGACGGCGGTATAGTGAGCGAAGACGAGATGAAGGCCGTGCGCCGCGAATTGGCGGCGGTGAAGGAAGCGAGGAAACGATGAGGATCATCGCCGGTGAGATGAGGGGGCGTCGCCTCAAGAGCCTGAAGGGTGAAAACACCCGTCCGACAACCGATCGCGTAAGGGAGGCGCTCATGAGCGCCCTCATGAGCGCGCGCGGTACGTTCGAGGGTGCGCGGGTGCTCGATGCCTTCGCTGGATCGGGGGCGCTCGGATTCGAGTGCCTGAGCAGGGGAGCATCGTTCGTCCTCGCCTGCGAGCAGGCGCGCGCCGCCGCGGCCGTCATCGAGGAGAACGCCCGCGACCTGAAGCTTCCCCCCGCGCGGTTTCGCCTAAGGCGCTCCGATGCCTTCACGCTTCCCGCGAGCGTCGTGGGCGCCTTCGACATCGTGTTCCTCGATCCGCCCTACGCCTTCGATCCCGAGAAGGTGCTCGGTCTCGTCACTGCGCTCGACGAGGCCGGCGCGCTCAACGAAGGCGCGTTCGTCTGTTACGAGCATGCCAAAAAGGACAAGCAGGCGGTTCAGGAAGTAGTCGGTACGCTACAATACGAACTTGTTTCCGTGAAAGATTACGGCGACACATCTCTTGTTACCCTGAGGAAGGAAACGAAATGAAGCGAGCGGTAGTGCCCGGGACCTTCGATCCCATCACCGCTGGACACGTCGATGTCATCCTTCGCGCTGCCCAGATCTTCGACGATGTCGTCGTCGCAGTGGCGAAGTCCGTGAAGAAAAGCCCCATGTTCGATCTCGATACGCGCGTCGACCTCGCCAAGCGCGCACTCGCAGATACCCCGAACGTCAGCGTCATCAGCTTCGATGGGCTGCTGGTCGACCTGGTGCGCAACCTCGACGCACACGTCGTCGTCAAAGGCCTTCGCGCGGTGACCGACTTCGAATACGAGTTCCAGATGACAGCGCTCAACTACGAGCTGAGCCAGGATCTCGAGACGTTCTTCATCATGTCCCCGCCGAAGTTCATGTACCTTTCCTCGTCCATCATCCGTGAGATGGCGTCTATGGGCGGTGAAGTGAAGGGCTTTGTTCCCGCATGCGTCGAAGAGGCCCTGCATGAGTACTTCGCCGACGCCTACAAGGCGAAAGCGCAGCTCGAATCGTAGGTTTTCTCCACGTTTTTCCTCCATCTGATCTTTTTTGCTAAACTATCGAAATGGTCAATGAACGAATTGATACAATGAAACGCGGTATGCTCATTGGCTGAGCACTTGTGAAAGGTTGAACATGGACGAAACAGGAGTATTGAATCTCGTTGAGGATCTGGTAATGCTCATCGAGGATTCAAAACCCGCAGGCTTTGGCAAAAGCGGCTTCAGGCAGGTCGATGCCCGGGCTGCTTTCGAGATTCTCGATGAAATCCGCGACACGTTCCCGAGCGAATTCGCCCAGGCGCGCCAGGTCATTCGCGAGCGCCAGGCCCTTCTCGATGAAGCCGAGGCCCAGGCAAGCCGCCTCATCGAGGACGCCCGCAGCCAGGCCATCACCATCGCCAGCGAGCAGGAGATCGTTCGCATCTCCCAGCAGCAGGCCGACGCCATTCTCGCCGAGGCTCGTGAGCTCGAGCGCGAGACGCGTGCCGGCGCGGAAGATTACGCCGATGAGGTTTTCAGCCACGTCGAACAGAGCCTCGACACGGCGCTCAACAGCGTGCGTCGCTGCCGCGATCGTTTGAATGCCAACTCCCTGAATGCGGGTCGTTGATGAGCTCGGTTACCATCGAGGTTCCTGACAAGCTCTTCGCCGCAGCGGAGAGCTTGCCTTTTTCCGGCACGTTCGAACTGCCGGAACTTACGCAGGGAACCGACGTCTACTCGTTTTCCCATCCCTTGAAATGGAGCGTCCAGGTCACCAACACCGGTGGTGCCCTGCTCGTGACGGGCACGGTGATCGGCGACGCCGTTACCGACTGCGCGCGCTGTCTCGAGCCTGCTGCGTACCTTCTGGAAGGGGAAGTGGAGGGGTATTTCCTCATCCCCGGCTCCGACGTCGAGCCGACCGACGAAGAGCGCGAAGAATACGAAGTCCTCGGGGAAGATCGCGTTATCGATCTCGAACCGCTCCTCATCGCCGCCCTTTCGATCGAGGTGCCCCTCACGCCGCTGTGCGACGATGGATGCAAGGGTCTGTGCGCTGGGTGCGGCGCGAACCTCAACGTCGAGGAGTGCACCTGCGACAAGGGTTCGGAAGATGATGATTTCCACCCCAATCCGTTTGCCGTCCTGAGCAATATCACGTTCGAAGACGACAAGCGTTCTTAAGCCTTTTCGGCATCGCGTATATTGATGCTTGAAACGAGTAAATCGTTTTGCTAGAATACTTTTTTGCGTAATTGTGATTTTCAGGTTGAGCCTGGCAGTATAGAAGGAGAAGAAATCATGGCAGTGCCTAAGCGTAAGACTGGTCGAGCTCGCACCAACGCTCGTAGGAGCGAAAACGATAAGATTGCAGCACCTTCTCGTTCCGTCTGCCCTCAGTGCGGCGAGGTCAAGCTGCCTCATCGTGTGTGCCCCAATTGCGGCTTCTATCGCGACCGTGAGGTCATCGAGACCGCATAGTGAACCGACTACGTTCAGCTACGTCAAATCCCTCGGTCTATCCGGGGGATTTTTATATAGTGGGCTTTCTACCCTCGAAGGGGAAGCGAGTACCCAAGGCTCTGTAAGCCACAGAACAACTAAGGAGACTTAATCATGGCAGACAAGATCCGTATCGCCGTCGACGTGCTCGGCGGGGACATTGGACCGAGCGTCGTTCTTCCCGGCATCGAGCAGGCGCTCGCCGCCGATGCCGAGCTCGAGGTCGTCGCGTGCGGCCCGGCAGATGTCGTCGAGCCCTTCGCCGCCGCGCATGAGCGCGTGATCGCTCAGCCCACGACCGAGGAAATCGCCATGGACGAGCATCCTGCCAACGCGGTCCGCAAGAAGAAGGACTCGAGCCTTGTCGTCGGCTGCCGCTTGGTCAAGGAAGGCCAGGCCCAGGGATTCTTCTCCGCCGGTTCGACCGGCGCATGCCTTACCGCCGCAACGCTCGTCGTAGGGCGCATCAAGGGCGTTGCTCGCCCTGCGCTTTGCACCATTATCCCGTCGCCGGTCAAGCCCGTCGTCATGTGCGACGTCGGAGCGAACGCGGATTGCAAACCGGGCTATCTCGTCCAGTTCGCCCAGATGGCGTTGATCTACGCTGAGCGCGTCATCGGCATCGATGACCCGAAATGCGCACTGCTCAACATCGGCGAAGAGGACACCAAGGGCTCTCAATTCGCCCAGGAAACCTTCGCCTTGCTGAAAGAGCAGGTCCCGAACTTCATCGGCAACGCCGAAGGCTGCGATATCCTGAGCGGCAAGCCCGACGTGTTCGTCACCGACGGTTTCACCGGCAACGTGTGCCTGAAGACCATCGAAGGCGTGACCAAGACGCTCTTCTCTTCGCTGAAGGACATCATGATGGCCGGCACGCTTTCGAAGCTCGGCGCGATCGCCCTCAAGCCGGGCCTGAAGGAGCTTAAAGAGCACACGTCCGCCGATACGTACGGCGGTGCACCCATTCTCGGCGTCAAGGGCGCGTGCCTCGTTGGGCATGGTTCCTCCAATGAGACGGCCATCAAAAACGGCATCCTCATGGCGGCTAAGACGGTACGTTTGGATGTTTCGGGAATAATCGCGGCAACCGTAACGAATGTCGAGGCGGTCAAGTAGAATCTTCGGATAACCTAACGTTTCCTCTATTACGATCGATGGTCATCTTGAAAGAACAGCCCGAACATACCCAGAAGCTCGATCAAGCCGAGCGCATCCTTGGACATTCGTTCAAGGATCGCTCGCTTCTTCTTGCTGCGCTTACCCATCCTTCGGCTGCCGAAGGGCATTCTATCCGCGATTCGTACGAGCGCCTCGAGTTCCTCGGCGACAGCATCCTCGGTGCCATCGTCGCGTACTCGGCCTACCACGCCTATCCCGACCTCGACGAGGGCGGTTTGACGCGCATCAAGGTCTCGCTCGTCTCCGGCTCATCGCTTTCCGACGTGTCGAAGGATCTCGGCCTCGCCGATGTGATCTTCTTCGGTTCGTCGGAGCGCGGTACCGGTCGTCGGGGGCTGCATTCGGCGCTCGAGAACGTCTACGAGTCGCTCGTCGCTGCCCTCTACCTCGATGAGGGCCTCAAGGCGGCAGCCGACTTCGTCAAGCGTACCCTCATCGTGCGCATGAGCGCCGACATGGCCAAGGAGCCCGAGAACCCCAAGAGCGTTCTTCAGGAGCGCCTCCAGGAAGACGGCATCACCCCCACCTATCGGCTCGTCGAAACCCAAGGACCGCCGCACGATCGCACGTTCGTCACCCAGGTCTTCGTCGGTGTCCAGTCCATCGCGCGCGGCGTCGGCCGCACCAAGAAGGAATCCGAAAGCCAGGCAGCGAAGTCCGCGCTCGAGATCCTCGGGTCGTTCTTCGAGGCGAAGGATTCGACCGACAAGAAGCGTCGCGCCGATGCGCGTGCCGCGGTCAAAGCAGCTAAAGCGGAGGAGAAGGCGCGCCGCCAAGCCGAACAGCGTGCCCGCAAGCAGAAAAAGCAGCAATAAGGGGGCCGGGTGTATCTCAAGTCTCTGACCTTGAAGGGCTTCAAGTCCTTCGCTGATCGCACGGTCATGAAGTTCGAGCCCGGTGTCGCGGCCATCGTCGGCCCCAACGGCTCGGGTAAATCAAACATTTCCGATGCCGTTCTGTGGGTTCTCGGTGAGCGCAACGTGAAGAACCTTCGCGGGCAATCGATGGAGGACGTCATCTTCGCGGGCTCATCGGCACGCAAGCCCGTTTCCATGGCCGAAGTCGAGCTTCTCCTCGACAATTCGGACGGGTCGCTCGCCATCGATTACTCTGAAGTCGCCATCGGGCGTCGCATGTATCGAAGCGGAGAGAGCGAATACCTCATCAACGGCACCGTCGTGCGTCGTATGGACGTTCTCGATGTGCTTCACGATTCCGGCTTGGGCACGGCAACCAACTCTATCATCTCGCAGGGCAACCTCGATCGCGTCCTGTCTTCGCGCCCCGAGGATCGCCGCGCGCTTATCGAGGAGGCAGCCGGCATCCTCAAGCACAAGGAGCGCAAGGCGAAAAGCGAGCGTAAGCTGGCGCAGATGGATGCCCATCTCGATCGCGTCAACGACATAACCGCTGAAGTGGCCCGTCAGTTGAAGCCCCTCGAGCGCAAAGCCCGCAAAGCCCGCATGTT
Source organism: uncultured Eggerthella sp. (assembly GCA_959607715.1). Classification (GTDB taxonomy): domain Bacteria; phylum Actinomycetota; class Coriobacteriia; order Coriobacteriales; family Eggerthellaceae; genus Anaerotardibacter. The sequence goes on along the minus strand of CAUHNN010000016.1, from coordinate 15,289 downwards.
CCAGGAGCTTTCCAGCGAGCTTTCGGATCTTGAGTTGGCGCTGGCCGTCGACGATCTGCGTGCGCTTCAGGGCAAGATGACCCAAACCGTCGAGCGTGAAAACGACTTGATGAAATCGCAGGCGCAGGCGCGCCATGAAGTCGAGGAGGCCGAGAAGCGTCTCGACGATCTGCAACGAGCGTTCCAGGAGAAGGGTTCTGAGGAGGGCCGCATCAACGAGCGCCGCCGCCGTATCCAGTCGTGCGGCGATCGCCTTTCCTCGACGGCGCTGCTTCTTCGCGAGCGCAGGCAGGGCTACCTTGCCGAAGCGCAGCGTCTTGCCCGCGAGGCGGAGGAGGGCCGCATCCGCAATGCCGCCGCAAACCGCGAGCTCGAAGAGGCGCGCGAAACCGTGGCGAGCGCCGATAAGGAGCATGCTCGCGCCAAAACCGCCCGCGGCGAACTCGAGATCGCCTATCAACAGCGTGTCAACGAGCGTAACGACCTTCGCAAGCGCGTCGATACCCTCATGACCGAGCAGCGCGCCTTGTCTCATCGTCGCGAGACGTTTCAGGCGGCCCAGAGTGCCTTGCGCGAGAATCTTTCCGAGCGTCGCGCCCGCGCTCAGGTTATCGACGCTCAGGTTATCGACGCCGAGAAGCGCGCCTCGCGCGCTCTCGAGGCATGTGAGTCGTGCCAGCGTGAATTCGATCGCTTGGACGAAGAGCTTTCATCCGTGCGCGATCGTGAATCGGCTGCCCGCGAGCGTCTCAATGCGCTCGTTGTCGAGCGCGAGCAGGGGCGTCGTCGCCTCGACGAGGCGCGCGAGGCGCTTGCCCGCTCGTCTGCCGAACGCGCGGCCCTTGAGGAGCTTGAGCGCGCGAGCGAATCAACCAATCCGGCACTGACCTTCGCTCTCGATGAATCGCGCCGTTTGGGTACCGAGGCGGTTCTGCTCACCCATATCCTCAGCGTCCCCGAGGAGCTCGATGCGCTCATCGAGGCTTTTCTGGGAAGCGATCTACATGCCCTTATCGTCCCGACCGACGAAGAAGCCGCGCGCCTAGTCGGGCGCATCGATGAGGAGGGGACGACCGGCGAAGTGGTTTTCCTGGGCGGATGCGTGGGCGCTTGCGGCGCCAAGGCGCACGAAGGGCGTCGTCTGATCGACGATCTTTCGTTCGATGCCGGTTACGCATCGCGCATCGAGGCCCTTATCGGCGACGTATTCGTCGTCGACACCCTTGCAGACGCGCTGAGCGCCCATCGCCGCGATGCTTCGGTGCGTTATGCCTCCCTCGACGGATGCGTGGTCGATCCGAGCGGGAGGATCTCGTGCGTTCGCCGCTCGGAGGAGGATCGCTGCAACAGCGCCCTTGCTCGTCGCCGCGCCCTCGAGCGCGTCCGCGAAGAAGAGGCCGTTGCCGCGAAACGCCACGACGACGAGAAGCGCGCCGATTCTCAGCGCGAAGAGGATCTTCGCGGTGCCCAGACCGAGGCTTTGAGGCTTTCCGAGTCGCTGGCGGGTCTCAAGGGGCGCCTCGATTCGGCCCGCGCCGCGCTCGAGGACGCCAAGCGAAGCGCCGACCAGGGCGAACAGGAGCGTGCGCGGCTGGTCAAGGAGCAGGAAGAGAACCGTGCGTTCCTCGAGCAGGCGAAGCCCGATTCCGATTCCCTTGAACGCGATCTCGCCGAGGTCGAGGCCTCCCTGTCGAAAAACAAGGACGAGGTGGCGGACCTGCAGCGCGATCTGTCTCCTCTTCAGAAGAAGATCGTCTCGCTTTCCGAGCAGGTCAGCGATGCGCGCCTTGAGGCTGCCCGCCTTTCGGAGCGGCTCGCCTACGCGCAGCGCATGGTTCTTGCCCGGGAGCAGGAAATCGCGTCGCATGCGCGGGAAGGGGAGGCCTCGGGCAAGCGCATCGCCGTCGCGCGCTGCGCCGCTTCGCGAGCCGATGCCCTTGCCTCGACGCTTTCCTCGCTCATCGACTCCGCCGATTTCGTCGCGACGAGCCTCGAGCGGGCTTCTCGTGAAGAGCAGGACCGCTTCCGTGCGCTTCACGAGCAGTTGAGCCAGGCTACGAGCGCTTCGCGCGATCTGCGTGAATCCTACGACGCCTTCGGCGAGCGCCTGGCTGACGTTCGCATCGAGAAGGGTCGCCTGGAAGTCCAGATCGACGCCGGTGCGAAGACGATCGTCGAGGACTGCGGCGTTTCGCTTGAGACCGCTTTCGCGCTCGATCCGATCGAGGACCGCTCCGATGTCTCTGATCGCGCCGAATCCCTTAAGAGGCGCATCAAGAATCTCGGCACGATCAACCCGGATGCCGCCGAGGAATTCGAGCAGGTGAGCGCACGCCATGCTTATCTCGTCGATCAGCTCGACGACATGATGGCGGCCCGTCGTTCCCTTGCGCGCATCATCGGCGTTATCGACGAGCGCATGAAAGACGATTTCCTCGCGACCTTCAACAAGGCCAACGATAATTTCGCCGAGATCTTCTCCACGCTGTTCCCCGGTGGTCAGGCCCATCTTTCCCTGGTCGACCCCGACGACATCGAGAACACGGGTGTCGACGTGAACGCCCAGCCCATCGGTAAGCGCGTGAAGAAGATGTCGCTTCTCTCCGGCGGCGAGAAGTCGATGACGGCCATGGCGCTGCTCTTCGCGGTGTATCGTATTCGCCAGACGCCGTTCTACATCCTCGACGAGGTCGAGGCGGCGCTCGACGACACGAACCTGCGCCGTCTCATCGCGTACCTCAACGTCATCCGCGATGAGACGCAGTTCATCATGATCACCCACCAACGCCGTACCATGGAATCGGCCGACATACTGTATGGTGTCTCAATGCAGGCCGATGGCATCACGAAGGTCATCAGCCAGAAACTCGATAACGCAACGCGCAAGGAGGGCTAAATGGGTTTCTTCGACAAGATCAACGAGGGGTTGTCCCGTTCCCGCACGCGCCTGCGCGAGCAGATGAACATCCTGCTCGACCGCGGGCCCGACGTCGACGACGACTTTTGGGATGAGCTCGAGGAGACCCTCATCCTCGCCGATATCGGCGCTTCGGCTGCCGATACGATCGTCGAGGATCTGCGCGACCAGGCTAAGCGCAAGGCCCTTCCCGATGCCTACGCCGTCTTCGACATGCTGACCGACAAGATGGCCTCCACCTTCACCCCGGCTGAGACGAACGTCTTCGAGAACGATCCGCAGATCATCCTGTTCGTCGGCGTTAACGGCGCCGGAAAGACGACGACGGTCGGCAAGGTCGCGGCTTGGGCCCACGATGCGGGCCGCTCGGTCCTCTTAGGCAGCGCCGACACGTTCCGCGCTGCCGCCGTTGAACAGCTTGAGGTGTGGTCGCAGCGCGCCGGCGTCGATATCGTCACGCGCGAACGCGGCAGTGATCCGGCGAGCGTGTGCTACGAGACGATCGAGCGCGCCGAGCAGGATGGCGCCGATCTCGTCTTGATCGACACCGCCGGCAGGCTGCACACCTCCGACGACCTTATGCGCGAGCTCCAGAAGGTCGTCAACGTCGTCCGCAAGCGCGCGAAGGTTCCCGTGGCGACCCTTCTCGTCATCGATGCGACGACGGGGCAGAACGGCTTGCAGCAGGCGCGTGAGTTCGACAAGGCGCTCGAGCTCGACGGATTGATCGTGACGAAGCTCGACGGCACGGCCAAGGGCGGCATCGCCTTGGCCATTTCCCACGAGCTTTCCCTCCCGATCTTCAAGATCGGCGTCGGCGAAGGCGTCGAGGATTTGCAGGATTTCGATGCGCACGACTTCTCCCGTGCGTTGATTGGGGACATGACCGATGTTCGATAATCTCTCAGATAAACTCCAGTCCATATTCTCAGGCCTTCGCGGCAAGGGTCGCCTCAGCGAGGAAGACATCGATGCCGCGATGCGGGAGATCCGCATGGCTCTTCTCGAAGCCGACGTTAACTTCAAGGTGGTCAAGAAGTTCGTCGCCCAGACCAAGGAGCGCTGCCTGACCGCCGAGGTTCTCGAATCCCTCACGCCGGCCCAAAACGTCATCAAGGTCGTGATGGATGAGCTGACCGAACTTCTCGGTCGCGACAGCGTCGGCCTTACGCTGTCGAGCCGTATACCCAACGTCATCATGCTCGTCGGCCTCCAGGGTTCCGGTAAGACGACGGCCGCCGCCAAGCTCGCTTATCGCCTGAAGGAGAAGAACCACAACCCTCTGCTCGTCGCCTGCGACGTGTACCGACCCGCCGCGGCCGATCAGCTTGAGACGCTCGCCGGCGAGATCGGCGTTCGCATCTACCGTTCGGATGATAAGGATCCGGTCAAGATCGCCCGTGATGGCGTTCGCGACGCCATCGACTCGCTGCGCGATGTGGTCATCATCGACACGGCCGGTCGTCTGCACGTCGATGAGGAGATGATGGCTGAAGCCGAGGCCATCAAGGAAGCCGTCGAGCCCGACAAGATCTTCATGGTCGTCGACGCCATGACCGGTCAGGATGCGGTCAACGTCGCCAAGAGCTTTGCCGACAGAGTCGATTTCGACGGCGTCATCATGTCGAAGATGGACGGCGATGCCCGTGGCGGCGGCGCGCTTTCCATCAAGCAGGTCACCGGCAAGCCGATCATGTTCATCTCGTCGGGCGAGAAACCCGACTCTCTCGAGGAATTCCACCCCGAGCGCATGGCCAAGCGCATTCTCGGGATGGGCGACGTCCTCAGCTTGATCGAATCGGCTTCCCGCATGAAGGCGGAGGAAGTCGAAGCTGAAGAGGCCGAGCGCATGGCTCGGGGTAACCTCACCCTGAACGATTTCCTTTTGATGCAGCAGCAAGTGACCAAGATGGGCGGCATCCAGAAACTCGTCTCGGCTCTTCCCGGTGGCGACAAGGCGATGCGTGAAGGCCAGGTAAACGAAGGTGCGCTCGATCGCATGGTCGTCATCATCAACTCGATGACCAAAGACGAGCGCGAGCGTCCCGAGATCCTGAATGGATCGCGCAAAGCCCGCGTTGCGGCGGGCGCCGGCGTGACCGTGTTCCAGGTCAACCAGCTATTGAAGCAGTTCGCCGAGACGAAGAAAATGGTTCGCCGTATGCTCGCTGCCCAAGGCGAGGTCCCGAACAACCGCAAGACCAAGGCCAAGAAGGGGAAGAAGGGCAAGAAATCGCGTCGTCGTTCTCTTCCCGGCATGGGCGGTTTGTCCATGTCCGATATGAAGAAGATGCAAGAGATGATGAGCGGTCTTGATGATTCCGCCTTCAAGGGTTAATATCAGTAATTGCTGTTTTGCGTCCTTGTTGAGTATTTTCGAAGCAACGGGACGCTCCACAAGATAGAAGGAGTACAACTCGATGGCAGTCAAGATCCGCCTCGCCCGTCATGGCGCTAAGAAAGCACCTTATTACCGCATCGTTGTCGCCGATTCTCGCGCTCGTCGCGATGGTCGCTTCATCGAGCAGGTTGGCACTTACAACCCCTGCACCACCCCTTCCGCTGTGAAGCTCGACCTCGCCAAGGTCGACGAGTGGATCGGCAAGGGCGCTCAGCCCACCGACACCGTTGCTCGCCTCATCGAGGTTGAGCGTAAGAACGCGTAGCGATGAGCGATACTCGCAGCGAAATCGTCGAGCTCGTCAGCACGCTCGTGCTCCCCATCGTGGATGAGCCCGAGTCCGTTGACATCACCTCTTCCGACACGGAAGACGGTGCACTGCTCGTCGAGGTTCGCGTTTCCGAGGCGGATGCCGGCAAGGTGATCGGTCGCCAGGGCCGCGTCATCAAGGCGATTCGCACCCTTTCCCGTGCAGCTGGCTCGCGCCATGGCCTCGATGTCGAGGTCGAGCTGCTCGACGATTAATCACAGAGGGTACTGTGGATACCACCAAGCCGTGGCTCGTCGTCGCTGAGCTTATGAAAGCGAAGAACAATGAAGGAGGGCTTTCCGTCCGCGCGACGGAAGGTCTTCCTTTTTTGCTGGAAACGGGAATGGAGGTCGTTTTCGTCCCTCCCGTCCTTCGTTTCCCCCGCTCGTCGTGCGTGAGCGAAGTCGTTGAGCAGTCGCCCGATCGCTATCTCGTCTACTTCAACGACGTTGTCGATCGCAACGACGCGGAGAAGCTCGAAGGACACTACTGCCTTGTCAAGCGCAGCGTCTTGCCCGAGTCCCTCGAAGACGAGGCGGCGTTCGATGTTGTGGGGTTTCGCCTTGTCGATGAAACGACGGGCGACATCGGCTCCATCGAGGCCATCGAGGAAAACCCCGCCCATCCTCTTCTCGTCGTGGCTCGCCCTGTGTCCGGCGACGGGTCCGATGGAGCTTCCGATCTGCTCGTTCCCCTTGTCGAGGACTTCATCGTCTCTATCGATGAGGATTCCTCGGTCGTCTTCGTCGATCTTCCCGCCGGCCTTCTGGACCTCTAGGAGCTACCACCCGTGAAAATAGAAACCCTCTCGGTGTTTCCGCATTGCTACGATTCGATCATGAACGAATCGATTATGCGTCGCGCCCAGGAAAAGGGCGCTCTTGATTTCAAAGCCCATGATTTGCGCGATTGGACCCACGATCGCCATCGCACGACCGACGACGAGCCGTACGGGGGAGGGCAGGGTCTCGTCATGAAGTGCGAGCCTATTTTCGAGGCTACCGACGAGTTGTTCGCCCAGGCGCAGGAGAAGCCCTACGTCATATTCCTGTCTCCTACGGGCGAGGTCTTCAACGAGGCCTTGACCCTCGAGCTTGCCCAGCATGATCATCTGTTCTTCATCTGCGGCCATTACGAGGGCATCGACGAGCGCGCCTACACCCTCGCCGATAAGGTCATTTCCTTGGGGGATTACGTGCTGACCAGCGGTGAGCTCGCGTCGATGGTCGTCATCGACGCGGTTGTGCGCCGCCTTGACGGCGTGCTGGGCGACGAGGGAAGCTCGGTAGATGAGAGCTTCTACGACGGATTGCTCGAGTACCCCCAGTACACGCGTCCGGCCGAGTATCGGGGCATGAAGGTTCCCGATATCCTGTTGTCGGGCCATCATGCCAACATCGCCAAATGGCGTCGCGAGCAGAGCCTCATCCGCACGAAGAAATGGCGCCCCGATCTTCTTGACGATGCGGGATTGTCGGCATCCGAAAAAGATTTCCTGGAATCGTTGGACCTCGAGAGGTGAGGTCCGGGCTTTTGTTCTATCATGGGAACATTCGACCAAGTACCCTTTGAATTTCGAACGAAAGGTTAGCCAGTGGATTCCGGGCGCCATGCTTCCTCACACCAACCGGGCATCATACGCCGCTTCCTCAATTTCGTTGTTTGCGTCGCCGTGGTTCTCGTCGCCGCATGGGGTTTGCGTCAGTACGTCATCGAGCCTTTCGAAGTGCCGTCGGCCTCGATGGAAACGACCATCATGACCGACGATCGCCTGTTCGCCGAGAAGATTTCCTACCACTTCTCCGAGCCGAAAGCCGGCGACATCGTCGTTTTCTCCGATCCCCAGGTTCCCTCGCGCGTGCTCGTCAAGCGCATCGTCGCGACCGAGGGGCAGACGGTCAACTTCTCTGGTGGCGTTCTCTACGTCGACGGCGTCGCCCAGAACGAGCCGTACACGACGGGCGAATCGTATCCGCTTTCCCGCACGGCGGGCAACGTCTCTTTGAACTATCCCTACACGGTCCCTGCCGGTGAGGTATGGGTGATGGGGGACAACCGCGAGAACTCCTCTGACTCTCGTTACTTCGGCTCGGTCGACGTCGATACCGTCTTCGGCAAAGCCGTCTTCACTTATTGGCCGCTCACGCGCATCGGCACGTTGAGCTAAACGTTCATCTATCCGCCTCGATCAAGGAGCACTATGACTATCCAGGAAACGGGAGGAGCCTGTCCTTCGACGCTGACGTTCCAGGACATGATCCTGCGCTTGCAGCGTTACTGGGCAGACCTCGGCTGCGTTATCATGCAGCCCTACGACAACGAGGTCGGTGCCGGCACGTTCCACACCGCCACCACGCTGCGCAGCCTCGGCCCTTCCACGTGGAAGACCGCCTATGTTCAGCCTTGCCGTCGTCCCACCGACGGACGCTATGGCGAGAATCCCAACCGCCTGCAGCACTACTATCAGTTTCAGGTTCTGCTCAAGCCTTCCCCCGACAATGTCCAGGACCTTTACCTGGAGAGCCTGCGCGCTATCGGCATCGAGGTGGAGAAGCACGACATCCGCTTCGTCGAGGACGACTGGGAAAGCCCGACGCTCGGTGCCTGGGGCCTTGGCTGGGAGGTCTGGCTCAACGGCATGGAGGTAACCCAGTTCACGTATTTCCAGCAGGTAGGCGGATTCGAATGCAAGCCCGTTCCCTCGGAAATCACCTACGGCCTTGAGCGTCTCGCCATGTACATCCAGGGCGTCGACTCCGTCTACGACCTCGTGTGGGCACGAGGCGCAGACGGCACCGTCTTCACCTATGGCGACGTCTTCCTCGAAAACGAGCGTGAGTTCTCGGCTTACAACTTCGAGGTGGCCGACACCGACTTGCTGTTCGGTGAGTTCGATCGCTACGAAGCGGAGTGCACCCGCGCTCTCGAAGCGGGCCTGCCCTTGGCCGCTTACGATTACGTCCTTAAGTGCTCTCATGCCTTCAACCTGCTCGATGCCCGCGGCGTGATCAGCGCGACCGAGCGCATGGCCTACATCTTGCGCGTTCGCACCATCGCAAAGGCATGCTGCGCATCGTATCTTGAGCACGTCGCCGGCGAGGAAGCCCTTGCCGAGAGCACCGAGAAGAAAGGGGAGTAGGAATGGCTGAACGCACCCTCGCCTTCGAGATCGGCGTCGAGGAGATCCCTGCATTCGATCTCCAGGCAGCCACCGAACAGCTAACCGTCCTCGCTCCGAAGCTCATCGACGAAGCGGCCATCCCGCACCAGGGCGTCGAAGTCTATTCTTCGCCGCGCCGCCTCATCGTCGTGGTGAAGGGCATCCCTGAGGCCACCGAGGAAAAGAACGAGGTCTTCAAGGGTCCTTCGGCCAAGATCGCCTTCGATGCCGATGGCAACCCCACCAAGGCCGCCATCGGCTTTGCGCGCGGCAAGGGTCTCGACGCCTCCGATCTGAGCGTCGAGGACGGCTACGTCTACGCGCGGACCACCACGCCTGCCGTCGAGGTCAGCACCCTGCTGCCGTCCATCCTCGAGGGGATCATTCGCGGCATCTCGTGGCCGAAGTCCCAGCGTTGGGGTACCGTCAGCGAGTACTTCTCGCGTCCGATCCGCTGGATCGTGGCGCTTTTCGGCGATGAGGTCGTCGATTTCTCCTTCGCCGGCGTCGTCGCTTCCCGCGTGACCCATGGTCATCGTTTCCTCGCGCCCGAGCCGGTCGAGGTTGCCAGCGCCGACGGGCTTGTTGACGCCGTTCGCTCTGCGTTCGTGGTGCCGACCGAAGCCGAGCGCGAGGCCGTCATCCGCGAAGGCGTCGCCGCGGTGGAAGCCGAAACGGGCTACCGCGCCGTCCTTCCCCCCAAGACGCTCGTCGAGGTCATCAACCTCGCTGAGTACCCGACCGTCCTCGTCGGGACCTTCGATGAGGACTTCCTCAAGGTCCCCGAAGAGATCATCGTCGACGCGATGCTGATGCACCAGCGCTATTTCCCGCTCTACGACGAATCGGGGGCGCTCACCAATCGCTTCATCGTCGTGAGCAACGGCGACCCTGCATGCGCCGAGACTATCGTCGACGGCAATGAACGCGTCGTTCGCGCCCGCCTCTTCGACGCGAAGTTCTTCTACGACGAAGATCTTAAGCAGCCCCTCGAGTCCTATGTCGGCCAGCTCGGCGACGTCGTCTTCCAGGAAAAACTCGGCACCATGCTCGACAAGACGGCCCGCATCGAGGCCCTCGTCGCCCATCTTGCTGCCGACGCCGGCGTCGGCGACGTCGATGCGGCCGATGCGGTTCGCGCTGCCCATCTGTGCAAGGCCGACTTGGTTACTGGCGCGGTCGTCGAGTTCACGTCCGTCCAGGGCATCATGGGCTCCTACTACGCTGAGGCGAGCGGAGAGACGGCTCAGGTCGCTCAGGCCATCGAGCAGCACTATCGCCCCCGTTTCGCCGGCGATGAAGCGCCTGAGACGGCGGTCGGCAAGCTTGTCGCCATCGCTGACAAGCTCGATACGGTATGCGGCCTGTTCGCGATCGGGCAGGGTCCCACTGGCTCGTCCGACCCCTTCGCCCTTCGTCGTAGCGCCATCGGCATCGTCACGATGCTCTCCGGCGACTTCGAGCAGGGCGCTGTCGAGGTATCGCTCGTTTCCGCCATCGATCGCGCGCTTTCCCTCTACGCCGAGGAAGGCATCGAATTCGATGCCGCTTCCGTACGCGCCGAGGTCATCGACTTCTTCATCACGCGCACCAAGGTGATGTTGCGCGACGGCGGTAGCCGTCCGGATGCCATCGACGCCGTCCTTGCCGTCGAGGTTCAGGAGCCGGTCGAGCTCATCGACCGCGTCAAGGCGCTCGAGGCGGCCCGCACCGAGCAGCCCGACACCTTCGGTGACCTTGCCACGGCGTATGCCCGCGCCAACAACTTGCGCGACGATTCCCTTGGCTGCGAAGTCGACGAGGGCCTTCTCACCGAAGAGGAGCATGCGCTTTCCTGCGCGGTGACCCAGGCTGAATCGCAGGTCGCCACTGCGCTTGCCGAAGGCGATTACGCTCAAGCGCTCGCGCGACTTGCTGAGCTTCGCGCTCCCATCGACGTGTTCTTCGAGAAGGTCATGGTCATGGACGAAGACGAGGCGATCAGGGTTAACCGCCTTCGATTGCTCAACGGCTTCGTCGGGGTGTTCACCCATGTCGCGGATTTCTCGCTTCTTTCCAAGTAACGCTGACCATCGACGCGGCCCCTTCGAGGGCCGCGTCTTCGTATCGTCGCCATTCAGATAGAGGAGGGGCATTCATGCAGAAATGGATCACGCAGGGAAAGCCTTCGAGCGATTTCCCCACCGTCCACGTCGTGTCCGACGCGGTCGGCGCCACGGCCCAGAGCGTTGTCCGCGCCGCCGCGGCGGGGTTCGAGATCTACGATCCCGCCATCGAGATCCTTCCGCGCGTATCGTCCTGCGCGGAAATGCTCACTGAACTCGAAGCCCATCTCGAGATGCATCGCTCGAGCGGAAAGACCCCGGTCGTCTTATTCCACACGCTCGTATCGCCTCGGCTCAGGATGTGCATGGCTCAATTCGTCGTCGAGAACTCCGCTGACTTGATCGCCGTTGACTTGATGGGCGATGCCGTCGGCGCCTTGTCCGCCGCGACGGGCCGCGAGCCGATGGGCGCGCCGGGCAGCCTCCATTCCGTCAACGAGTACTATTTCCGTCGCATCGACGCAATGGAATTCACCATTTCGCACGACGATGGCCGCAATCCCCAGGACCTCACCGAAGCCGATATCGTCCTTATCGGCGTGTCGCGTACGTCGAAGACGCCCTTGTCGATTTACCTCTCCCAGCTCGGGTATCGCGTAGCAAATGTGCCGCTCGACCCCCAGAGCGAACCGCCCAAGGAGATATTCGATGTGGATCCTACGAGATTATTCGGATTGATCATCTCGGCTGAGATCCTTGCAGATATACGTAAACGCCGTTTGGGAACGGCAAACAACGTAGCTCCATCATATGCGGATCTCGAGTGCGTCTATCAGGATCTCGAGAAGGCGCGTGCCCTCATGCGAAAGCTCGGGTGCATCGTCGTCCGCACCGATAACAGGGCTATCGAGGAAACGTCGCAAGAGATTTTGCGTTATTATGAGAACGCTCATCCTCAGACGTTTTAGCGTTTGCTCGACGTCCCGATGGGTTAGTGAAAATTAAGCTAAGGAGAGTATGGTGACTGACCAACTGAAGCGCGTCTACGCTTTCGGCAAAGACGCAAATGGGAAGAACGTTACCGAGGGTAACACCAACATGAAGGCTATCCTCGGCGGCAAGGGTGCCAACCTTGCGGAGATGGCCAATATCGGCCTTCCGGTTCCTCCCGGATTCACGATTTCCTGCCAGACGTGCATGGAGTACGCGAACTCCAACAACACCTGGCCCGAAGGCGTTCTTGACACCATTGAAGAGTACCGCGAAGACCTCGAGGCACGTATCGGCAAGAAGATCGGCGATGCTGAAGATCCGCTGCTCGTCTCCGTCCGTTCCGGCGCTCCTATGTCGATGCCCGGCATGATGGACACCGTCCTCAACCTCGGCCTCAACGACCAGTCCATTAACGGTCTGATCAAGCAGACCGAGAATCCCCGCTTCGCGTGGGACTCCTACCGTCGCTTCATCCAGATGTTCTCCAACGTCGTCATGAACCTCGATGGCGATCTGTTCGAAAACGCCATCAACATGATGAAGCGCGACCGCAAGGTCGAGTCCGACACCGACCTCACCGCTGAGGACCTGCAGGAGCTCGTCGAGACCTTCAAGGGCATCTTCTCCGAAAACGTATCCGCAGAGGAGTACCCCTCCCTGGTCGTCGACGGCAAGGTCGCTTTCCCGCAGAGCCCCGATGTCCAGCTCCGCCTCGCCATCGAGGCCGTCTTCGGCAGCTGGAACAACCCGCGCGCCATTCTCTACCGCAAGCAGAACAAGATCTCCGACGATTTGGGCACCGCCGTCAACGTCCAGTCGATGATCTTCGGCAACAAGGGCAACACGTCCGCTACCGGCGTTGCGTTCACCCGTAACCCCGCCAACGGCGAAAAGGAATTCTACGGCGACTACCTGGTCAACGCACAGGGCGAAGACGTCGTCGCCGGCATCCGCAACACCAGCCCCATCGCCGACCTCAAGCACGTCGAGGGTCTCGAAGAGGCCGGTCGTGAACTCGAGGAGGTCTTCACCATCCTTGAGAACCACTTCCGCGACATGTGCGACATCGAGTTCACCATCGAGCAGGGCAAGCTCTGGATGCTCCAGACCCGCGTCGGCAAGCGTACCGCTGCCGCTGCCCTTCACATCGCCATCGAGATGGAGAAGGAGGGCCTCATCACCAAGGAGGAGGCCGTCCAGCGCGTCGATCCCGAACAGCTCGACCAGCTTCTCCATCCTCAGTTCGACGCGAACGCCGATTACGACGTTATCGCCAAGGGCCTGAACGCTTCCCCCGGTGCTGCCGTCGGTGAAGCCGTCTTCTCCGCCGAGGCTGCCGTCGAGGCCGCGAAGCAGGGTCGCAAGACCGTTCTCGTCCGCTGGGAAACCACTCCCGACGACCTCGCCGGCATGATCGCCGCTGAGGGTATTTTGACCTCTCACGGTGGCAAGACCTCTCATGCTGCTGTCATCGCCCGCGGCATGGGCGCTCCTTGCGTCTGCGGCGTCGACGCTCTGAAGATCGACGCTGAGGCCAAGAAGGCCACGCTTACCGGCACCGACATCGTCATCGAAGAGGGCGACCTCATCTCCCTCGACGGCACTACCGGTATCGTTGTCCTGGGCGCTGTCGAGCTCGTTCAGCCGGAACTGGCAGGCGATCTCGATACCATTCTCGAGTGGGCCGACGAGTTCCGCACCATGGGCGTTCGCGCCAACGCCGACAATCCCGAGGACGCTGAGCTTGCCCGCAAGTTCGGTGCCCAGGGCATCGGCTTGTGTCGCACCGAGCACATGTTCCTCGGCGATCGCAAGCAGATCATCCAGACCTTCATCCTCAACGAGGACGAAGCCGTTCGCGAGCAGGCCGTTGCCGACCTGTTCAAGGCCCAGACCGGTGACTTCCTCGGTATGTTCAAGGCCATGGATGGCCTGCCGGTCATCGTTCGCCTGCTCGATCCTCCGCTGCATGAGTTCCTCGAGAGCCCCCGCGCCCTCGACGTTGAGATCGCCCGCCTCGAGGCTACCGGCGGCGATGCCGGCGTCATCGAGAAGAAGCGTAACCTCATGGAGCAGATCGACGGCATGAGCGAACAGAACCCGATGCTCGGCCTTCGCGGTTGCCGCCTTGCCATCATGTACCCCATTCTTCCCACGATGCAGGTCCGCGCTATCGCAACGGCTGCTGCTCAGCTGAAGAAGGAAGGCTTCGATCCCAAGCCCGAGATCATGATTCCGCTCGTCTCCGTCGTTCCCGAGCTCGAGAAGCTCCGCACGCTCGCTGAGCAGATCATCGCCGAAGTTGCTGCTGAGGCCGGCGTCGAACTCGACATCCCGGTCGGCACCATGATCGAGCTTCCTCGCGCTGCCGTCACCGCTGACGAAATCGCCGCCCAGGCCGACTTCTTCAGCTTCGGCACCAACGACCTTACTCAGACCACGTTCGGCTTCTCTCGCGACGACGTCGAGGCGGAGTTCGTCCCGCAGTACCTCGCTGAGCGTATCCTGCCTTACAACCCTTTCGCCACGGTTGATCCCGGCGTTGCTAAGCTGGTCAAGATGGGCGTCGAGCTCGGTCATCAGGGCAACCCTGATCTGGTCTGCGGCGTTTGCGGCGAGCATGGCGGCGATCCCGATTCCGTCAAGACTTTCTACGGTATAGGCCTCGATTACGTCAGCTGCTCTCCGTATCGCGTACCTCTGGCACGTCTTGCTGCTGCTCAGGCTGCATTGGCCGACATGTAATCACGGCTTTCGCATCCGTCGATCCTCAGCGATCAGAGAGAGACCCTTCGGGGTCTCTCTTTTTTAAGCGATGCGTGGCGGGAGCCTATATCATTGATGCGCACATGCGACTCGAGGTTTGAGGAGCCCTAACGAAGCGCAATTTATCCATCCCCCTTTCTTTGGCGTTGCCTCCGGTGCAGCCTTCGTTGTTTCGCGCTTGAGTGGAAGGCGCAGATAAAGCATAGGGCCTTATCATGCAGGAGCGCCCTCGCCGCTTGGGTGCGACGAGGGCGCTTTGCGAAGAAAAGGGGAGAGGGCTCCCTAGAACGAGAGGGTGAAAGAGGTCGGTTTCATGACGGTATTTTCCTTGCCGTCGATACCTGCGGCCTTAAAGGTGACCTCGGTGATGTTGCCCATATCCACATTCGATTCCTTGACGTCTGTGGAGTCGACATAGTTGTCGAGATTCACCTCGACCAAGCATTTCTTGCCTGGCGCGATCGTGTCGCTGCAGATGATGTATGAATCGTAAACGTCCGTTCCGTTGATGGCGAGCTTATCTTTGATGATGAAGGTCTGGACCTTATCCGTGGTGTTCTCCACCTAGATGTAGAGGTGATTGTCTCCGTTTTCATTGGTTAGCACGGCGGCCTTATGGAGCACGAATCCCGCTTTGCCCATGGTAAGCGTCAAAACCACCGCGTCTTAACAACCTGATCCGTATCCGCGACAATCC
>CAUHNN010000015.1 GCA_959607715.1 uncultured Eggerthella sp. | reverse complement strand
TTGACGATCCTGCGTAGCTGTGCGTGTGGTTGATCGCCGCGAAGACGGCGGATGCCTTGGTCTTGATGTAGTCCCAAAACTTTGCGGCCGTGTTGCGGTAAACGGCATCGCCCGCCGAAGTCGGAGACTGATACGCGAAAAGCATGACGGTGCCGTCGTTCGGCGTGCTCTCTACGTCCTCCACGCCGTTGAACAGGTTGTACCTCGCAGCATTCGCACTGCTCGCGCCCGTGCCGCCCTTGGAAACGGGTACCACCGCCGTGAGATCGGCAGGTGCGTGGGTGTGCGACTTGTCCGCCTTGCCGTCGGCGGTTTCCTGCGCCTTTTCCGCCGCCTGCTGCGCCGCGCCCGCTGTGGCGGATGCGTTGGACGCCTGCGTGGCGGCGTTGGTCGCCGTCGCGCTGACGGCGTTGAGGTCGGATTCGGTCACGTCGGCGGAGAAGGTGTAGTTGCTGAGGGTCAAGCCCTCGCCTGCGTAGTACGCATGTCCCCCGCCGCTCGATTCGGCTGTTCCGCTGATGGTGCTTCCAGATGTTCCGACCGAAGGCGTTCCAGCCTCGTAGGTGTACTCCAATACCCCGTACTCGGCTTTCGCGATGACCTTGGTTATCTCGACGGTCACGGTCTGACCCGTCTTGTTGTCGCGGCCCGTCACGATGTCGCCGACCGAGAACGCCGACCCATCGGGGACGCTCACCTTGACGGTTCCCTCGCCCTGAAGGCCCTCGAGCTTCTTCTTCCCCTCGGCTTCCAACTTGTCAGCATCTGCGTTCGAGTAATCGTAGAAAGCTGCGATCTCGTCAACGCCGAAAAGGCTCTGCTTCTTGGATACCTTGCCGCTCGCGTCGGCGTAGAAATGGATGATTTTGCGGTTCTCGTACTCGCCAGTTCCGCCGCAAACGAGGTGGTTCGTCCTGCGCCCGATCCTCTCAAGCTCGAATCCCACGAGATCGCTGTCGATAGAGTTGCCGAACGTCTCCACTGGCGACGCGACCATTACGGCCTTTCCGCTCTCGTGGATGATCTTGAGCTTCATCCCGTTGGCCTTCAGCATCGCCGTGATGCCCGCGTAAGCCCCGATGAACCTCTCGAACGTGTAAGACACCTGGTCGGCATTCTGCCGCGCCGTGAAGACGTTCTGGAGGCCCATGCGCGAGATGAGTGACGACAGCACGGAGGAAACGGAGCCCGACACGGTTATGTGGCTCTTGCCCTTGTCGGGCACGAGGCGCATCCCTTCCAGGATGCCGTGCCAAGAGCGCCCCTTCGCGGTCACCATGTCGGTGTCCGTGTCGGTCGTGATAGAGTCGATCGTGCCGCCGCATTCCGTGCCGTCCAGGTACACGTAGCCGCCGATCTCGGGAGCCTCGCGCCAGTCCATCGTGACTCTGATCTGGTTCTCGTCCTCGCCCCAGGCTGAATCGAGCGCGTAGTTCATCACCTCGCGCACGTTCCGCCCGCTCTTGTCCGCCACCACGAAGGGCGGTAGGTCATTCCTCATATCCAGGTGCCCCGCTTTCCTCGTAGACGGTCAAGAAGAACGAGAACGATTTATCCCACGAGACCGAGCTTGCGCCGATCGGCAACGGCTGGAAGATGTACGATCCCCCATCCTTGCCGCTCCCGCGCTCGGCGTCTCCGAAGCAGTCCTTGACGGTGCCGTCGTCGCCGATCAGCTTGACCGTCCGCTCTATGCCGTCGATCTCAAGGCGGGAGCCTGCGGGAACCTCCACGTTGACCTTGTAGACGTTCCCGCCTATCACAACGGCGGGGTTGATAGCTGAGCCGTAGACCGTGATAAGCATCGCGCTCTCGCCCCATTCGCCGCCCTCGATGCTCTCAAGGGCCATGGGAACGAGCGCCAGATCGTGCGGGAGATCGTATGGCATGTCGAGATCGTCGCTCTCCTCGCCCTCATTCAGGTTGGAGAATTCGAGCGTCTTGCCTCTGCGCCAGACCCCATCGACGAGGATCACCGTCAGCTTCAGCGACACCATTCGCCGCGCGATCTCCTTGGTGTCGATCTCGACCACGTAGCACCGCTGCCACCAGTCGCCGATGTGCAGCTTCCCGGGGGTTCCCTCCTGCACATCCCTATCGCAGACCGCGGCGAACCTGTCCGCAGCGGCCTTCTCGGCCACCATCGAGACGGTTTCCTTCCGAGATTTGCGAGATACCCCTGAGATGCCTCGGTACTCGACATCGTAGGCCCACGCGCGGGAGTGAAGGCTGTTTGGAGCGCCTACCGCGATCGATCCGCCGTTCAGCTCGATCATCTCGAAGCCCGTGCCAGATTGATACACGACGCTACGCATACAGTGCCGCCCTTCTGCTCATCCTCGCAAGCTGGCTCTCTCCCGTGACGGGGGTGCATGTGGCGATGATGCTCGGGAGGTTGGCTGAAAGCCACTCGACGACGCCGTCGGAGCCGTTCACGCGCCCGCCCATGTCGATCGCGGGGGAAACCACCGCCGCGCCCTCTACGTCGGTGACGGCCGCCCTCATGGCCCTCACGGGGAGGTCGCTCTTGTCCTCGATGCCCAATGCCGCGCCCTCCATCACGGAATGGAACATGCTCCGGAACACCCTCGACGGAGAGTTGATGTTGAGGAGCCTTTTGGCCGTGTCGATCGCGCCGTTCACCGCGCCAGAAATCGACTCGACGACCCTATTCGCGCCGTCCTTGATGCCCTGCGCGATGCCGTCGATGATCTGCCCGCCGAGTCCCGCGATCCTGCCAGGGATCGACTTTACGCCGTTGATCAGGTTGTTCGCGAAGCTGGACGCCGCGCTCCTCGCCCTGCTGGCGAAGCTGCCTATCCATCCTTGTACGGTCGATATTGCCAAGGTGAGCCAATTCGCGATGTTTCCAGGCAGCTGGGAGATGAACGAGCCTACGTTCGAAAGAAACGAGCTTCCTGCCTGGATCGCGGAGCTTCCGAGGCTCATGACGAAAGAGCCGATGTTCATGATCGCCTGCGAGAGCCACGCCAAGATGTTTCCAGGCAGCCGCGCGAAGAACGAGCCGATCCCGCTGACGAACTGTCCAGCCGACGCGATCAGCGCCTCGAACGCCGCAGGGATGCCCTGGATGAACCCGATGACGGCGTTGATGCCAGAGAGCAGGAACGTTAGGACGTTCGATATTCCCGTGATTATGTCGATGATGAGCTGGCCGGCTCCGCCGACGAAGTACGCGACGAACTCCCCTATCGCGCTCCAATCGATCGCGTTAAGGTTCTCGGAGCCGTTCGCGAACATGTCCGCCACGGCCGCAGAGAGGCCGTCTAGGGCAGGTATCAGCGTTTCCTGCGCATAAGCCCCCAACTGCTCGAAAACGGGGCCTATGGTGGCGTTGTAGCCGCTCGCTAGGTTGTCGAACGCCGTTTGAAGGTCGTTCACGTACCCCGCGACGTTTGAGATCATTCCCTCGACCCCGCCTGGGAGCTGGACGCCCTCAAGCGCACCAGCCAACGCGCCCTGGACCTGGCCGCCGATCTGCCCAGCTGCCCCAGCCAAGGCCGATGGGAACTCGTTCACCAGGTTAACCGCGATTCGCTGGATGGCGGGGATGCAGTTCTCGGCCGCCACGCCGACTGCATCGACAAGCTCGTTCGTGAGCTTGCTCATGTCGGCGTCGGGGTTGCCGAGACCCGTCAGCCAGTTCTCCCACGCCGCGCTCAGTGAATTAAGCGATCCCTCGACGGTCCCGCTCGCCTCCTTGGCCGTGGTGCCCGTGATGCCCATCTCGGTCTGCATGATGTGGATCGCCTCGGTCACGTCAGCGAAGGACTCGATGGACAGATCGCCCATCTCCCCGTTGGCCTCCTTGACGCGGTTAGCGTCCTCGATGAGCCGTTCCATCTCCGCCTTGGTGCCGCCGTAGCCGAGTTTAAGGTTATCGAGCATCGTGTAGTTCTGCTTCGAGAAACCCTGGTACGCCCATTGAAGCGACTCGATCGAGGTACCCATCTTGTTCGCGTTGTCGCTCATGTCGGTGATGGCGGTGTTGGCGTACTCGACGGCCTTCTTGGTGTCGCCGCCGAGGCTCTGGTTGAGCGATGCGGCGAACGACGTGGAAAGCTCCATGTACTTGTTGGCGGACATCCCCGCCGTCTTGTAGGCGTTGTCGGCGTATGCCATGAGGTCTTTCGCGGACGCCTTGAAAAGAGTCTCGACGCCGCCCACAAGCTGCTGATAGCTCGCGTACGCGTCGAAGGCGGACTTCCCCACCGCTGCGGCTGCTGTTCCCACCGCCGCAACCGCCATAACGGCCGTCTTTCCGATGGCGGCCAGCGATCCCTTCATGCCGCCGTTCATGGACCGCGTGACGCCCTCGACCTGCTTAGTTGCCTGGTCGTCGCATTTGATCGTCACCATCAAGTCAAGCAGGTTCATCGGTCATCGCCCCCAATCTCTCCAAAACGTCGGCGGCTATCTCGTCGCCGCCTCTCTCGTCCCTCTCGCGATCCCCCGTTATGTCGAGCCAAGACCTCGAGAGCGCCTTGCCCTGGGCGTTGAGCCAAAGGGTTTCGGCGATGTAGGCCCGATAGGCCCTCTCGGTCTCCTCGCGGTTGATCGCCTCTATCGCGTAATTAAGGAAGACCCGCGCGGAACGCGGGTCGTTACAAGTGGCTACGAGGTAGCTGATGCGCTGCTCGTCACCTCGGCTGAGGATAAAAAAGCGATCAGATCCTCGTCGGTGATCAGCTCGAAGCCTTCCTTAAGCAGCTTCGGCAGGGTAAGCGATTCGCGGTAAGCCTCCACTTCCTCGCCGTTGACGATCGCCAAGACCTCGACAAGCTCGGCCTTGTGGCCCTTGATGATCTTCGGGAGGGCCTTGCGCAGCTGCTTGGCTACCGCCCCGTAGGCCTCCTCCTCGCTCAAGCCCTCGGGCTTGAAAAGCCCCATCACGTCGGGATCTGAGGCGATCCTGCACACTGGCTCGATAAGGTCGGCAATGACGTCTAGGGTGCGATCGCCGCGAACGTCGGAAAGCCTCATTACGCACCAACCCCGCTTGACTCGCCAGATGCGATGAACAGCTCGAACGGGACGGTCTCGGGACTCGCCATGGAGTAGTGGCCCGAATACTCGAACGCGAACTGGCCTTTGGCTTTGTCGCCGCTCTGGATCTGGAAACCGCCGGTGCTGAGGGCGGAAATCAATCGGATCGCAAGGAAGCCCGGCTTCTCGCCGCTGTTCACGTCGGAGTAGTCGCCTACCCACCAGATATCCGCGAAGTCGGTGTCCTCGACGGTGTTGCGCGGGACGATCTTCGTCGGGTCGCCCTTGTCGATGTCGGCGGCACCGACGAGTCCCTTGCCCTGCTCGACGGTGACGGTGATGAAGGTGCCACTCATCTTGACTTCCCACTCGTCAAGCTCCTTCAGCTCCTTCATGTTCTTCGGGCAGTTGTCGATATCCTCGCCGAAGTCGATGAAGGCGGGGGTCGCGGTGAAGTTCACGCCGCCCGAGGTAGCGCCGATGATGTCGGTGACCTGCCGCGTTGATGGGTCGAAATTCTTGCAGAGGATGCCCGCGTTGAGCTGCAACTGCCTGAAGGTGTCGGTGGGAATCTGGGTGAATTCCATTTCGTCTCCTTAGAAATCGCCGATGTTCTCGGCGGTGAGGTTGATTGTTCGTCTCTTGATCGCCGGATCGTCGTCCTCGACCGAGTACCAGAGCGGGCTGCCGCGCTTGATCCACGTCGCGCCGCCGTCGTGCGCGATCACCTTCCCGCCCATCCCCACCGCCTTCGCAACCGAGTCGCAGAACGCGTTGGGGACGGCGCTAGAGGCGGTGTGGAACCACACGTTCACCTCGATCGCCGTCTCCCCCATCGAGTCCGCCACGAAGAGCGTGTAGGTGATGTAGGGCATCTCGGCCCCCTGCGGGACGGAATCGGACGGGTAGGCCCTCAGCCCGAGCGAGTTGAAGAAGGAGTGCAGGGCCGCTTGCCTATTCATCGGGCGGCCTCCATTCCTCGGCGGTGTAGACCCTGAAGCCGAGCGTCGCCGCGGGCGGAGGCGAATCGACGCGGGACACGACGCGGTAGGCCTTGCCATCCGCCTCGAACGCCTCCCCGTACTCAAGGGCTTCGGCCGTGTAGACGGAGACGGACACCGCCAGGGCGTCGCGCTCCCCCTCCCTTCCGTCAGTGGATTTCGGGAGGGCTATAGCGGCCCTGAAGGTCCCGCCGCGCCCCCATGAAAGCGTGTAGCCGCCTTCGCCATCGGGGGCGCTTGAGGGGATCAGGTGGGCGCACTCGACCGCGCATCGTTCGTAGAGCCTCATAGCTTGCGCCACCTCGAAAGCTCGTCGGAGAACGCGCGTTTCCAGTCCGAGGCGTCGGCGTTGACGGTGTACGAGTACCCCTTGAAGCTCTCCGAGGCGTAAGGAGAGCGCGTCTGCGCCCCGTTTTCCTTCGCCCATGCGGAAATATCCTCTGCGAGGGAAACCACAGCCGCAGGAACCGCCAGAAGGTCTACGCAGCCCTCGAACACCTCGTCTTGCAGGACGTCTCCGCTCTGGTGCAGGCCGTCGTTGAAGACGCTGCCGCGGATTCGGTAGTACTGGCCATCCTTCACATCGAGAGGGAGGGAGCCGCCGACGACGGCGAACTCCCCCGCATGGCTCTCGGCCTCGAACCAGTTGCGCATCTCGGTGAGGACGGACTCTAGCATGCTAGGCCGCCTCCGGGGCGACTGCGATGCCCTTGAGGTGAGCCGCCTTGAGCGTGTTCTTCAGGACCGCGCCGGCAACAAGCTCGACCTCGCCCGTCTTCACGGCGCCAGGGTCGGTGAGGTCGGGCATGTAGGAGTTGATCACGCCGGTTCCGAGCGGCGCGATGCCGTGGAACGCGTCGAGTCCGAACTTGACCGCGAAGATGTCGGTAGTGCCTGCCGCGCTGGAAGTGGCCGCGGCGTCGGCGATGACGTCGACGGTGCCCGAGCCGTTCCAGTACTTGCCCAGGTCGACCATTCGGACGCCCGCATAGGTCTCCACAACGCGACCGAAGTCGTCCTTGGTGCGGTCATAGTAGCCCGCGCGGCGTGCGATTCCGCGCATGCGGGTGAGCATCTTCGTGTTCATCATGATCATGTCGGCCCCGCCGTCGATCGCGGCGAGCATCGCGTCGATCTCGTCGAGGAATGCGTGGGCGTTGCTGGTCATCTTCGACGCGTCGGAGATGTCGACCTCGGAGGTGAGCTCGTTCGCGGTGCCCGCGAGGGTCTTCTTCAGGCCGTCGAAGGTCTTCGGGACGTACCCAGTCCCAGAAGACGCGGAGGTGCCGTTGATCACGAGGTTATGGAAGTAGTTGGCGGTCGCCTTGACCTTCTGATCGGCCTGGAAGGCAAGCTCGTCGATCGCGCCCGAGGTGTTCTGGATAACGCGATCGACCTCGAAGGAGCCGCCCATGATGATCGCCTGGGCGACCTTCTTCTCGCGCTTGGCCTCGGATGCCTCGTACTCGCTGTTGACCTCGCGGACGTTCGCGCCTGCGGGGGTCTTCAGCTGGGTGTACCCGTATGCGAGGGTGGAGCCGCCCGTGCCGGGGGAGATCGCGTTGTCGAACGTCAGGGAATCGAGCAGCAGGGAGCTGCGGCGGAACATGTCGATGATCTGCTGATCGACCTCGTCGACCATGGTAGCTTTTGCTTCTTCGAGGGTGATAGGCATTGTTAACCTTCCTTCATGTAACGGGCGCGGAGCGCTTCAGCCAAATCCTTTGGTTCGGGCTTCCCGCCATTCGCGGGCGGGTTGTCCACCTTCGCGCCCTGGGTTGTCTTAGTCGGGATGAAGTCCGCCCATTCGGCCTTGATGGCCTCCTGCACGGCCTCCTGATCGGCGTACTTGCCCTCCTCGATGGCGAACTTGCTCAGGTCGCTTGCTCGGACGATGGAATCGGCCCTGCTGCCGTGGATTCCCAACGCCTCGACCTCGGCCTTGTACAGGCGCCTGGCGGTCTCCGCCGCCTCCTTGTCCGCGATCTCGGCCTTGTACTCGTCGAACTCCCCTTTGAGTTGTTCGTACTTCGCCTTGAACTCGTCGCCTGCCGCCGCCTCTACCGCTTCCTTCGCGTCCGCGAGCTGCTTCTCAAGCTCGGGGAGCTTCGCCGCCTTCTCCTCGACCTCGTCGCGCTCCTTCTTCAGCGCGTCCGTGGTCTCGGTGTGGGCTTCGATGATCTGCTCGATCACGGCCTCTTCCAGGTTCATGGTCTTAAGCAGTTTTCGGGTGAGTGCCAATCTTCTCTCCTGTTCCTCGGGGATCGCGCGTCATCTGCCTTAGCCGCGCTCGCGTTTCTTCGCTGACCCGATTGTCCCCAGGTGTCGCACGTCAGCCCTTGCTCAACGCCTCGCGGAAGATGGCGGCGTACTTCCTCGCGTGGTTCGCCGCCGCTGGCTTCAGGTACGGTTGCGCCCTCTGCTTGGATGTGCCCATCTCGACGTGCTTGGCGTATTCGGTGTTGGTCCCGATCACCGCAGCGTAGGCGGTGTCCTCCACTGAGGTCTCGTGCGTTATCGAGTTGCGCAGGTAGCCAGTGTCCACTGGGCAGGCCTTCTTGGCGTACCCCTCGCAAACCAGCCCGCACTGCTCCGTTGCGTTCCTCAGCGCAGCGGCGAGTGCGCTCGCGAACTCGTCGGTGTTGTCGCTCACCACGACCGTTTCAGCCATCGAGGTATCCCTTCAGAACGTCTATCGCCTGCCCCGCGCCGAAGCAGACCGCCGTTCGGTAGCCCTGCGAATCGAGGAGGCCGAGCCATTCCCGCTGCTTCTCGGATACGCGGCCCTTCGCCGCCTTCATCTCGATGAAAAGCCCGTGGCTCCCGTTCGCCGCGATTGGGACGAACAGATCGGGCACGCCAGCCCTCACGCCCTGCGCCTTCAGGTTCGACGCCTCGCGCGGGTTTCGCTTGCCGCCGTTCGGGATGTGGAATATCGGTATGCCCGCCTCGTCGCAGTACGCGATGACGGCCTTCTGCTCTTGCGCCTCGCTCATTCGCTCCCCTTTCCTCAAGGGAAACGTTATCCAGCCGTCGCAAAGAAAAAGCCCCGGGTGTTCGGGGCTTTGAGTTTCTTCGCTGACTGCTATTTAATGATTCCTCATGTCATCGGGCATCGGCTCTAGAGGCTCTTCCGTAGGGATCGGCTCGCTCTCGATTACCTCGAAGGCTCTTGGCGGATATAGATACGCGCCGCCCGTCTCGTCGACAACCCTGTACCAGCCGCATTGCGTTGAGAGCACTTCATACTCTTTGCCGTTCAAGAGGGCCAGCGGATCGTCCGGCCCTAGGAATTTGACCCTCATAGCCCCTCCTACCGATAAAAGAATTTTGACACTTTCATTTTAACACGTCCGACGGATGGCTCTTCGTACCAATGAAGCTCGCATGGCCTGCTCATGCCGAGGTCGTCAACGTAACCGCTCCCCCTTTTCTTTTCCCACTCGTTGGCGTTTCCTCCATATTTTTCGACCAGCCCGTTAACTTCATCTATCTTCCTGCGAACCCCGTTTCCCGCAATCGTCTTTATTCCCGTTATGCGCGTATTCGGACTTATTCGAGACTTCGTCCCATCGGGCAGCATAACCTCATCACGAAAGGCCGCCGCTCCGAGGCTGCGCCCTATGACTATATCTTCGCTTGCTATCTGCTTGCCGTTCTTCCATTCCTCGTACGTGCCGTCGTAGCGGGTGAACCTGCGTCCGTCCTCGGTGGTGTGCCCCTCCACGGCTGCGACGAGAGTGCATCGGCAGTTCCATATCTCATGACCTGGCCCCGTGGGATCCCCTGGGTACCTCAGCCCATTCGAGAACGCCTTGCCGACCTCGGCCCGCTCGCCGTCAAGCTCCCTATGGCTGTGGCGCGTTCTATTGTCCACCGTCGCAAGCCATTCCTGCTTGAGCGCGATGCCCATTTCCTCGGCCTGCTCGAAGCGCTCGACCCTGGCGGCGTTCTGGACGCCCGTTACCGCCGTTCTCGCGATCCTCGAGGCGGAACCCCTGTTCGTGGACGCGAAGCCCGCGGAAAGCCGCTCTATGTCCTCTATGGGCTTGCAGGAAAGCACCGCCGCCGTGACCCTGGCGGTTATCATCTTCCGATTCCATGCGGCGTCTTTCCCCTCGTCGATCTCTGCCCTGGCGAAAAGAGGGTCTTCCCTCTCCACGATCGCATTGAAGTGGTCTGCGTCGCACAGCCTGAAGCCGATCTGGCCCGCTTCCCTCTCGACCATCCACGCGGCGTAGTCGCTGTTCTCCCTGAATACGGGGGCCAGCAACCCAGCGAGAATGCCCATAGCGGCGACGTTCGCGGCGGTCAGCCTGTCCGCCGTCTCCGCTATGGCCTCGTCCTTTCCTGCCGCGAAGGTCAAGTAACGCCATTGGGCGTACTCGTCTGGCGTAGCCTCGCCCTCCTCGATCAAGGCCGCCATCGCCTCGTCCGCGTCCCTGAAGCGCTCAAGCCACTCCGCTATAGGCTCCCCCGCTTCCTTCGCCGCATCCTCGTACAGCCTAGCCGCCTCGCGCTCGAACTCGTCAAGGGCGCGTTCTGCGGCCTCGTGCCCCGCGTCCATCACTCACCGCCGATGCCGAAGCGCCCGAACTCCTCTGCATCGCGTTTCCTCAATATCTCCGCCGCCTCGTCGGGCGTGACGTTGGGGAGCTTGCGCAGGATCGTCTCGTCGTCCAGCCACTGCGCCTCGATGGCCACCATATCCACCTGTTCCTTGTGGTTGCTGATTCGGTTTCGGGTGAAGATCGGCGTGTCGTCGATCCCCTGCAAGGCGAGGAGGTCGCGGATGCCCTCGCGCATCAGGCGCTCGAACTCGTCCGCCTCCTCGTCCATGGGCTGATAAGCCGCGTCGATGTGGTCGTTCGTGGCCCCAGCCGCGATCGTGTGCACGTCCAACGCGCCGAAATCCTCGTACATGTCGGCCTTGAGCTGCGCAAGCGTCTCCTTCCTCGACGCGTAGGGCACCTCCTGCGTGTACGGCGTGGCCTTCGCGTCGTCCTCGTTCGGGACCGACGCGATGTGCATCAGCTTCAGGCGGTCGCGGAAGAGCTCGAGGTCCTCATCCCGCATACCGCCGGCTCCCGAAACCGTCCAGTAGACCTGTGCGCAATCCTGCACGTCGTTTGCCAGGCCGCTCTTGATGAGGTCGTATGCGTCGATCGACTCGCGCAGCCCCACCAGGGTTGATTGGTGGGCCTCGGAACCCCAAACGGGGATGATGGGGAGCCGTGAGTAGCTTTCCGTCTCGACGGCCAGCAGGATGCCGTCTGCCGGTACCTCCTCGTAGTGCGTGACGTACGCCCTCTGCTCGTCGGCCTGGCGGAAGTTGAGGCCCGTCCCCTGCGCCTCGAACGCGGTGTAGCCGTCCTGGGTGTAGAGGACCGCGCTCCAAGGATGCTCGGAGTCGAGCCGCCAGAACCTCACCCCCGAAACCAGCGCACCGCTTCGCTCGTCCCAGACGGGCGCGAACTCGTCCACGGTGAAGACGTCAACGTGATCGAGGTTCCAAAACGGGAAGCTGATGCCGTGGATCAGCGCGTAGAGGCCGATCTTCATCGCCTCGTCATCGAACCTAGAGCCAAGCTTCTCCTTCGTGCCCTCGTCCACGAATGAAACGCCCTTCCCGAGGGAATACGCCGCCCTCTGCACGTTCAGCCGCTTGAAAAGGTTGGACGCGATCCGAAGACGCGACGCGGTGAAGTCCTCGACGCTGTCGCCGCCGCTGGTGAACAGCTTCGCCACGAAGCGGCCTATCGTGGTGTTCCGCTGCCTGTAGTACTCGTTCGCCTCCCTTGCGGTGCGGTAAAGCTCGGACGCCATGTGCCGCTGTATCGCGTCGGCCACGAACGCGGAAGGCTCGACGCCCTCCATCTCAGCGGCGGTTATGAGCGTGGTTTTCATGCCTGTTCCTCTCGAACGCGGAAACGTACCCTTCGCGCTTTCTGTACGCCCCTTCCGTCTCCACGAAGTATCTCAGCGCGTCCATCATGTGGTCGTTCTCCTTAATGGGGTGGTCGCCGTCCCTCTTCTCGTCCCACGCGTAGCCCGCGAACTCCTTGCGTGTCTCCTCGCACGTCTCGGCGATCCTGACGGAGCCGTCCTGCAGGCAAGTGGCGGTGTGCCTGATGCCGTCGAGGACGTTGTTCTTGGCCTTCCTCACCGCGAAGCCCTCCCGTCTCATGGCCGCGATGAAAGACGCGGCGGATGGGTCCACGATGAACGGGGTTCTGCTCGGTAGGTCTCCGAAGAACGCCTTCATGTCCTCCACGTAGTCGGCGTCCGTCTTCTGGTGTCCCTCGTCCCGTCCTGAGTAGCGATACTCGTCCACAAGGTGCCATACAGATCCGTCGTAGGCCCATTTGAGCGCCGCGAACGCGTTCTGGGTACCGTAGTCGCACGACACGCACCACCTCGCCGCAGGGCCGCCGTAGCGCGGCTCTAGGGCGTCCTCGTACTGCGGGTAGATAAGCCCCTCGGCCATCGTCCACAGACCCAGGATGTAGCGTTGATGGAAAACGCCCGTGTACATGCGCTCGTACCTGGCGATGATCGCCTCTGACAAAGCGGGGTTGTCGTCCATCGTGAAATGTAGGTGGAGCAGGTTAAGCTCATCCGCTCGGTCTATCCACTTGCGCTTGAAGAAGTGGGACGGATAGCGCGGGTTGCAGTTGAACCACAGCTTAGACCCCTCGACGGAGCAACGCGCCACCATCTGATCGACGAAGCTTTCGGGGAACAGCGCCGCCTCGTCCGCGTAGCACCCGCAGGCCGTGAGGCCCTGCATCGTGTCCTGTGCCGCCTCGTTGGACGCGCCGAAAAGGTAATACGTGTTCCCGCCGCAGTCTATCCGCTGCTCGCTTCGGTTGTACTCGTATGACCACCCCATGCGCCGCATTATCGAGAGCATGGGCCTCACGACGTTTCGCTTGAGGGCGCCGACGGAGCGGCCCGCCACGATGAACGCCCCGCCATCGAACCCGCTCCTGCTCCACGTCAGGAACCCCGTTATCATCGAGTATGTCTTTCCCGACCTGATGGCACCCTCGGCGATCACGCCGTCTTTGTCGCGCGTCTCGTCTCGGTGCCACCAGTGCGCCAACGTGAGCTGCTTCGGGCTAGCCCTCATCGCGCCACTCCGCTAAGAACTCCTCGGCCGCTCCCTCGTCGCCCTTCTCTATGGGGCGGTCGCGCCAAAGCTCGGGCTGCCTGTTCTTGAGCCAGTAGATCATCGCGGTCGTGTCCGGCGGGAGCGTCTCCTCGACTATCTCGGTAAGCGTGACGGCCTCGCCGTTCGCGTTGAGCACTTCACGCTTGCGCTTCGTGACGCGCTTCACGTTGCCGCACGCGCGGCTGTAAAGGCTCTCGACAACCGCCTCGTCAGCCTTGCTCCGGCTCTCCTTTAGGGCCTGACAGAATTCAGGGTGAGAGGCCGACCACCTGTAAACGGTTCTCTCCGAGACGCCGAACGCCTCGGCGATCTCGGCGACGGTGCAGCCCCTCTTGGCCAGCGAGGTTGCCCAGGGGATATGCGCTGCGGCATCGTACCTTGTAGGTTGCCCCCTCTTCTTTTCGCTAGAAGCCATTGGATTCGGTCTCCGTTCAGCGCGTCAGTAAACGATTTTCAGGATGTAGCCGGGTATCTCGGACAGCTTCCCCGATCTCCTCAGCTTGCCGAACATTTCCGGCGTTGGTACGGCCGCTTGACCGCCAGGGGTTACGCACAGCCAATGCGACGCCATCTGCGTCCCGGTCAACTCGCTGCATTCACTCGCAGTGATGCCCGTCTCTCTCAGCCATCGAGTGAATGCGAACACTTCTCTTTCGGTGTGAAGCCTATAGCGCGCTTCTAACAGCGCCTTAGACTCTTCCTCCATCTGCTCGGCGAAGCTTACTTTCTTCTCCTTGTGTTCAAACTCCGTATTCTGATGAATGCCTTTGAAGCAGTGCGCGGTTCCAGCCTCTCGCATTCTCGGCGTTGGCTCGGCCTCGCCGTCGACGTTGCTGACTGCGTTGAACTTGTTCCCCTTGAACCCCTCGAGGTCGCCGCATCCGCAGCAGGCCGTAGACTCCCCCATTGCCCTAAGCCTGTTCTCGGCGCAGAGGAAGTGAAGCCCGACGCGCTCGCATTCGCGCTTTATCCTCTCGTAGTGGAGCCTGAGGGTGTCGTCGTCGTAGCAGAAATCGCCGCGCACCTTCACAAGCCCGGGCTTGGCCTCTTTGAACTTCATCCCCTCTACGGTGACGCCCCATGCGCCCGCTTCGGCGAACCTCGCGAGGTTCCCGATGAACTCGTCCCTTACGTTCGTGATGTAGGGCTGAGCCCTGACGACAACGCGCCTCGCCGCGCCAGACAAGGCCCTCACCATCTCAAGGCGCTCCTCGAACGTCGGCGCTCCAGGCTCTAGCCTGTCGTACGAAGAGCATACCATGCTCACTTGAACGACCGCGTTGCACCTTCTGATGAGCGATATATACGGCTCTTCGGCGATGAGCTTGCCTTTGGTGCTGACTATGAACGGATATCCCGTCTCAGCGAACACCTCCAAAGCCTTGAGGCTTACCCCTATCTCACGCTCGGCGGGCTGGAACGGGTCGCTTATCCCGCCCCAGTGAAGCGGTATTCGCCAGTCGCACCATTTCGTTGTTTGGGTCCTTTTCCCTTCGATGAACCGCTTAAGCGACTCGACGCAGTTGTCGGGCTTCACCGTTGCGATGTCGGTCTTGCTCTGGGCGAAGCAGTACCTGCAACCGTGGGAGCATCCTCTGTATGTGTCCAGCCTGATGGGGTACTCGCATAAAACCACCTGGCTACCGCAAGCTATTCCCATTTAGCGGCCTCCTCGACTATTCGCTCTGCGATCGAGTCTTTCCCGACCGATTTGATATAAGCGACAACGGCTTCCTTGCGATCGCCCGGAAAAACAAACGAGACCGTGAACACTTCTGCATCTTCTTTCGGCCTGCTAGAAGTGAAATCATTTTCGATAAGGTCGTCGATCGCGTCGAAGCTCGGCGCCAGGTCGAAACCGAACCCCTCCATGTCGAGCGACGTTATCGCCTCAAGCTCGGCATCGAGCGCCGCGAAGTCCCAGCCTGTATTGATGGTTAGCTTGTTATGGGCAAGCGCGTAAGCGCGTCTCTGCTCGTCTGAGAGGTGATCCAGGCGGATGACGGGCACATGCCCCAAACCGAGCTTCTTCGCCGCCAGGACGCGCCCATGGCCCTCCACAATCTCAAGGTATCCGTCTGGGTTGTCCCACACCCCGACAGGGTCGTTGAACCCGAACTCCTCGATGCTCTTCGCGATCTGGTCTACCTGCTCCGAGGTGTGTATCTTCGCGTTCCGCGCGTAGGGCGTTAATTCGTCGGTGGGCATCTCCTCCACCGTCAACTCTGGCATGGGCCGCATGTCTCCCCTTTCGTCTCGATGCTTCCAATTTTCCCCAGGTGTCGCACGCGAGCGGCGGCATCCGCGATGCGTTGGCTTACGGCATCGGCGCATAAAAAAGGCCCAGGGGGGATCCCTGGGCCTCTCTCGTCTCTCGTTCCTGTCCTAGCGAATCGCCGACAGCGCGTAGGCCTCAGCCGCCTTGAGGTCGTCCTCGATCGCGGCCACGACCCTGCTCACGACGCATAGGGCCTTGTCTATCTCGCTCGGCGACTCGATCAGGCCGATCATGATCTCGCTTAGGCCCTCCGCAAGCTCCCTCGCCTCGTGCAGCCGATCCATTTCACGCGTTCGATCCATCATCGCACCTCCGAGCAGTAGCGCCTTATGCGCCAGTCGAGGCCCTTGCCCGTCACCTTGCCGTAGGGCTTCGGCACCATGACCTCGCCCGTCTTGGCGTTTCTCTGCTGGGGAGGCTGGTAGTTCATCAGGTATCCACGGTCGATCGCCAGCTTGGTCGCCTGGTTGTCCGCGGTCATCATCCTGTCGGCCCTGAGCAGGGCGAACAGCCTGCTCCTGTTCATCCGCTTGTCGTACTGGTGCATCTGCCTCGCGGCCTCGGTGACGCTGAACCACCTCGAGTCGTCCATCACCGCGTCGTAGTAGCCCGCCTTCGGGGCAATGAGCGCGTTCCTCGACTCCAGCGCCTGCCGTCGCGCCCTCTCTTCCTTCAGGGACGTCGCGAGCCTTATGACCGTATCGGGGTCAAGGAGGGCCTCCTCGACCTTATCGGGGGTGAGGTACCCGCCGTGCTTGTGGATCGAGGGGAGCACCTCATGCGTCACCCAGCGCTTGTACTCGCGAGCTTCCTTCTTGCGACTTCCTAATATAAGGGCGAGCAAGCCAGGGAAGCTTACAATGTTCGTGGGGCCGCCTTGCAACCCTAGATTCAACCTAGCCTTTTCGTCTTCATCAAGACGCTTTATCGCATCGGTTGCATTCCTGATTTCTAGACCGTTGCACACATCCACTGCGATGAACCACGGCTCATCCTCTATGAGGATGGCACGCAATCCGCCGAACTTGTCATTGGAGAATGGTATGATCTCATCTGTTGCGTCCATCGCAACTCCTTTCGGGGATGCCCTAATCGTTGGTAGCGGGATGGGCATCCCTTCTATTGTCCTTCCTTTTCTATATCGGCTCG
The DNA here is from genome assembly GCA_959607715.1 of uncultured Eggerthella sp. GTDB lineage: Bacteria > Actinomycetota > Coriobacteriia > Coriobacteriales > Eggerthellaceae > Anaerotardibacter. Next base: position 31,175 of record CAUHNN010000015.1, on the reverse strand, counting down.
GATAAGCCCCTTGATGTACGCGTTGCGGTTTTCCTGAGCTTCGACCTTAGCCAATAATTCCGGCTCTGTATTCCTGTTGAACGCTATCGATATGCGCACGACGTTCTTCTTGTCGTAACGCTTCTTAGCCGGATACGTGACCATCCCATCACCTCCTAACTATGGTTATTAATTGTATATCATTAACAACCATAGCTCAATAGGGTTATCAACGACTTATCAGGCGTAAGAAACAAAGGCCGGGGATCTCTCCCCGGCCCTAGCTTTTCCGCTAATCCTCCTCGAGCACTTCGAGGATCGCGTCGAGCTTCTTCTGCCATGCCTCCTTGTCGTCGGCAAGCTCCTTGAGTTCGGCAAGATGCAGAGCGAGCATCTTCTTGAACGTCTCGAACTCTTTGTTGTTCATCTCGTCTTCCTTCTCATCCATGGCTGGGATCCTTCCTCCCTTGCCCTTGATATTATTATAACACATATCAAGGAACGGTTACGATCTTTCTTGCATGTCTTTTCTGACCAGGCCTTTCACGTACCCCGAAGCCGTGCCGCCCTGCGCCTTTATCCACTCGTAAAGGTCCTGCTCATGCGGCGAGAACTTGAGGTTTATCTGCGTCGTCTTCTCCCTCTGGTACTTCGCGACCGCTTTCTTCTGCGCTTCCGTGGCCATTTCGGCACCTCCATTCGTCCCCTTGATTTTGCCAGAAACAAAAAGCGGGGCGCCCCAGAAAGCAAGAAAGAGGGCGCCCCAACCGAAAGGAGGGGTCGGATTGCGACTATCTACCATCCGACCGCCCCTCATTGTCCTCGCGTGTCGCAGGCTCACGCCCCCGTCGACCCGAAGCCGCCGCGGTCGGCGTTGCCCAGGCTCTCGACGCGCTCGATCTCCAGCGCGGGCTGGGAGGCCACGACGCGGAACTGGCACACCCTAGCGCCCTTCGGTATCTCGGTTCGCCGCGTCGCGTACACGGGGAAGCCCCATTGGTCTCCGTCGCCGTTGTAGGCATTGTCGATGATGCCGACCGAGTTTGCGCACAGCACCCCGTACCGCTTGAAGGTGGACGAGCGGGGCGCGATGTGCGCCTCGTACCCTTCCGGCAGCTCGACCGCGATGCCCAGCGGGATCACCGCGTACTCGCCCTCGAACAGCACCACGTCGCAGGCCGCCTTGAGGTCGATCCAGTCGCCCTGCTCCAAGGCCTCGGGCATGCAGCCCTCCGTTATCTCCTTGACCCTGATCCTCATGCGCTCTCCTTCTTCCTGCGCCTGCATTCCTTTACGTACGCGGCGTGCGCCGCCCTGCACTCGTCGCACCTGCACCCAGCGTGGTATCTGCTGTTCGTGCCGTGGATGCTCGCCAGTGAGGCCTTGCGCGGCTTTCGCGGCACCTCCACCCCCTTCTTGCGCAGGGCGGCGAGGTGGGTGTTCACCGCCATAGCCGTCCTCCCGACGGCTTCCGCGATCTCGGCGTACGTGCGCCCGCGCCTCCTCATGTCGAACGCGACCGTCTCCTCTTCGGGCGTCCAGGCCTCGTTTCTCGGCAGCTTGATCCCGAGCTTGACGGCCTTGACGGTGACCGCGCACGCGGTGCGCCCGAGGGCCTTGGCGATCTCGGGCGACCTCGCGCCCCTTGAGGCGAGGCGGGCTAGTTCCTCGACGTCCTGCTCGCTCCATCGCTCGCGCTTGTTGTCGCGGACGTCTGGCTCTCTCATCGCCTCGGCGGCCTTGGCGCACCTTTCGCACCAGCAACCGAGCTGCCATCCCTTAGACGTACCATGCATAAAATGACTAGGATCAGCCAGCATGTCGTCCAGCATGGTCATTCGATCACCACCTTCGCGCCGCAATTGGGGCAGTAGGGCGTGACGCTGTCGTCATCGGCCCATGTCTCGTACCCGCAGGACGAGCACGATCTGAAACCAAGAGGGTCCTCGCCCACGGCCCTGCACGTCCGCTCCTGCGGCTCGATCAGGTCGGCGAGAAGGCCGACCGCAGCCTCTGCGCTGAAGTGGCTGGGTAGGTAGTGCATGCCTGCGCGGTAGTCGTTGACGACGTCCAGCACGCGCAGCATCAAGATTCCAGCCTCATCCGTGGAGTCGACGATGCCGTGGTCACCGATGCCTTCGGCGAGGCTTCCGCCGCGCAGCCTCTTCGCAGCCTCGCGGCGCTCTTCGTCGGTCGCCATCATTCCGCCCCCTTCTCGCACAACTCGCGCTGACGGCGCAGGAGGTCGAGGGTTTTTGCGGAGTCGCATGACAACACGCCGTAGTGTTCCGTCGGCCTTTTGCCGTCTATCTCCACCGGGCATTCGGTGCACCGTTTCCCCGTGCAGCCCCAGTACCTATCAAGAATCTTCAGCGCGTCCGCGTCGATGCGCTCCTGTGTGTCTGGCCTCTCAACCGTCACCTTATCGGCGGGCGCCCAGAACGCGCCCCTGCCGCGCTCCTTCGTCCACTCCCTGATCGCGACCTTGCCGCGATGGCTGACAGCCACGACCCTCATCTCCCGGTCTCCCAGCCACACGCGGCTGCCGAGCGCGACAGGTCTACCGTCCTTGGAGACGGCCGGCTTGCAGGCCTCTGGCACCTGATCGAGCAGCATCATAAACGTGTCCGTCAGCTCGGTCAGGCCGTCCACGCCGAACGCGCATTCGACCATGCTCAAGTAATGCCCGACGCCCTCATGCTCAGCGAGCGCCCTCCGAAGCGCCTGCTTGGTCTCTTCTCTAGTCTTCATCGATTTCCTCCGCGTCAAATCGGTTGCCCCTCTCTCCGACGAGCGCGGCGCCGGCGATGCCGTATCCGTATCCGTAGCCGTTGCCGTTGCAGTAGCCGTAGCCGTCGCCGTCGCCGTAGCCGTAGCCGTTGCCGTAGCCGTAGCCGTCGCCGTCGCCGTAGCCGTTGCCGTAGCCGTAGCCGTCGCCGTCGCCGTAGCCGTCGCCGTTGCCGTTGCCGTTGCCGTCGCCGTTGCCGTTGCAGTAGCCGTAGCCGTCTGGAATCACGAATGCGTCCATCGCGATCACCATCCGAGCGGGATCACGGCGATCACGGCGCCGCTGTGGACCGAGACCGACCCGAGCGCGTCGAGGGTGTACTCGTCCTTGTGGTCGGGATCGGCCAGCCCGCCGATGCCCAGGCCGTTGCTCCATCGGCGGACGACGTGCGCGTCGTGCAGCTCGTACGGACTCTCGGGATCTCGGCGACCCTCGAATATCCACCCGCGGTCGGCGATGATGCAGACGTGCTCCGACTCGGACACCGCCTCGTCGCGCTTGACGTACTCCACTCCGTTAACGTTGATCTTCTCCATTTTTCCTGTCCTTTCGATGTTTATCTCGGTTGTTGTCGGTTGTCAGGTCTCTCCACGTGGGCTGAGCACCGCTTTATGAGGCCGCCCTTAGGCAGGTCGTCGCCGTATACCATGCAGAAGGCCCCTCGCTTTCCCTCGCCGACGAGGAATCGGCACGTTCGGCATTTTGAGCTGCGGCACGCCTCCGAGCAGAACCGCTGGCCCCTCGCGTTCGGGTGGAACACCTTCCCGCACAGCTCGCAGCGCCGTGGCCTCAGCCCATGGCGGAAGAAAGACCCGTCATCGGTCGGAAACATCCCTAGCTCGGTCAGCTTCAAGCGCCTCACCTCCTAGCCTCTCGCCGCAGAACGGGCAATACGAAACGTCCAGGATCGTGGACACCTCCGCCTCGTTCGCCGACAGGACAACCGTCAGCCACCCGCCGTCGGGACTGTTCGATACGTTGCACATGCGCGGTTGCGCCTTGCATTGATGAGTCATCTCAATTCCTCCCATCCGCTCATGAGGTCGGCCTTCTCGTCCTTGCACGGCTCGTCAGTAAGCAGCCAGAACCAGCTGCCGCCGTCGTAGTCGAGGTGTATGCGGTGCTGGTGCAGCAGGCCGTGGCACCCGCTCGCGTTTCCCAGTCCGCACACGGTCACCGTCGGGCCGTCCTTTCCCCCTCGGCTCCTGGGTACGATGTGGTGGCGGTTCGTGGACGGCCTCCCGCAGAACGGGCACCACTCGCTCTCGATCGACGGCCCCCTCATGAGCCGCTTGTCCCTCTCGTTCACTGCCTCCCCCATTCGCGGGCCATCTGCTCTCGCAGGGTATCCGTCTCCCGTTTCGTGTAGTTGATCTGCTCCAAAGTGGCGGTGAACAGGGCTTCCTGCGACTGCCACGCCACGTAGGCGTCCGAAACGGTCTTCGATCCCCTGGCGAGGTCTCGAATCATGCCGAGGGGGTACTTGCCCGACGCCCGAAGCTCGAGTTCCCGCTGCGCCAGCGCCTGGCGGTACGCGGATTCAAGCTCGGCCTTCTCTCGTCCCGTCTGAGGTACCGTTTCTATCGCGGCGGAACAATTCCTCATGGATTCCTTTATCGCCCGCCAAAGGGCGGCTCCGTCGCTCATACGCGCCTCCTGTCGTCACCTGTGATGGTCACCTCGCGCGGAAGGGACAGCCTTGAGGCCATGGCCTTCGCCGCCTCAGTGCCGTACCTCTCCCCGAGGAGCGTGCCGCGCCTGTCCCTGGGCAGCTGCGTGGTGACGATCGTCGGGCGGTGGTTGCGCCGCTTGTCGAGGATCGCCTTGATTGCCGCTATCGACTTGGGAGAAGGCGTCTCGTTGCCCAGATCGTCGATCACGAGGACCTCCACGCCTCGGACGCAGGCCAGCCATTCGGCGCGGCTCCAATCGTTCGCCGCCTCGGCGATCTCCTGCGCCGAGACGAACTTGACGCGTCTCTTCGGCGCCACGGCCCTGAGGATCGCGCAGGCCGCGTGCGTCTTGCCGCGCCCCACCTGGCCGCTCAGGAGCAGATCGCCTATCCCGCCTCGGTAGACCTCCCTCGCGTAGGCCTTGACGGCCTCGGGGCACGCGGAGATTTCAGCCCCCGCGAACTCGGCGGGGATGCCCGATGCCCTTAGGCGCTCTTCCGCCTTCGCGGCCTCCTCCTCAGCCTTGAACGCCTCCGCCTCCTCGGCGGTGACGGTGCCCAGGGCGGAGCGCAGGCGATCGACGCTATCCGTCATAGCTGCGAAGCTCGTCATCGACCGTCACCCCCTTCGTCGGCGTGGGCATCTTGGATTGCGCCAGGTAGGCTTCGAAGTGGTCCGGGCTGAAGAGCGTGGAGGGCGTGAGGTTCGCCTGGAACCGCGTCCCCTCCCACTCGCCGCGCTTGTAGCGGACCATGCGCCGAACGTCCTCGATCGGCACGGAGTCCTCGAAGCCGGCCAAGAAGCGGCCGTGGGGGTTGCGGGTGAACTCGTCGCAGAGGCCGCGAAGCTCGTCGTTGAGCGCGGCGAGGCACGAAAGGGGGTAAGGGGGTTCAGATAACCCGTCAGGGTTATCTATTCCTATTCCTATTCCTATTCCCTTCCCCGAAATCGGGGTGTTTGCTTCGCCGCTTTCGTCGGCATCGACTGCGTTTTGCTTCGCGTTTGCTTCGTCGCTTTCGCGCGTTTTGCTTCGCGTTTGCTTGGAGTTCGCTTGGCGTTTCTTGCCGCCTTCGGAGCCGCTGATAGACCTCGCGCGGCTCTTGTCGAGAGCTGGTTTGTTGGCGGTTATCATCGCCTTGGCGATCGCCGAAACCTTGGGGACCGCGCCCGTCGCCATGTAAACGACGAGCGCGTAGAAGTAGTCTTTGCGGTCCTTCTCGGGAAGCTCCATGCCTCCCTCGATAAATGAATCTAGGAGCTGCATCGAAACCTCCTAGAAGGGAATATCCTCGTCGTACACGGAAGACACCGTGACGGGCGCGGGCATCCCTGCCATCTGCTGCTGCGCGTAGACGGGCTGGGCGGCAGCCGCTTGCACAGGTGCGACAGGCGCGACGGGGGCGACAGGCGCGACGGGCACGGATTGATCGCGGCTGCTCATGAACTCGATCTCGTCTACGACGATCTCGACCTTGCTGCGCTTCGATCCGTCCTGGGCCTGCCATTGGATCCACCGCAGCTTGCCCTCGATGGCCACCTTGGACCCCTTGGACAGGTAGGGGGCGACGGACTGGGCGCGGTTGCCGAACATCACGCAATCCAAGAAGTTCGGCCGATTCTCCCACTGCCCCGTCTGCTGGTTCTTGGCTCGGTCATTGACCGCGATCCCGAACTGCAGGACGGGCGTTCCCGCTGCCGTCGCGCGAAGCTCGGGATCGCGCGTCAGGTTGCCGCTGATGATCGCCTTGTTGATGCTCATTTCTCTTCTCCTTAGAAAGCTTCTTCGTACTGTTCCTCGGCCTCGTATGGAGGCTGCTCATACACGGGCGGCTCGTATGCCTGCGCCCCCTCGTTGCCCATCTCCGCGCCGTCGTAAAGCCCCGCGAAGGACTCGGGGAACGCCTCGCGCAGCGCGTGGACGAGGGCCACCTTCCGCAGCATCGTCGCGGGCTTCTGCCGCCAGTTGGGGTTCGATGCCTGGTACTCGCTCAACGAGACCTCCTCGAACATGGGCTTCTCGTAGCCGTCCACGTACACCTCCGCCCACGCGCCGATGAGCTGTTCGCCCGGGATCAGCATCGAGCCTTTGCGGCGGTGGAAACCGCCCTGGGCGTCGATAACGCTCACGCCCGCCTGGTATCCTTTGCACTTTGGGTTTCGGGCCGCCGACTTCGTGTAGTAGTCCTTTCCGACAACCATCGTCGCTGGGCTGTTGTCGTACTTGATGAGGTACGCGTCTTTAAGAAACGGGTTGAGGCCATAGGCCGCGCACAGCTCGAGGAAAAGCTTCACCTCCTTCGGCGATGCCTGGGCGCAGATGTACTCGCTCACGTCCTTGTCGGTGATGGTGATCTCCCGCCCGTTCGATTCGTACGTCTTAACGATCGCGCTCATTTGTCCCTACCTTTCGAATGTCCTTGACCCGCTGAATGGCCTCTGATCGGCATTTAGGGCAGATGATCAGCGCCTTGATCGGCTGTCTCGACCTCTGCCTCTTAACGGGCCATCCGTAGTGCCTGTGCGTCTCGGTGACCGTCTTGCAGTCCTGCACCGTTATCCGCGTGGAATTGGCGAACTCCACCTCTGCGCCGCATATCGCGCACCTCGCTGGTTCCCTAGCTGGCATGGCGCACCACCCCGTGAATCCCGTTGGCCCTCATGAAGGCGATCAAGGCCTCTTTCTGGGTCTTGGTCACCATCACCGCGAACACGAACTCGGAAGGCTCCTCTGCCGCCTCTTGAGGGGCCTCCTGGGCCTCCCTGTAGGCATCGGTCGGCACTTCCTCGGCCTCTTCCTCGGCAGGGGACACGTCGGCCTTTAGCTGGGCGATCCTCTCCGCCTCCTCGACGCGCATGGCGTTGTGGTTGAGCGCCTCCTGTAGTGACAGCGTTCGGAAGAACACGGCCTCTGCCTCTTCCGCGTACTCGAGGTTCGACGCCTTCAGGGCCTCCCACTGCTGCGCCACGCCCTGGACGCGCTCGGCAAGCTCATTCGTTGCCTTGGCGCTGCTCCACGACTTCGCGACGCTGATCTTCGACGGGTCGATGAAACGCTCGATCGGCACGACGGGGACGAGTGCGGGGGCGAACTCTTCGTAGAACCCGCTCAAGACCTCGAATCGACCCGCCCTTATGGCGTCCTCGCGTTTCCTGACCTCGGACTCGTACATCGCCTTAAGGCGCTCGATAGGCTCGGATGCTCGTTTGAAGGCCGCCTCGACTGCGTCTTGCGGCTTTTTCCACTCGCGCTTGAACTCCTTGCGCGCGTCGTTCGCCTCGATGATCTGCTTAGATAGAGCCGTCTTGAACCGCTTCACGTCATCGAGGTCCATCCCCGCCAAAGCGTCGGGAGCGACGTTCAGCTCATCGACCAGATTCGAGCACGCCTGTAGCTGCGCATCCATCTTGAGGATGAGCGCCGCGACCTGATCGGAGTCGACGCCGACGCTCGCAAGGTCGGCGACCCTTGTGATCTGGTTACTCATCGTCTTCACCCGCGATCTGCTCCAGCTCGTGAAGAACGGCTTCGACGACGGTGTGCATCACGAACGCTTCCAGGTGCATACCGTGCTTCGCGTCGCTTTCGTCGATGCCCTTGAAGCAGACTCCCGCTAGGAACCCGCGGGCGACCCCTTTCGCGATCAGGTTATCGCCGCCGAGTAAGACCGAGATGGCCTCACTATCGACCGCAGCCTCCATAAGCTCCTCGTCGGTGCAGGGGAAACCTGCCTTGATCTCGCTTTCCATTTCGTGTGTCCTTTCATTTAGAAAACCGTTTCGATGAGCTGGCCAACCTGCGGCAACCAGAGAGCCGCCGCGAGAAGCGCCAGGATCGGCCAGATTTGACGTTCCCCGTTTTCGCGGGTAACATCCTCGGTGTGTGTTCTGCCGCCCTTCGGGGCGGCGTTTTTTATGCCCCGAGGCTGCGTGTGTTGGTTTTGTGGATTTGTTACTTTGGTTGTTACTACCCAGGTCAGAGCATCATTTTTTCTCAAGTTCCGCCCCGATCGACTTGGCTGCACGTTCGTTCGCCTTGCGCAGCCGGTCGTATTCCTTCCGTGCTTCCGTTTCACGTCTCCCGCCTCCGCTCTTGAGGGATTCCAGGTAATCCGATCGGCGTATCTGCCTCTCGATCCCCCGCTCGTACCTACAGGCCGCGCAGATGCGCCCTTTCGCTCCAGCCTTGAGGGGTTCACCGCATATCGGGCATGGGTTGGCCTTCGCGAGGGAGACGCCGACGCGCGAAGCGTGCATCTTTATCGAATTGACGCTTCGGATAACGCCCGTTTCCCTGTGGATCGCCTTCCTGCACGCCTCAGCCCCCAGCGGGGCGTTCAGCGCAAGAATTTCCTCTTGCCTGGGAGTCCAACGCATCAGCTGGCCTGCCTCCGTTCCTCTTCAGCGCACCATTCGACGAAGGTGCTCCACCTGATCCGCTTGACGGGCCTCTTCCTCCCGCTCTCGATGCACGGGAGCGGGTGATGCGTCCTGCCCCGCTTCGTCGCCGTTCGGACGAACTCGACGCTGACGTTCGCCCTCTCCGCGACCTCGCGAATCAGGAGAAGTCTCTCAGCCCCTTCCATCGGAGCCGCCGTTCAGCACGTCGAGGGCTATCCTGGCCATGCCCTTCGCGTAGGTAACGCCATGCACAACCGCGTCGAACATCGCGACCTCCGCAGCGTCGAAGACGATCTTCCCGCCGCCGGGTGGAAGCGTTGGGACGATCTCCAGCAACCAGGCCTCAAGCTCTTCCCGCTCGTGCTCGGCGTTCGGGAACTCCTCGAAAGCCGAATCAACGGTCACGAGGTGGATGGCCCCCTCGTCGTCACGGGCGACGATCCCAGCAAGAGAGGTCTCGGGGGTGTCGATGATCTCCCAGCCGTAGCGTTTGTCGAGGATGTGCAGAACGACCCTCGTCGCGTCTTTCTCGTACATGGTGTGTGTCCTTTCGATTTGGTTGCTTTAAACAACTAACGTTGTCAAAAAAATTAAGCCCTGAGGCTGTCGATGTACGTCCCGAGGATGTCCCTCGCGTAGTCATCAAGCTCGTTGTACAGGCGGAAGAACTCGCCGAGCGTCATCAAAGAGGGATCCTCGATCTTCCGCTTGGCGGTCGGCCACGAGCAGCTGAGGATGGCCGCTGCACCTGAAATGTCGATGCCGCAGCACCCCAGCGCCTTCTGCACCTCGTTCATGTCCACTTCTCGCACCTCCTCTCTACGCGATCTTCGGGAGCGCCTGCATGTACTCTTCGCGGGCATCGATCTCGTTGTTCTCGATCTCTTCCCAGGTGTAGCCGAACTCGATGACGGCCAGGGCCTCGACGTCCTCGATCGCCTCGTCGATTTCATGGTCGAAGGGGCGCATCGCCCGATCTGCGTACATGCCCCTGAGGATTCCAAGGATGTTCTCGCGAGTTTCGAAGGGTTCGGCATTCTGGTTCTTGGCGTTCATGCTGTCTCCTTTCCTTTCGGTATATCTAATTCTAAACAACTAGTATTTAAAACACAATAACATCTTTTAATTTAGTTGGATTTTTTTTTTAAGCGTGAAAGAATAATTTCCACAGCGACCAATCGGAGGCCGTATGAAGCAAAGCATTTTCGGAAAGAACTTCGCCGCAATGAGGAACGACGCGGGATTTACCCAGCAAGCGACGTCTGAAAAGTTGGGCGTAACACAAAACACCGTGAGTGGGTGGGAGACGCGAGGTAAAGCCCCCCGTCAGAGACAGACGATAGAGGCGATCTGCGCTCTTTTCTCCTGCACCGAGCAAGATCTCTTCGGCTTCTCCGATGGCTACTACGCAAAGCAGAGCGGCCTTTCAGGATCAATCGCGGCCCAGGGCGCCAACTACACCGCGAATGCTCCGATCGTCGGAAGCATCGCGGCTGGCGATCCGTCTGCGGCGATCGAGATGACGGGAGAGACGCGCGACCTCCCCGCGAAGGTGAGAGAGCGCTTCCCCGGGGGCTTCTTCCTTCTGGTGAAGGGCGATTCGATGAACAAGGTGCTGCCCGAGGGCTGCTATGCATACATAGCCCCATCCGACGAGTTGGAGGTCAAGAGCGGCGACGTCGCGGCGGTCAAGGTCAACGGCGACGAGGCCACGGTGAAGCGCGTGAAGCTCCTTGACGGCCTCGTGATCCTAGAACCAGAGAGCACCAACCCCGCGCACAGAAGAAGGGTCATCGACGAAAGCGACCCAGACGCGCCTTACGTGCGGATACTGGGGCGCGTCGTCTGGTATGACTACGAGTTCATCAAGTTCTAAGGAGAGGAAATGAAGAAGATCATCGTTCTTGCGGCCGCAACCGTCCTCGCCCTGGCCCTCGTCGGCTGCGGCTCAAGCCAGCCAGAGGAACCCGCCGACCTCACGGGGACGTGGAAATCGCAGGAAAAGGGCGGAAGCTACCAGGAAGCGACGATAACCGAGGACGCCATCACGATCAACTGGGTAAGCGACGGCGGTAAGACGAAATCGCTCTACTGGGCGGGAACCTACACCGCCCCCACCGAGTCAGGCGATTACGAGTGGACTTCCGAGAACGACACCTCGAAGACGCAGAGCGCGTTGCTCGCGTCGTCCGACGAGACCAAGGATTTCGCATACAAGGACGGGAAAATCTCATACGAGGTAAGCGCAATGGGCACCACAACCACCATGGAGCTTGAGAAGGCCGACGAGTAACCAACCCACCTTGCGCCCCTCCGTGGGGCGCTTTTTTTGTCGATAGGAGGCCACATGAGGTCGTCTAAGGGGTCGATCGAGAAGATCGGCAAAGACCATTACCGCGTTTTCGTCGAGTTCCCGCGCGACCCCGTGACGGGCAAGAGAAAGCGCAAGACGAAGACCGTACGCGGGTCGAAGAAGAAGGCCGAGGAGGCGAAGATACGCCTGCTCATGGAGGCTGGCGATGTCGAGGCCATCGAAGAGGACATGACCCTCGATATATTCTGGGCAGACTACTACTTCCCGCGAGTCGAGAGCGAGTGTCGCCCGAACACCGTGGCGGGATACAGGTACAAGTACGAGACGTTCTGGCGGGAGCCTCTTGGGAGCCTCCTCCTGCGCGAGATAACGCCCGCATTGGTTGAAAGGGAGCTATCGGCCATCGAGGGACAGAAGAAGCGCCTACAGGCGTTCAAGATGCTTCGCCAGATACTCAACCACGCCGTTAGGTCGAATTTCCTCTCCCTGAACCCGCTCAACAACATGTACGTCCCGAAGGTCGAGAGGTACCACCCTGAAGTGCTGAGCGCGGATCAGGTCATCTTGCTACTAGAGCATTTCCACGGCCACCCGATAGAGCCGGCTGTCCTCGTCGCGGTCGGCTGCGGGCTGAGGCGGTCTGAGATAGCCGCCCTGGATTGGGGCGACCTGAAGGGCGGCCAAGTCGTTGTCGACGACGCTATAACGACGGTAAGGGGGAAGCCGCACAGGGACTTGCCGAAGTCGGAGACCTCACGAAGGCTCGTCACGGTCCCAGGGTTCGCCATGTCGCGCCTCGACCAGATAAGGTGCTCAGACGATTCGCCGCTCGTGACCGACACGGACGGAGGGCGGATGAACCCAGACAACATAACGAAGGCATACATACGCCACATGAAGGACGCTCCCGACGGTTTGCGATATGTAAGCCTGAAGAACCTGCGCCACACGTCGCTGACGCTGACGTACGAGAGCGGCGTCGATCTCCTGACCGTCTCAAGGCGCGCGGGGCACTCAGGGACAGCGATCACCGCCCACTACTACCTGCGCCCGTCGCACGCCGTTGACGAGGCTGCTGCGGACTCGCTCGACCGCCTGATTTCGCGCGAAAATTAAGTAGTAGTCACGTATCGTCACGCGTTTTCGCCGATGCAATAAAAAAGCAGGTCAGGAAATATACCCTGACCTGCGTATTTGATGGTGCGCCGTGAGGGAATCGAACCCGCGACCTTGGGATTAAAAGTCCCCTGCTCTACCAGCTGAGCTAACGGCGCCTGAAAAACAGGTTATCATTTTAGTGCCCCGTTGCGTAGCGGTCAATATGGCCTCCGCGCTTCATCCACGTACTACTCCCCTCGAAGGAGGCTCGATGAAGATCGGCATCATCTCGGATATCCACGGGTTTCTGTGCGAAGCGGCGCACGCCGCCCTGTCTTCCTGCGATCTCATCCTCTGCGCGGGCGACACCGAGCGGGAATCCGTCCTCATGGAGCTTGAGGCCATCGCGCCTACGATCGCCGTCATGGGCAACTGCGATCGTCGCTCATGCGGCTTCGACCTTCCCTACACCGCCTCGCCGCGCATCGGCGGCGTCAGGTTCTTCATCACCCATCGCCCGGAAGACATCGGGGCTCCAGCCGATGACGTGGCGGTCATCGTCCATGGGCATACGCACGTCCCCCGCAACGAAACGATCGACGGAATCCGCTACGTCAATCCCGGAAGCGCGACCCACCCCCGGGGCGGGTCGAAAAGAAGCATCGCCGTCCTCTCGATAGAAGAAGGCGCCGTTCGCTCCGTCGAGTTCGTCGAGTTTTCCGATCTCTAGCCGATCGACCCTTTGCCGCAGGCGGCGAAGACTTCCGGATTCAGGCAATCAACCGGCGCTTCGCCCAACGCGGCGTCGATCGCCGCCTGCATCGCCCGCGTCCTCAACTCGACGCTCGATTCTTCGGACCAGTACGCCACATGCGGACTAAGCACCGTATGGGGTGCCGTTATGATCGGGTGATTCGGATCGAGCGGCTCGTCCTCGAACACATCGATGCCCGCGCCCCAGAGTTTGCCGGACTCAAGCGCCCGACAAAGCGCGAGGGTGTCGATCACCGCTCCGCGCGACGTGTTCACGACCACGGAACCTTCTTTCATGAGCGACAACCGCTCCTCATCGAGCAGATGGTAGGTATCGGGGGTGAGCGCCGTGTGGAAGCTCACCACATCGGCGCGGGCAAGGAGGTCGTCGAGCCCGAGAACCTCGTATCCCTCAGGGGTCATCCTTCCCGGGACGAGCGAGCGCGACGAGCACACGACCTCGAAACCGAGCCCAGCGGCCTTGCGTGCGCATGCTCGCCCTATCTGGCCCATGCCGACGACACCGAAGATGCGGCCATGCACCTGCCCATACGGACGGCGGCGGTCGTAGTCCCACACGCCGGCGCGCAAATCGGCGTCCACTTCATTCAAGCGACGCAAAACGCAAAGGGCGAGCGTAATCGCGTGATCGGAAACGACCTCGGTTCCGTATCCCGGCACGACACACACGCCCGTCTGCGCCTCGGTGGCCGCCGCAACGTCGATGGTGTCGTAGCCGATCCCCGTACGACTCACCGCCTTCAGCCGAGGAAGGGCTTCGAACACGGCTCGGGGGAACTCCCCGTACGAGGTCACGACCGCATCTGCATCAGCGGCGTTTCGGATGATGCCCTCGTAGCTTCTGTCCTCGTGGATGGAAAGCTCGACCCCCGCTTCGCGGGCCATCTTCATCTCCAGTTCGTGATCGGAGAAATCGGAATCGACGATAACGACCTTGGCCATGATCGGCTCCTTTCGCTTTGACGCTACCACCACTGGGTAACGGTCCCGGACTGATCGAGATCCACCGGGGAGCTCTTCGTCTCAGGCTCCACGTTGATCAACGTTGCGCAAAAATCCTTGATACGCGCAAGCACCTCGCGCTTCTCGTAGGACTCTTTATCTTCGTAGGCGCTGCGATCGCTCGCCACGCCGCGAGCGTCGAGATCGAAGGCGCGGGCATCGTAGAGGGCCCGGTAGAGGTGATATTCCTGAGTCACGACGATGCAGCGGGAAACGGAGAAGACGTTCTTCACGCGGTACATGCTGTCGTAGGTAGAGACCCCTGCGTGGTCGCAGAAGATATCGTCTTCGTCAACCCCCTGCGCTATCGCGTAGTTAGCCATAGCCATGACCTCGTTGTACGTCGAATCGCTGTTGTCGCCGCTCATGATGATCTTAGGCGCGACGCCCGACTTGTACAGCTCGATCGCCACCTCGAGGCGATCCTTCAAGACAGCCGATGGGCTTCCGTCCCAGTTGATTCCCGCACCGAGGACGACGATGGCATCGGCATCGAAGCTCGAAGCATTCCGCTCGGCCTCATCGATCGTCTCGATCGATGGGGCGGTCTGCGCGCACACGAGCGCATTGATGCCCAGCGGCACACCAACGACGACGAGGACCGCTGCAAGCATAAGCCCTGCAACCGCCCTCGCGAAACGAGCCAAGCACCCACGCTGAGTATGTTTCCTTCTTCTCACGCCCTCGATGATAGCGCATGGCCTTGCGCCTTCGACCACCCCGCGCAGAACCAACGCAAGCCTCAGAAAAACGAAAGCGACCCGCCATAATCGGCGGGTCGCATAAATGATCAGGCGTTATTTCGCGACGATGTTGACCAAGCGCCCTGGAATGACGATGACCTTCTTCACATCCTTGCCATCGATCGCCTGGGAAACCGCCGAGAGCGCCGTCTCGCGAACGGCCTGTTCCTCTTCGTCGGCGGCGACCGTGATCTTGGCCTTCACCTTGCCGTTGACCTGAACGGCAAGCTCGACTTCCTGCGACTTCGCCTTTTCGGGATCGAAGTCGGGCCACGCCTTGTCGTGAATGGAACCATCACGACCGAGGACCGTCGTCCACAGCTCTTCGGCCCAGTGCGGGACGATAGGAGCGAGAAGGGAAACGATGACCTCGGCGACCTCGGCGTCGAGGGCGGAAAGCCCACCGTCGGCGGCACGGTCGGCGGGAGCGTTCTTGCGAAGGTACTCGCCCGCCGCGTTGACGAGCTCCATGATGGCCGCGATGGCCGTGTTGAAGTTGTTGCGCCCGAAGTCGTCGATCACCTTGCCGACGACGCGATGGCGCTCACGCAGAAGCGCATCGCGAGCAGCCTCGGCCTCGCCCGCCTTGGCGCCTTCCTGGAAGAAAGTACGGTCATCGGCTGCGTTGGCGAGGTCGTTGACGGTGCGCCAAGCACGATTCAGGAACTTGTGCATACCGGCCAAGCCGTCTTCATTCCACTGAAGCTCCTTGTCGGGGGGAGCCATGAAGAGGATATAGGCGCGCACCGCGTCGGCGCCGTAGCCTTCGATCATCTCTTCAGGGGATATGACGTTGCCCTTCGACTTCGACATAACGTCGCCATGCTCATCGAGAACCATTCCCTGGCACAGTAGGTTCATGAACGGCTCGTCGAATTCGAGCATGCCCATATCACGCAGCACCTTGGTGAAGAAGCGGGAATACAGCAGATGGAGGATGGCATGCTCGATGCCGCCGATGTACTGATCGACGGGCATCCAGCGGTTTGCCTTCTGAGGATCGAAGGGGAGTTCATCGTTATGCGGATCGGTATAGCGGAGATAGTACCAGCTCGAGCAGGTGAACGTATCCATGGTATCGGTCTCGCGGCGGGCGGGAGCACCGCACTTCGGGCACGTGCAGGACGCGAAATCCTCGTGGGTCGCCAAGGTCTCGCCGGCGGCGAGATCGATGTCCTTCGGCAACATGACGGGAAGATCCTCTTCGGGAACCGGCACAAGGCCGCACTCGTCGCAGTAGATCATGGGAATCGGGTTGCCCCAGTAACGCTGACGGGAGATGAGCCAATCGCGCAGGCGGAACTGCACCGACTTCTTGCCCTTCCCTGCTGCCTCGAGGTCACCAATGATGGCGTCGACGGCGGGGCTGTGCTTGCCGCCGACCAGGCCGGTGTACTTACCGGACTGGACGAGCACGCCTTCAGCCTCGTAGGACTTCTCCCAGTCGACCGTCATCACCTTGCGCTCCTCCACCCCATTGAGCTCGGAGAAGAGCGGGTCGTCCTCGCCAAGGATGATAGGAATGATAGGCAAGTCGTACTTGCGGGCGAACTCGAAATCGCGCTGATCCCCGCACGGAACGGCCATGACGGCGCCCGTGCCGTAGTCGGCCACGATGTAGTCAGCGACCCACACGGGGACCTTCTCGCCGTTGACGGGGTTGACGACATAGCGGCCCGTGAAGGCTCCGTGCTTCTCGCGGTCGCCCTGGGCACGCTCGACGGCGCTCACCTTCGAGGCGTCTTCGACGAGCTGCTTCACCGCCGCCTCGTATTCGGTTCCCTCGACGAGCTCCATGAGGCGCGGCGATTCCGGCGCGAGCAGGAAGAAGCTGCAGCCGAAGAGGGTATCGGGACGCGTGGTGAAGACGGTAATGACATCTTCTTCAGTCGGCTCGGCAGGAGCCTGGCCATCTTTGCCGCACAGGAGGAAGTCGACCTCGGCTCCCTCGGAGCGACCGATCCAGTTGGCCTGCATCTGCTTAACGGGCTCGGGCCACCCCTCGAGCTGATCGAGGTCGTCGAGGAGCTCCTGGGCGTAATCGGTGATCTTGAAGTACCACTGGGTGAGGTCGCGCTTCTCCACCGCACCGTGGCAACGCCAGCACTCCCCTTCGGTCACTTGCTCGTTGGCGAGGACGGTCTGGCAATTGGGGCACCAGTTGACCGGGGAGTTGCGCCGCTCGACCAGGCCGCGCTTCCAGAACTGAAGGAAGATCCACTGGCCCCAGCGGTAGTATTCCGGATCGCACGCAACGACGGTGCGGTCCCAGTCGTAGGAGAAGCCCATGCGCTTGAAACTGGCCTTCTGCGTTTCGATGTTGCCGTAAGTCCACTTCGCGGGATGGCTGTTGTGCTTGATCGCCGCGTTTTCGGCGGGCAAGCCGAAAGCGTCCCATCCCATGGGATGAAGCACGTCGTAGCCGCGCATCTTGTAATAACGCGCGGTCACATCGCCGATGGAGTAGTTGCGCACGTGCCCCATATGGATATCGCCCGAAGGGTACGGGAACATCTCGAGAACATAGCGCTTCGGCTTAGAGGCGTCTTCGGTGGCGCGATGGGCTCCCGTGTCTGCCCAGATCTTCTGCCAACGAGGCTCGATCTCATGCGGATTGTATTCTTTCATGCAAACGTCCTTCGCTCACGAGGTCGGTTGTCTATGGCGCTGCGGTTATTTCAGCCGCAATAGCAAAGGCTCTTCCAGGGGAAGAGCACTTTAGCATTATAGAGCGTATCGCGATTCAGATGCACGGCAAGGCTAGAGAATACGGTAGGACACCGTGCGCAGGCCCCAGTCCTGGCAGGAAGAGAAACCGAAGGCCTTCCATACGCCGGGCTGGAGATCGAGGGAGCGCGAGCCGCCGCCCATGCCGCCGCAATCGTTGATGGTGGCGACCACCGTCTTCCCACCGTAGCGGATTTCCACCGCGCGACCAAAATATGAGCTGTAGTTCTCCCATGCCATGGGGATGGCGACGCCCATCGACCAATCGTTGCACACGGCGCCCGTCGCCGTCGTGCCGGGGTTCGGCGTCCATGGGTCGGTCTTGCCGCCGTAGGCGGACGCAACGCCGGTCTTCCAGCCCTTGGAAGACGAAGGGGCGTCGGTAGAGGTGTCCTCCTGCGTATGGTCCTCCCCTTGCGAGGGACGATCGCTGCCGGTGTTCCAATTCGGGGAGCTCGACTGGGACGACTGATTACCCTGCTGCTTCTTCTCGAGAGACGCGGCCTTCTTCTTCAGATCGGCCAGGCGCTTACGCTCCGACTCGATGGAGGCGACTTTGGAGGAAGCTTCGGAGACGACCTTTTCGGCGCGTTCCTTCTTCGCCTCCGCCTGGTCGAGCAGATCTTGCTGGCTATCGCGCTTCGCGTCGAGATCGGAAAGGGCGGACTGGAAGTCATCGCGCAGCTTCTTCTGCTCGGCGATCCTCTCGGCCTGATCCTGCTGGATCGCGCCGTAGTAGGACATGTTCTTCACCAGATCGGAAAGGTCGGCGGAATTGAGGCAGATGGCCGTGAAGGACAGAGAACCGTCGCTTTTGTACTGGGCGACGACCGTGTCGCCGAGATCTTCCTGGCCCTCGATCATCGCCTGCTGGGCCTTCGCGACCTTGTCGGTCGCCTCGGAGATCTGCTCGTCAAGAGAGGCGAGCTCGGTCTCGAGCGAGCGGTACTCGGACGTCAGGGCATCGAGCTCCTTCGAAGCGGCGTCGAGCGTCGCCTTGGCGTCGGATAGCTCATCGGCATGCGCAGCCCGCACGCCGCCGGCCATCGGAAGCGCGCCCGAAAGCAGCAAAGTAAGGCACAAAGGTATCGCGCACAGCGCTTGTTTGGTTCTCGTAAACATAGCGAAAAGTGTATCGCAGTTGCCCCCTGCGCACTAATCGACAGGATCACACCCCTTCCGAAGAAGCGAAGGGAGATGATGTTTTGCCAGGTAGATGCCGTGTTATGGCGAAACGAAAACACGAAGATTTTATGAAGACGGCGCAAGGCGGGCTCGAAAGCGCGCAGAACGAAAAAGCCGCCGGCATGTAAGCCGACGGCTTTCAAAGTACGCGATGAGGCGGCGAACTAACGGATGGTGTTGCCGACGTAAGGGGTCTTGTCCTTGAGCAAGACGTCGTGGGCGCCGCCCTCGACGATGGAAGTCGCGCTGATGACCGTGAGCTTGGCCTTTTCCTGGAGCTCGGAAATGGTGAGCGCACCGCAGTTGCACATCGTGGACTTGACCTTGGAGAGCGTGAGGTCGACGTTGTCCTTCAAGGCGCCAGCGTAGGGCACGTAGGAGTCGACGCCCTCTTCGAAGGTCATGCCCTTCTTCGAACCGCCAAGGTCGTAGCGCTGCCAGTTGCGTGCACGCGCAGAGCCTTCGCCCCAGTACTCCTTCATGTAGTTGCCGTTGACGTTGACCTTGTTGGTCGGGCTTTCGTCGAAACGGGCGAAATAGCGGCCGAGCATGAGGAAGTCGGCGCCCATGGCGAGCGCAAGGGTCATGTGGTGGTCGTAGACGATGCCGCCGTCAGAGCAGACCGGAACGTAGACGCCCGTCTCCTTGAAGTACTCGTCGCGTGCGCGGCACACCTCGATCAGAGACGTGGCCTGACCGCGACCGATGCCCTTCTGCTCGCGCGTGATGCAGATAGAACCGCCGCCAATGCCGACCTTGATGAAGTCCGCGCCCGCGTCGGCGAGGAAGCGGAAGCCCTCTTCGTCGACGACGTTGCCCGCGCCGACCTTGACCGAATCGCCGTAATGGGAGCGAATCCAGTCGATGGTGCGGGACTGCCATTCGGAGTAGCCTTCGGAAGAGTCGATGCACAGCGCATCGGCGCCGGCCTCGACGAGAGCGGGGACACGCTCGGCGTAGTCGCGGGTGTTGATGCCTGCGCCGACGAGGTAGCGCTTGTGGCTGTCGAGCAGCTCATGAGGATTGGACTTGTGCTGCTCGTAGTCCTTGCGGAAAACCAGATAGAGAAGGTTGCCCTCATCGTCGACGATGGGAAGGGAGTTGAGCTTGTTGTCCCAGATGATGTCGTTCGCTTCCTTGAGGCTCGTGTCGGCAGAGGCGACGATGAGCTTCTCGCGCGGGGTCATGAACTCCGAAACGGGCGTATCGAGGCTCATGCGGGAAAGGCGGTAGTCGCGGCCCGTGACGATGCCGAGCAGCTTGCCCTGCGACTTGCCGCCCTCGGTAACGGGCATGGTGGTGTGACCGCTCTTCTCCTTCAACGCGATGACGTCGGCAAGGGTCGCATCAGGGGTAAGGTTGGAATCGCTGCGCACGAAGCCCGCCTTGTGGTCCTTAACGCGAGCGACCATAGCCGCCTGGTCCTCGATGGTCTGGGAGCCGTAGATGAAGGACAGGCCTCCCTGCTGAGCAAGGGCGACGGCCATGCCGTCATCGGAGACGGCCTGCATGATGGCGGAAACCATCGGGATGGACAGCTTCAGGGAAGGCTCTTCGCCGCGCTTGAAACGAACCAAGGGCGTGGAGAGGTCCACGGCCTCCGGAATGCACTCCGAGGAGGAGTAACCAGGAACGAGAAGGTACTCGTTGAAGGTACGAGAGGGTTCGTCGAAGTAGTATGCCATGTAGCGCTCCTTGCTTTGCTTCTCATCATTCGGGACCCTTGCACGAGATGGGCGCGGCGGCGCGTTTCGTGCGAGATTCCCCTCATTATAGTCACCTCGTAACCGCGGGAGCGAAATTATCCCCGAGAAAAACAGCCCGAGCCGATTCTTCCGGGCTACGACTCCAAAAAGGCCACGTAACCGCGATACGCTTCGTACAGATCGGCCTTCGACGTCACTTCCCACGGAGCATGCATGGATAGGACCGCAACCCCCGAATCGATGACGTCCATCCCGTACTTCGCGGGGATGTAGGCGATGGTTCCGCCGCCGCCGGCGTCGACCTTGCCGAGCTCGGCGGTTTGGTAGGCAACGCCCGCATCGTCCATCACGCGGCGGACGAAGGCAACGTACTCGGCCCGGGCGTCGTTGGAGCCGCTCTTTCCGCGGGCACCCGTGTATTTGTTGAAGACCAGACCGCGACCGGCGTAGGCGGAGTTCTTCGCCTCGAACACCGACGCGTAGGCAGGATCAAAGGCGGCCGACACGTCGGAAGAAAGCATGCGGGAACGACGCAGTGCACGGCGAAGAGCGAGATCTCCGCCTTCCCCGGCAAGCTCCATGACCTCGGCTATCGTGTTCTCGAAGAACTGGGAAGCCATGCCGGTCGCCCCGACGCTGCCGATCTCCTCCTTGTCGACGAGCACGGTGACCGACGTGGTCTTCGGGGAGTCGACCGCGAGCTGGGCCCTGAGGGAAGGGAAGGCGCAGACGCGATCGTCTTGACCGTAGCCGATGATCATGCTGCGATCGAAACCGAGCTCGCGAGCGCGACCAGCGGGAACGACCTCGATTTCGGCGGAAAGGAAATCTTCCTCGGCGATGCCGTACTTTCGGGACAGCACCTCCAGGGCGAATGCCTTGACGGGATCCTTCGCCTCGTCTTCGCCTTCTTCGACGATGAGCGGGCGATTGCCGACAAGCACATCGAGGCTCTCGCCTTCGACCACCTCGCTCGCCTTCTTGCCCATCTGGGCGTTGGCGAGATGCGGGAGGAGATCGGTGACGCAGAAGACCGGATCGCCCTCGTCGTCGCCGACGTTGACGTCGATGACCTCACCGTCGGTCTTGGCGACGACCCCATGGAGCGCAAGGGGAAGCGTTACCCACTGGTAATGCTTGATGCCGCCGTAGTAATGCGTGTCGAGACAGGCCAGGCCATTGGATTCGTAGAGGGGGTTCTGCTTCAGGTCGAGGCGCGGGCTGTCGATATGCGCACCGAGGATGTTGATCCCGCTGGAAAGAGGCTCATTCCCGATGGTTATGAGGATCAGGGCCTTCCCGAAGGAATGGGCCCACACCTTGTCGCCGGGCATGAGACGGCGCCCGTCCTCGATCGCCTCATCGAGGCAGCGATACCCCGCCTGCTCGGCCAGGGAAATAGCGGATCGGACGCAGCGCCGCTCCGTTTTGTTGTCGGAGATGAAATCGAGGTACTCGCCCGCAAGGCGCTCGAGTTCGTCCAGCTGATCGGCATCGTAGCGCTTCCACGCGCTTTCATGTTCCATGCGTATCCCCTTCTCTCGTGTTCATCGCTGCGATTCTACCACCGCCACCCGGACGAGGCGCCAAGGCTAGGCGAGCCGAGAGGACAAAAACGAACGCATCACATCGGATCGGCTGATCGTGCCCACCACCCGATCGCCCTCGACGACGGGCATCTTCCTCACGCGCTTGTCGGCCAAAACGCGGCATGCGGCATCGAGGGGCGTGCCGGACGCAACGCTCACCACATCACCCCGCGCGATGTCCATGACGTTGCGGGAGAGAAGCCCTTCCACATCGCTCGTCACGTCGCCGTCGCGCAGGGCCTGAGCAAGCGCATCGATGGCCGAAAGGGGCGTACGGGGCTCGCCGCCGGTCAGGTAACGCACGATATCGCCGTCGGAAAGGTAGCCGACCGCGCGCTTGTTCGCATCGACGACAGGCACGCCGCCGATGCCCGTCTCGACGACCACCGCTATCGCCTGGGACACGTCGGCCGAAGAATCGACCGTCACCACGTCGCGCTGCATCACATCGTCGACGATCGACGCGTCACCGCGCGACGCGACGGACGCGCGCAGATCGAGCCGGCTGTCCTTCACGCGGTACTCGAGGCGGACCAGGACAAGCGAGACGACGACACCGACGAAGGCGACGCCGCACGCTACCCACATCGTCGCGGAGAAGCCGTGCGCTTCGGCAAGGGGCAAGGCGAGCCCCGACGCCGTCTCGGCAGACGAGACGCTCGACATGACGCCGACGAAGAGAGCCGGCCCCAAACAGGCCGCCACCTGGACGAAGAGATTCATGATCGACACGCCGCTGGCGTGCTGCTCGCGATCCACCGCGCCAAGGCCCGCCGTCTGCGAAGGGGAAAACACCAGGCCGACGCCGCCGTAGGTCACGACCGCCCCTACGACGACGGCGACGAAAGCGGCCTCGTAGGAGGCGAACGCGATAGCGGCCTGGCCGAAGACGATGATGGCAAAGCCAAGAGGGAGCAGCGGCCACGCGCCGCGCTTGTCCATGATCCGACCGCCGATGACGGCGGTTGCCGCGTTGATCAGTATGGGAATGAGCAGCACGGCGCCGGCGACGAGAGCCGTTGCGCCGAGGGCGGCTTCGAAGTAAAGCACCAGCACGACGCTCATGGAAAACGTCGTCATCATCGCGACGATGGCCAGAAGGCATCCCAGCACGAATCGGCGCTGGCGGAAGGGACGAAGATCGAGAATAGGGTCGGCCAACGAGCGCTGACGCATAACGAAAGCGGCCACGAACACCGCTCCGACGGCCAAAGCCCCGAGGGAAACGACCGGATTGCTCGCAAGTTCAGTCAAGCCGTAGACCAGACCGACCAGGCCCAGCGCCGAGAACAGCACCGAAGGGACGTCGAGCTTGGCCTTCTCAACCGGCGCGAGATTCTTCACCGCGAACCAACCGAACAAGGCGATGACGAGGATGACGAGCGCCGGCGTCACGAAGACGTAGCGCCACCCGAGCATGGTGGCGAACAGGCCGGAGACCACCGGGGAAAGCGCTGGGCCGAAGGTGATGCAGCAGCTTCCTATCGACAAGTACGTCCCGAGCTTCTGGCGCGGGGCGACCATGAGCACCGTCGTCATCATGACGGGGATGAAGATGCCCGTGCCGACGGCCTGGACAAGACGGAAAAGAAGGAGCAACGCGAACGAGGGGGCGAAAAAGCAGCCCACCGATCCGACGATGAGAGACGCCGCGCCGCTGAAGATCAGCGTGCGAAGCGTGAAGCGACGCGTAAGGAACGCCATGACCGACACCACCGTTGCCGTGACGATCATGTATCCGGTGACGAGCCATTGGGCCGTGGTCGACGAGACGGAGAATGCCCCCATCACGTCGACGAGCACCACGTTGATGATGTTCTCGTTGAACGCTGATATAAAGCCGGCGGCGTAGAGAACGGCAAGGAGCGGAATCATGTTCTTCTGCAAAGGGAAACCTCGTTTCCGGTAGTTGTTCGAGGGGCGCGGAGCCTCGGCCAAATCGCCCTCGGGGCCGAAGGTCCAACTACTGAACATAGCAAAGAACACGAAGCGCTCGTAAGCGAAGAAAAGGAATCCCCCATGCATTCTCCACACAGGCGACAACGCTAAAGGCCCAAATACTCCTTGCGAAGAGCATCGAGGGAACCGTCTTCCTCCATCGACGAAAGAACCTCGTCGATGGAGGACCTGAGCGCGGGATCGTCCTTGCCGACGAGGAACCCGAAGCGCTCGCCCGTAGCCACCCTCTCGACGACGGCGCAGCCGGTCGCAAATGCGCATTTCTCGGCGACGGGAGCATCGCCCACCACCGCCGAGACCGCCCCCGACTTGAGCGCAGCGAAGCACTTCTCGACGCTTTCGTATTCAACTGCGTCGCCCTGCACCACATCGACGGCGATCCATTCGCCCGTCGATCCCTTCACGACGGCGAGCTTCCTACCCTTGAGGTCGTCGGCCGAATCGTATACCCCCTCTTTCGCGATGATCGCCTGGTCGACGACGACGAAGGGATCGGAGGCATCGAGTCCCTCGTCGCGAGGAGCATCGAGGGGCTCGAGGGGAAGGGCGATGTCGCATGCCCCGCTCATCACCTTCGAAGCGCACTCATCGCGCGGGGTCTCCACGATCTCGCACCCAAGCCCCATGCGATGCGCCACCTCCTTGGCGAGCGCGACGGAAAAGCCCGCGGCCTCATTCGCTTCAAGCGAGGAAAACGGCGGGTCATCAAGCGACGCCGCGACGCTCAGCACCCCCTCTTTGGCAAGGGAACAATCCTCGTCTTCCTCGTCGGAGGCAGAGCAGCCGACGAGGAAGACGCAAAGGCAGAAAGCCACCGCAAGGGCGATGCAGGACGGGAGTATGCGTCGAAGCGATGACGTCATGCGCCCTGCTTCCCCTCCTTCGCCTCGGAAGGGGCCTTTACCATATCGTCAGCCGATTCAAGCGTCAGATCCCCGGGCTTGATCCATCCGATCTTCCGAAGCACCTGTGCGAATGCCCAGCTCAGAACCGCAGGAAGGATGAAGCAGATCAGGATCAGCCCCGCCCAATCAAAAGCGGTGATGGCGGCCATCGACCCCGAAGCGACGTCGGAGACCCAGCCGGTGTAGACGCCTATCGGACCGACGAGCCCGCAGGTCCCCATGCCCGAGGCGATAGCGGCCCCGTTCATCTTCAGCTGGAAGAAGCACGTCGCCACGGGACCGGTAACGAGCGAAGCAAGCGTCGGAGGAATCCAGATGCGCGGGTTGCGCACGATGTTTCCCATCTGGAGCATGGAGGTTCCCAGCCCCTGGGACACCAAACCTCCCCACCGGTTCTCCTTGAAGCTCATGACCGCGAAGCCGACCATCTGGGCGCAGCAGCCCGCCACAGCGGCGCCGCCGGCCAAGCCGGTAAGGCCAAGCGCCGCGCAAATGGCGGCCGACGAGATGGGTAGGGTAAGCGCGATGCCCACGAGAGCCGAGACGAGGGCGCCCATGAAGAAGGGCTGAAGATCGGTCGCCCACATGATGAGGGCGCCGACCGAGCTTGCCCCGGCGCCGATGGCGGGCGCGCAAGCGATAGCGACCAGGCAGCCGACGACGATGGTCACGAATGGGGTGACGAGGATGTCGATCTTGGTTTCCCCTGAGACGACTTTCCCGCATTCCGCGGCGACGATGGCGACGATCAGCACCGCAAGCGGCCCGCCTGCGCCACCGAGACTGTTAGCCGCATAGCCGACCGCGACAAGGGAGAAGAGCACCAGCGAGGGCGCTTTGAGGGCGAAGCCGATGGCCACGGCCATCGCGGGGCCCGCTGCGCTTTTCGCGAAATCCCCGATCTCGACGAACAGGGGGATGTTCGCCTGCTGCCCGAGCGTCGAGAGAATAGTCCCCATCAGAAGAGATGCGAACAAACCCTGCGCCATCGCCCCGAGGGCATCGATGAGGTAGCGCTGAACCGATACCTCGACGTTCTTGCGTTCGAGGAACGCGGAAACGGAACCCATCGAACAAAACCTTCCTTCCCTTGCGCGGGCGAGACGACGCCCCGCGCTATTCCGCTTCCTGCGGCGCAAGAAGCGAGAATGCGCGATCGTAGCCGCCCGAACCGTAGTTGAGCGCCTTCGACACGCGCGCAATCGTCGTGGCAGACGCTCCCGTCGCCTGCTCGATGACGGCATAGGAGCTGCCGGCCTTCAGCATACGCGCGACGTCTAGACGCTGCGACGTGTCTTTGATCTCCCTCACGGTGAACAGATCCTCGAGCAATGCGAACACATCGTCGGGATCGGTCAACCCGGCGAAGACCGTAAGCAGGTCCTCGACTTCCCTGGTCCTCAAATCAGCCATGTCTCTCCTCCTGGACATCCCCCGCGCATAAGAAGAGCCCCGATCGAAACCAAGGCTCCTCTATGCGCATCGTGCTATCGAGCTTTCCCGACCCTAGAAACGGGTGATCCACTCTTCGTACTCGGGAACCTTGCCGTAAGCGACGTCGAAGTAACGCTGCTGAAGCGCCGTGGTGACCGGGCCGCGCTTGCCGATGGGGCGGTCGTCGACGCTGGCGACGGGGGTGAGCTCGGCTGCCGATCCGGTCATGAACATCTCATCCGCGATGTAGAGATCGGCGCGAGTGAGGGACTCCTCGATCGCCGGGATGTCCATATCGGTCGCGATCGTCAAAACGGTATCGCGCGTGATGCCCTCGAGAAGGCCATCGGACAGAGGAGGCGTGGAAAGGATGCCGTCGCGAACGACGAAGAGGTTCTCGCCGGTACCTTCGCACACATAGCCCTGCTCGTTGAGCATGACCGCTTCGGAATAACCGTGGTTCTTCGCCTCGAGCTTGGCGAGAATCGAGTTCATGTACGACGCGGAGGACTTGACGGCAGGAGGAATGGCGTTGAACGAGCGCTGGCGCCACGAGGAAACGCCCACCTTCACGCCGTTTTCAAGCGCATCTGCGCCGAGGTAAGCATCCCACGGCCACACGGCGATGATCACATCGACCGGGGCGCCGGTGGGATCGACGCCCATCTGGCCATAGCCGTAATATGCCAAGGGGCGGATGTAGCAGGACTTCAGGCCGTTCTTCTTGATGAGCTCGACCGTTGCGTCGCAGAGCTCGTCGACCGAATAGGGCAGCTCCATCATCGCGATCTTGGCGCTGCGATGGAGGCGCTCCATATGGTCGCGGAGACGGAAAATGACGGCTTCGTCGGTGTCGGTGTTGTGATAGCAGCGAATGCCCTCGAACACGCCGGATCCGTAATGAAGAGCATGGGTGAGGACATGCGTGGTAGCTTCGGCCCACGGCACCATCTCACCGTTCTTCCAGATATAGTCCACCTCTTGAAGGTCTGCCATTTTTCATCCTTTCATGCCAATGCCGCATCTGATCTGCGTCGGCGGGAAGGCGAAACCGCCTTTCGCGCGCCTACGGCTCTTTGAGTTCCTTATTCTACTCCAACTAGGTGGAGTGGTGGAAAAGGCTGCGAAATGACCATGAAAGGAAGCCAGTATGCCGCCAAAGGCCAGTCTGGATGCCAAGGGGGCTAGTCGCCCTTGTTCGCAGGGACCGTGTTGGCGATGGTCTTCTCCTGTTCCTTGAGCTGCTCGCGGCGGCGGCGAGCCGCCTCCTCGACGTCGGTCGTCTGAACGGCGTGCATGAGGATCTGCATGCGGCGTTCGACATCCTCGATGATGGCCGAGCAGTCCTTCAGCTCGTCGTACATGTCGATGCCCTCGAGCTCGGCGCGCTGCTTGTACTTCAGGGTGTGCTCGAGCGAAGCCCAGAAATCCATGGCGATGGTGCGGAACTGGATCTCGACCGGGACGTACTGCTTGCGGTCGAGGAAGTAGATGGGGATCTTGACGATGACGTGAAGGCTTCGGTACCCGTTGGGCTTAGGGGACTTGATGTAGTCCTTGACCTTCACCACCTGCAGATCGTCTTGGAGGGAAAGGACCTTCACCAAGGCGTAGACGTCGTCGATGTAGGAGACGATAACCCGCACCCCCGCGACGTCGAGGATGTTCTCCTCCATGGAGGCGAGCGTGATGGGGACATCGTAGCGCCGCATCTTCTCGAACACGCTCTCAGGCGACTTCAGGCGCGTCTCGATGTGATGGATCGGATTGCGATTGAAGCGGTACTCCAAGTCGGCGTCGAGCGTTTCGAAACGCGTCTTCATCTCGCGGATGGCCGCATCGTATTTCTTGAAAAGAGACCTACTCGCACGCTCGAACGCGCTATAGAGCTCCGCCGCCTGCGCGATGCGCTGGGCAGTCGAGTCCTTGGTTGACATGAAATCCGCTCCTGACGATACGGGCAAAACCCCTCATTTTGATTTCCCCCATCATATCCACTCGCGCAAAGCGCACCCGAGCGTTCCACGAAAGATGCACGACAGCCAACTCCCGCAACGCGACCAGCGCGCGCAACTGGGAGCAGCGAACGCGATCGGGTAACAACCCGTTAGCAATCATGCAGATCGGAGGCCTTTGGTGGGATGGTGGCAGTGACGCTCAAAACCATAAGGAGGGGTCCTATGGCAAGCGACTTCTACCGCACAACCGTCGCGGAAGCGCTCGACGCGCTCGGCACCACCGCACGCGGCCTCTCGGAGGCAGACGCCGCCGCGAGACGCAATCGCTACGGCGCGAACGAAATCGAGGAGGCGAAGCGGGCAAGCGTCGCAGCGGTCTTCTTCGGGCAGTTCAAAGACCTCCTCGTCATCATCCTCATCATCGCCGCCGGCATCTCGTTCGTCTCGGGCAGCACGGAAAGCACGCTCGTCATCGTCGCGGTGCTCATCCTCAACGCGGTGCTGGGAACCGTCCAGACGATCAAGGCCGAGCAATCCCTCGAAAGCCTCAAGGCCATGAGCGCTCCCCACGCGAAGGTCGTGCGCGACGGAACCGTGCGCGAGATACCCGCCGTCGACGTCGTCCCCGGCGACGTGCTCGTGCTTGAGGCGGGAGACATGGCCGTAGCCGACGGGCGCGTGATCGAAAGCGCCTCCCTCAAGGTCAATGAAAGCGCGCTGACCGGCGAAAGCGACGGCGTCGAGAAAAGCGACGGGGCCCTCGAAGGGGACAACGTCGCCCTCGGAGACCAGCGCGACATGGTGTTCTCCGGATCGCTCGTGACCTACGGGCGGGGGCGCGCCGTCGTGACCGCAACGGGCATGAGCACCGAGATGGGCAAGATCGCCACCCTCATGAACCAAACCGCCCAGCGCAAGACGCCGCTGCAGGCGAGCCTCGACGACTTCTCGGCGAAACTCGCCATCGCCATCATGGCCGTCTGCGTCGTGGTCTTCCTCTTATCCTACCTGCGCAGCGGCATGACGCTCATCGACTCGCTCATGTTCGCCGTCGCGCTCGCCGTCGCGGCCATCCCCGAGGCGCTCGCCTCCATCGTCACCATCACCCTCGCGATCGGAACGCAGAAGATGGCGCGGCAAAACGCGATCATCAAGGACCTCAAGGCCGTCGAAACCCTCGGGTGCGTCGCCGTGATCTGCTCGGACAAGACCGGCACGCTCACCCAGAACAGGATGACGGTCGAGAAGCTCTACACCTACGGGAGCCTCATCGACGCCGAAGACGTCGACATGGGAGACTTCTCGCAGCGCATGCTCGTGCGCATCGGCATCTGGGCAAGCGACGCGACCACCGACGAGGCGGCAGGCACCTCGGTGGGAGACCCGACCGAGGTGGCGCTCGTGGCCATCGGCGACTCCCTCGGCATCGATGAAGCCGACTATCGGGCTCGTCACCCCCGCTTGAGCGAACTGGCCTTCGATTCCGAACGCAAGCTCATGAGCACCCTGCACGATCGACGCGGCAAGCCGACGATGTTCACGAAGGGTGCCCTCGACGTCATACTCGACCGCACGAGCTCGATTCTGACCAGGCAGGGCATCGTCGACGCGACCGAGGGAATGAAGCAACGTATCCTCGAGACGAACGAGCATCTTTCCCGACAAGGGCTACGCGTGCTCGCCTTCGCCATGAAAGAACTCGACGCTGCGCGTGAGCTCACGTTCGAAGATGAGCACGATCTTATCTTCGTCGGCCTGATGGCGATGATGGATCCCCCGCGAGAAGAGTCCGCG
The DNA here is from genome assembly GCA_959607715.1 of uncultured Eggerthella sp. Taxonomy (GTDB): domain Bacteria; phylum Actinomycetota; class Coriobacteriia; order Coriobacteriales; family Eggerthellaceae; genus Anaerotardibacter. The sequence goes on along the minus strand of CAUHNN010000015.1, from coordinate 1,149 downwards.
CAAGCCGTCGCCGACGCCCGGACAGGCGGCATCCGCACGATCATGATCACCGGCGACCACAAGATCACCGCCTCGGCCATAGCGGCACGCATCGGGATCATGGAGGAAGGCGACATCGCGCTCGAAGGCTCCGAGATCGAGGCGATGAGCAACGAAGAACTCGACGAGATCCTCCCCCGCGTCTCGGTGTACGCCCGCGTCTCCCCCGAGCACAAGATCCGCATCGTGGACGCCTGGCAGCGGCGCGGCAACGTCGTATCCATGACCGGCGACGGCGTCAACGACGCTCCGGCCCTCAAGAAGGCCGACATCGGCGTCGCCATGGGCGTCACCGGGACCGAGGTGAGCAAAGACGCCGCCTCGATGATCCTGACCGACGACAACTTCGCCACCATCGTGCGGGCCGTCGTGAACGGGCGATCGGTGTATGCGAACATCCGCAACACCATCCTGTTCCTGCTCTCGGGCAACGCAGCGGGAATCCTGAGCGTGCTCTTCGCCTCGCTGACCGGCCTGCCGGCCCCCTTCGCGGCGGTGCACCTGCTCTTCATCAACCTCCTGACCGACAGCCTTCCGGCCATCGCCATCAGCATGGAGCCGGCACGCGCCGACCTTCTCGAGCAGAAGCCGCGCAACCCCCATGAGCCCATCTTGAGCAAGAAGCTGTTCCTGCGCGTCTGCGTCCAAGGCGCGCTCATCGCGACGGCCACTATGGCGGCGTTTTTCATCGGAGGCCAGACGAGCCTCGGCTGCGCCATGACCATGGCGTTCATCACGCTTTCCCTCGCACGGCTCTTCCACGGCTTCAACTGCCGCGACAACGACCACTCGCTCGCTGCGCTCGGCTTGGGGACGAACCGCTACGTTCTTCTCGCCTTCGCAGGCGGCGTCGCCCTGCTTGGCTGCGTCTTGTTCGTCCCCGCGCTTCATCCCCTCCTGCTCGTCGAGCCCCTTTCCTTCGAGCAGATCGGCTTCGTCGTTGCGCTCGCTTTCGCGCCGACGCTCTTGATCCAAACCTTCAAAACCGTCCTCGACGCTCGATCGCTGAGAGCGCGGTAGCGCACCGATACACGAAGAAGGGGCCCCGGCTCAAAGCTGAACTGCCTCCCATTTCTTGGACACGGAAATAGAAGTCCGAGGAATGGGAGG
>CAUHNN010000014.1 GCA_959607715.1 uncultured Eggerthella sp. | reverse complement strand
GCCTCCCATTCCTCGGACTTCTATTTCCGTGTCCAAGAAATGGGAGGCAGTTCAGATCGTCCCCGGGTCCGTTTTCCTTCAAGGTCACTCCGGTTCGCGCGCAACCCCTAGCGCCCGTCCACGCCGAGCCACTCCAGCCACGCCGGCAGTTCGCGCTGCGCCTGGGCGTAGCCGTCGAAATAGCTCGCCCTCAATGCCGTCAGGTCGGTCGTGCTGTTCTCCACCTTCATGTCCTCGGCGTACACGATGAACGCCCTGCCCTGTCGCTCGAGCTCTTCCAGGCGATCGAGCTCGGCGTTATAACGCTCGTTTCGGCTAAGCAGGGCTTCACGCACCTTCGGGTAGGCTCGATACCGCTCAGCGGTGAGGCGGGCGGCACGGCCGATGTCGGGCGCCGGTTTACGGAAACCCTTCGGGCGCGTCATGATGGCGAAAATACGCGAGCAACCCGAATCGAGCGCAAGTTGAAGCGGCACTCCGGCGCCGACCCCCAATCCCCCATCGTAGTACACGTGGCCGTCGATGGAAACCGGCGGCATGACGATGGGCAAGGTACTGCTTGCGCGCACGCGCATCATCAGGTCCTCAAGCGTCGGCATGTCTTCCCGATGCCACACCACCGTCTCCCCGGTGTCGCGATCGAATGCCTGAATGGCAAGCGGGGTCGGATTGGCCGAGAACGCCGCGAAATCGAACGGGAGCACGCCGTCGGGTAATCCCGATTCTTCGTAGATCCAATGAGCCGAGAACATCCCCTTCCCCTCGAGGAAGGTCTTGACGCCGCCGAACTCCTTTTCCATCACCAGATCGGTGAAACTCGCACGTGTACGCCAGATATCGCCGGAAAGGAAATTGACGGCGTGACTCGAGCCGGCCGAAATGCCGCACACGTAATCGAAGGTGACGCGATTCTCGAGCAGAAGGGAGACCATTGCCGCCGTATAGCTGGCGCGCATCCCACCGCCCTCGAGCATCAACACGGTTCCCGTAGCATGACGTTCGTTGTCGTTTCTCATATATTCACCCCTCTGAAATGCTTTTCCGTGAAAAGCATCGCATTCCTCACCGACACGTCAACGCAATGTCACGCACCTTTTCCGACTTCTCACGTATTCTGCAGATAGCAAACGACCGCAGGGCCGTTTTCCGCATACGGCCCCAAAGTCCGCACCCGCCCTCGACGGCCAATGCGCGCCTTGCGACCCTAAGTCCGTCCCGGGCACGATTTCCCGAAGGAGGAAACGGCCATGAACCAATCACCCAACGATCACGTCCGCGAGGTGCTTCGCACGACCTTCGCGAATCGCTTCACCTGCAAACGCTACGAAGAAGGCTGCTCGGTCGCCGACGATGACTTCGCCCTGTTGCTCGACATCGCCCGCCGCTCGCCGAGCTCGTTCGGCCTCGAGCCCTGGAAGTTCCTGGCGATCGAAACACCCGAGCTCCTCGACGAAGTCCTCGATCACGCATGGGGGGCTAAGAGAAACGCCGCGCGCACCGTCATCATCTTGGCGCGCAAAAACGTCGGCGCCTACAGCGCTTACGTCGAAGACGTCGCGCTCAACCTCAAGAAAATGAGCCCCGAAGACGTTCCCGGGTTCCAGGAGATGCTCGACAACTTCCAGAAGAACAACCGCAACCTCACCGATGCGAAGGCCCTCGACGAATGGGCGGCGAAGCAGACCTACATCCCGCTCGCCAACATGTTGACGGCGGCAGCCATGATGGGAATAGACTCCACGCCCATAGAGGGATTCGGCATCGATGAGATGAACGAGCTCCTCGCATCGCGCGGGCTTATCGATCCCGAAGAATTCTCCGCTTCCCTCATGATCCAATTCGGGACGAAGGCGCAAAGCCACTTCGAGCCGCATCAGGTTCGCCACGCCGCCGAAGACGTCATCCAGTTCGCCTAGATGATCGAAGGGAGAGATGACTCCATCTCTCCCTTCGTCTTTCCGCGCCGAAACGCGGGTGGTTTCTTTTCGTTACGCCAGATCAGCGGCGACTTCCCGCGCACACGCCAAGCCATCGGCAAGCGACGTGACCACGAGAGTGGATCCGATACGCGCGTCTCCCGCCGCGTACACCGGCAGATCCTCGTCGCAGACGACGCGATGGGTGTCGCCCTCGACAAGAGGACGCACGCGAGGACCTTCGCACGTATGGCACGAAAGAGCCTCGTAGATCGCTCGATCGGGACCGTTGAAGCCACAGGCAATCAGGACGAGCTGAGCCGGCAAGACGCGCTCGGTCTCCATCAAGCGGCGAGGAGCCCCTGCGCTCCAATCGAGCGTGACGACGCGCAATCCCGCTGCGGCCCCATCCTCTTTCAGAACCTCGATCGTATCGGTCGACCACGAACGCGGCTCTTCGCCGAAATGCTCGATCGCCTCACGTTGACCGTAGTCGGTCTTCTTCTCAATGGGCCATTCCGGCCAGGGATTAGAGGCGAGACGCTGCTCGGGCGGGGCGGGGTTATATTCGAGCTGGCGAACGCTTCGCGCCCCTTGGCGTATCGCCGTGGCAAGGCAGTCCGTGCCCGTGTCGCCGCCGCCGATGACGACGACGTCGAGCCCTTCGGCGTCGATGAGCGGCTTGCCGCCTTCGAGCACCGAGCGAGTAGACGACGTGAGGTAGTCAACGGCGTACACGACCCCCTGCGCATCGCTGCCAGGAGCCGCCAGGCCGCGAGCGTCGGCAGCTCCCGTCGCAACGATCACGGCATCGAAATCGCTGCGCAGACGCTCCACCACAGCCGGATCGGTCGCATCGACACCAGTTTCGAAAACGATCCCCGAAGCCTCCAGCTGAGCTACGCGACGCGCAACCACATCCTTGGGAAGCTTCATGTTCGGGATGCCGTACATCAGCAATCCGCCGACCCGATCGTTGCGCTCGAACACGGTGACGGCGATGCCCTTTTCGGCCAGCCCCCACGCTGCACCAAGGCCACAGGGGCCCGAACCGATGACGGCCACACGCGGCGCATCGGCGGCGGCGGGCTTGAGCGGAGCAGGTCCGCCGGCAGCCCATTCATGATCGGAGATGGCCCTCTCGTTGTCGCGAATAGCCGTTGCCTCGTCGACGGAAGCGAGGTTGCATGCCGCCTCGCACAAAGCCGGGCACACGCGTCCGGTGAACTCCGGGAAGGGATTGGTCAAGCGCATTCTCTGGGCAGCTTGATCCCAAAGGCCCCGATACACCAAATCGTTCCACTCCGGGATGAGATTGTGCAGCGGGCACCCCGACGTCCGAGCGCGCCCAAAGGAATCACCGAATTGGCAGAACGCCACGCCGCACATCATGCAGCGGCTCGCCTGGATCTTTTGCTGCTCTTCGGCAAGAGGCTGGGCGAATTCCTCGAAATCGAGAATGGACTCTTCGACGCAACGCTCACCGTGTACCTGGCGAGGGTGCTCCAAATATGCTCCTGCTTTACCCATGCCTAATTTCCTTTCCCTACGATCTCAAATGCCGCCTCGAGCGCCTCTTCGCGGCTCTTGCCGCACGCTTCGGCTTCGGCCACGATGCGAAGCACGCGCTCATACTCCGTCGGTATGACCTTGACGAAATACTTCGAGAGGACATCGAAGCGATACAGCATCTTGATGCCACGCGGGCTCGAGGTGCGCTCGACATGCTCGACGATCAATTCCTTCACGAAAGCAAGCTCCTCTTCGCTCGGCTCCTCGAGCTTCACCATCTCGGTGTTGCAGCGAGATGCCAGCGTTCCGTAGCGATCGTAGACATACGCCACGCCGCCCGACATACCGGCTGCGAAGTTGAGGCCCACTTCGCCGAGGACGAGCGCGACGCCGCCCGTCATGTATTCGCATCCGTGGTTGCCGACCCCTTCGACGACGAGCGTGGCACCCGAGTTGCGAACGCCGAAGCGCTGACCAGCCAGACCGTTGACGAAGCCGCGGCCGGACGTCGCGCCATAGAAGGCGACGTTGCCGACGATGACGTTCTCATCGAAGGCGAAGGTCGCCGACTCGGAAGGATGCACCGACAAGACGCCACCCGAAAGACCCTTGCCGAAGTAGTCGTTCGCATCGCCGACCACGTTGAGCGTCACACCGGCAGGGAGGAAAGCGCCGAAGCTCTGCCCCGCCGAGCCGAAGCAGTCGACCGTGATGGAACCGTCGGGCAATCCTTCGGGATGGGCCTTGGTGACGGCGGCGCCGAGGATGGTCCCGACGCAGCGGTTGACGTTGGCGATATCAGCACGGAAACGAACCGGGGTCATGTGAGCGCGCGCCTCGGCCGTCAAGGGAAGGAACAGCGTCGAGTCAAGCGTGCGGTCGAGCTCAACGTCGTACTTCATCTCGGGCAGGAAGTGACGCGCCTCTGCGCCGGGGATGTGAGCGCCGAATTCACACGAGCCGCTCTCGAGGACCGGGGAGAGGTCGATGAGGTTGGCCTTCCAGTTGCCCTCCACCTCGACCTGGCGCAGGCACTCGGGATGGCCGACCATCTCGTCGACGGTGCGGAAACCGAGATCGGCCATGACTTCCCTGAGCTGCTCGGCAACGAAGAGCATGAAATTCTCGACGTGCTCGGGCTTGCCGCGGAAGCAAGAACGCAAGCGGCAGTTCTGGGTGGCGATGCCGGCAGGGCACGTGTCCTGCTGGCAGTCGCGCTGCATCAGGCAGCCCATCGCGATGAGCGGCATGGTGGCGAACCCGAATTCCTCGGCGCCGAGCAGGCACGCGACGGCGACATCGGTGCCGTCGAGCAGCTTGCCGTCCGCCTCGAGGACGACGCGGGAACGCAGGCCGTTGCGCAGAAGCGTCTGCTGGGTTTCAGCGATACCCAGCTCGAGCGGAAGGCCTGCGTGCCAGATGGAATCGCGCGGGGCCGCGCCCGAGCCGCCGTTATGGCCGGAAATGAGGATCTTGTCGGCAGCGCCCTTCGCAACGCCGGTCGCGATGGTGCCGACGCCCGCTTCGGAAACGAGCTTGACCGAAACGCGTGCGTTGCTGTTGGCGTTCTTCAGATCGAAGATGAGCTCGGCCAAATCCTCGATGGAGTAGATGTCGTGATGGGGCGGCGGGGAGATGAGCCCGATGCCCGGGGTGGAGCGACGTGCCTCTGCGATCCAGGGGTAGACCTTCTTGCCCGGCAGGTGACCGCCTTCGCCGGGCTTGGCGCCCTGGGCCATCTTGATCTGGATCTCGATAGCCGAGGAAAGGTAGCGGCTCGTCACGCCGAAGCGACCGGAGGCAACCTGCTTGATGGCGGAGTTGAGGGAATCGCCGTTGGCCAGCGGCGTCTCACGGCGGGGATCCTCGCCGCCTTCGCCGGAGTTCGAGCGGCCGCCCAAACGGTTCATGGCGATGGCCATGCACGTATGCGCCTCTTCGGAAATGGAGCCGTAGCTCATCGCTCCGGTGTTGAAGCGCTTCACGATGGAGCGGGCCGGCTCGACCTCATCGAGGGGAACCGGGGTGCGGCCCTCGACGAATGCGAGCAAATCGCGCAAGCGGATCGCGCGACCGCGGCGATGGACATGGGCGCTGTATTCCTTGAAGGTTTCGTAATCGCCGTTTCGGCACGCGCTTTGGAGCAGGTAGATCGTCTGAGGATCGATGATGTGCTGCTCGCCGCCAAGGGGACGCCACTTCGTCAGGCCAAGCGAGGGAAGCTGATCGGGCGACGGGCTCGAACAGAGGGCAAGAGCGTCGTCGTAGCGCTGATTCTCCTCGCGCTGAACGTCGTCGATGCCCAGCCCCCCGACGCGCGAGACGGTGCCGGGGAAATACGCATCGACAAGGTCCTGGGACAAGCCGACGGCCTCGAAGATCTGGGCGCTATGGTAGCTCTGCAGCGTCGAGATGCCCATCTTGGACATGATGGACACGATGCCCGCGGTGACCGCCTTGTCGTAATTCGCGATGCCCTCCTGAGCGCTCACCGACAGAGCGCCCTTGGCGGCAAGGTCGACGATGCATTCGTGGGCCATGTAGGGGTACACGGCCGAGGCGGAATAGCCGATCAAAGCCGCGAAGTCGTGGGCGGACATGGCGTCGCCCGACTCGACGACGATGTCGGCGAACGTGCGCTTACCGATCTTGATCAGGTGATTGTGGATCGCAGAGACCGCCAACAACGACGGGATGGGAACCTCGCCGGCACCTGCGCGGTCGGAGAGGACGATGATGTTGACCCCTTCGGCCACCGCATGCTCAACCGCGGACATCAGGCGATCGAGCGCGGCCTTCAGCCCGCCCTTCTCGTCGTCGCGGGGGTAGACCGCAGAGAAACGGCGCGTCTCGAAGCCGACGCGATCGATGGAGCAGATGCGCGTGAAGGCCTCTTCGGAAAGGATCGGGCCGTCGAGGCGGATCAACTGGCACGCCTCACGGGCATCCTCGAGAAGATTGCCGTGGTTGCCGAGGTAGATCACGCTCGACGTGACGAGGCTCTCGCGCAATGCGTCGATCGGCGGATTGGTGACCTGGGCGAACAGCTGGTAGAAGTAATCGAAGAACGAGCGGTTGCACTTCGACAAGCACGCCAACGACGCGTCGATGCCCATCGACGCCAGGGGGACCTTGCCTGCCTGGGCCATGGAGCGCACCACTTCCTCGACGTCATCGAAGTGGTAGCCGAGCTTTGCCATGCGGATCGTCATGGGCACGTCCGCATCGGCCCGCTCAAGAGGAGCAGCGGGCTCATCGAGGTCGGAAACCTCGATCTTCTCCTCGCGAACCCAATCGCCGTAGGGCTTTTCCTTCGCGTAGCGGTTGCGCAGCTCGTCGTTCCAGACGACGCGGTGGGTCTTCGTGTCCACTTCGAGCATCTCGCCGGGGCCGAGGCATCCGGCGACCAGAATATTGGACTGATCGATCTCGATCGGGCCGACCTCCGACGACAGAACGAAACGATCGTCCCTCGTGACGTAATAGCGCGCAGGGCGCAGTCCGTTGCGATCAAGCGCCGCACCGAAGACGGTACCGTCGGTGTACGCGATGGCGGCAGGTCCGTCCCACGGCTCCATGAGCATGGACTGGTACTCATCGTAGGCGCGACGGCGCGCGTTCAAGGTGTCGTTGTGGTCCCAAGGCTCGGGAAGGCACATCGACACGGCGCGCGTCATGTCGCGACCGTTCATGACGAGGAACTCGAGCACATTGTCGAGGATCGCCGAGTCCGACCCCTCCTTGTTGATGATGGGCAAAACGTCCTTCAGGCCTTCGCCGAGAACCGGGGAGTACAGATTTGGTTCGCGCGCGCGGATCCAGTTGACGTTGCCCTTGAGCGTGTTGATCTCGCCGTTGTGGATGATGAAGCGATTCGGGTGAGCGCGCTCCCACGAGGGCGTTGTGTTCGTGGAGTAGCGGGAATGGACGAGCGCGATGGCCGTCTTGACGGCGGCGTCGGAAAGATCGCTGTAGAAACGGCGCATCTGGGTTGCGACGAGCATGCCCTTGTAGACGATGGTTCGAGAAGAGAACGAGCACGCGTAGAAGATCTTCCCCTCGAGTGCATGTTCGGCATCGGCCTTCTTCTCGATGACGCGGCGGCACACGTAAAGACGTCGCTCGAATTCTTCCCCGCGCTCGACGCCTTCGGGGCGCGCAACGAACGCCTGGAGGATCGTCGGCATGCAGGCGCGCGCCGTCGAGCCGAGGTCGTGGGCATCGATGGGAACCTCGCGCCAGAAAAGAAGGGAGAGCCCCTGCTCTGCGCAGCCTTCCTCGAAGACGCGCTTGGCCACGCTCACCCCTCGATCGTCCTGAGGAAAGAAGAGCATGGCGACACCGTAGTCCCCCTCGTCGGGGAGAAGGTGACCGCACTTCTGCGCCTCCTTGCGGAAAAAGTGATGGGGGACCTGGAAGAGAATGCCGGCTCCGTCGCCGGTGTTGTGCTCCAGACCCTTGCCGCCGCGATGCTCGAGATTGACGAGAACCGATAGCGCGTCGTCGATCATCTGATGGGAGCGCTCACCTTTCAAATGGGCAAGCGCGCCGATACCGCAAGCATCGTGCTCGAACTCGGGGCGGTACAGCCCACACGCAGCAGACGTCTTCCGTGTTTGCATCCTGTAACCTCTCGCTTTCGTATTCCTCGGGCGCCCCATCCACGCAGCGCCGCACCACCGTGCCGCGCAACGGGATGGGGCGCCCGTTCCTTTACATAGAACGGTAATGCCTCAGTAAACAAAGCCTGGAGATCAAAGGCAAACGTAACAAAGGCGAAACGGCACGTTAACAAGACCGCCGTCAAACCGCCCGGAAACACAGGCCCGCCAAGACGCGATCCCCTTATCGGGTGCGACAAGATAAGATAGAGCCATGAATGATTTCGAGAAAAGATGGCAGCGCATCCAAGAAGCGCTTCAGCTCGAGCTCACCGGGGACGAGCGCCCCCTCGTGTCGAGCGGGCGAACGCTGTTCGGCATAAGAAGCGAGGCCGAGGAGAAGATGGAGCGCTGGGCGCGGGAAATCGAAGAGGAACACGCGAATCGTCGGGCGCAACGTCGCGACGAGATGCCCACCGACGAGGGCGACGAAACCGACTAATCGACGATCCCCGTCGGGCTGTACACGCGTCGATACCAGCGCCCGATGCGGTCGTCGGTGAACTGACGCATGTTTCCCACCGTGAACACGCAGATGACGGTGCCGATGCCGATGATCTGGACCAGGATGCCGGCCGCATACTTCCGCCTGAGGCGATCGTCGCCGCCCTACCGCCCGGGCGCCCGCGCAGGGAAAAACCGCTATCCTGTACGAAAGCAGCATCGCACGATCATGCGCATCGAGCCCACGGGGCCGCAGCGCGAACGCGAGGAGGGTCCATGAGCCGCATCGAACTGGTCGATTGCCACACGCACACCATCTTCTCCGACGGCGCAGGAACGCTCGACGAGAACCTGACCGCGGCGCGGGCGGCCAACGTGACGACGATCGCCTGCACCGACCATTGGGGTCGCCCCGATTTCATCGACTGTTCCATAGCGGCCCCGTCCCTCCCCTCGTACCATCGCGCCGTCGAGGAGGCGAAGCTGCGCTTTTCCGATCTCGAGATCGTCCACGGACTCGAAGCCGATTGGTATCCCGGCTGCGAAGACGACGTGAGAAGCCTTCGCGAAGACGCCGTGTTCCTCTTGGGCTCCGTCCATTACCTTGACGAAAAACCGATCGATTGGTTCGAGCATCGCGAGATCTGGGACGAAGTGGGCGCCGACGAAGTATGGCGGCGCTACGTCGAGCAGTGGTGCGCCGCCGCGACAAGCGGCCTGTTCGACTCGATGGCCCACCCCGATCTTCCGCGCCTCTTCTCCCTGCGCGGCTACGCGCCTACCTCGCCACTCGATGCCCACTTCGACTCCATGGCCGAAGCCGCCCGCGAAGGCGGCGTGCGCGTCGAGGTGAACACCGCCGGCTTGACGAAGGATTTCGCCGAGTTCTACCCCTGCGCCGACCTGCTCGCGCGCTTCCATCGCGCTGGCGTCGGCCTGACCATCGGCTCGGACGCCCACGCACCTGGACGCATCGGATCCGCCATAGCCGACGCCTACCGCTTCGCCGCGAGCATCGGCTACACCGCGATCGACGTCCCCCGCGCCGACGGCGATTGGCGACGCATCGCCCTCTAGCCTCTCTAAGGAATCGAGGTTTCCATGAGCAAGAAAACGAAGAAATCGGCAAAAGCCGCCAAGCGCGCCCGTCGCGCCCTCGAAGAAGAGCTCATCGCCGAACAGAGGCGGGCTCTCCTCGGCGATGCCCGGGCACGACGCGCCTCGCGGGGGGACGCGCCGCTCGGCGACGACTACCATCGCGGGCCGGTGCTGATGCGCGGGCACATGATCCCGCAGGACAACACGACGGCCAACCTCATCTCAGGCGGCAACCCCGCCGACACCTACTGGCTCCACGCCGACCCTTGGCGGGTCCTGCGCATCCAAGCCGAATTCGTCGATGGATTCGGGGCGCTTGCCGAGCTCGGCCCCGCGGTAGCAATCTTCGGCTCGGCGCGCACCGAGGAGACCGATCCCTTCTACCAGAGCGCCCAAACGTGCGCCGAGCTGATCGCTGAAAAAGGCATCGCGGTGGTCACGGGCGGAGGACCGGGCATCATGGAGGCCGCCAACCGCGGAGCGGCAAGCGCCGGGGGCACCTCGGTGGGCCTCGCCATCGAATTGCCCCATGAGGAACGGCTCAACGACTGGGTCAACCTCGGCATGACGTTCCGCTACTTCTTCGTGCGCAAGACCATGTTCGTGAAATACACGGAAGGAGCCGTCTTCTTCCCCGGCGGCTTCGGCACCCTCGACGAGCTCTTCGAGCTGATCACGCTGGTTCAAACCCATAAGGTCGCCACCACGCCGCTCGTCCTCTTCGGGACGGAGCACTGGTCTGCCCTGTTCGACTGGATCGAGGGCACCCTCAAAGAACGCGGCATGATAGACGCGCTGGACTCGAAGCTCATCACGATGACAGACGACGTCGAAGAGGCCGTGAGCATAGCGACGAGCGCGCTCTAGGAGGACACGTCCTCCACTTCGGCAAGATTGCCGAACGCCCTGATGTAAACGGCGAGCGCGCTTTTCAGGCTCTCCTCGCTCATGCCCTCGTCGGCGCCGTGCATGCCGCCGACCCACGAGGGAAGAGCGAAGGACGCGTCCCCCGCGCCGAAGCTCACCGCGCGCGGGAACTCGTGCGCATACGTCGCGCCGCCCATGGTGAACGGGACGGAGGGCCTGCCCGTCTGCTCCCGATAGGCGTCGGTCAACGCACGCACCGCCGCAGAATCAGGGCCGACCACGAAAGGCTCCTGCGCGCGCGTCACCTCGATTCGCGCACCATGGCTCAAGCAGACGCCGCGATACGCCTCTTCGAGCCGCACAGCATCGATGGACGTGGGGAAACGAACGTCGACGGTGAAGAAGTACCCCTCTTCGCACGAAGCCATCCGCCCGACGACGCTCGTCAGGGAAGCGAAGACCTCATCGGACGCCGCCACCCCGGCCGCCGAACCATCGATGCAGAGCGCCTGCTCGGCGGCGAACGCCATGAACGCCCGCTCATCGTCGGTGCAGGCCGGACAGCGGGAAAGAACGGACGCGAGCCGCGCGATCGCATTCACGCCGCCGTCGGGCAAGGAGGCATGGGCGCCGCGGCCGTGAGCCACCACCGAAACCTCGCCTTCGCCAACGCGTTCGACTTCGATGCCCTCGGCCGCGGGCACATCCTCGACGGCGCACCTTACGACGGCGTGGGCACGGGCCGGCACGGCGTTGGAAGCCGAACCGCCGTCGAAGGAGACGATGGCCCCTTTAGGGACGCCCGCCTTCACCGTGCAGCCGAACAGGCCCTTTTCGCCGTGGCACAGGGGAAACTCCGCATCGGGTGTGAATAGAAATGCGGGCGGGTCGTTGCGCTCCAGATAGTAGGGGATCTCCTTCATGCCCGTCTCCTCGTTGCATCCGAAGATGAAGCGAATGGCGTGGCGAAGGGAAACGCCGCTCTCCATCCAGAACGCCAATGCGTACAGAGCGCAAAGAAGCGGGCCCTTGTCGTCGGCGACGCCGCGGCCCACGAGGATGCCGTCTTTTTCGGTCAATGCGAACGGCGGGAATGTCCACCCCTGCGCCGCGGGGACCACATCGACATGCCCGATCACGGCGACCTGCTGAGAATCAGCCTCGCTCCCGGGTAGATCAGCATAGCCTGCATACCCGTCCCCGTCGGCGACCTCAAGGCCCATGCGCGCGGCGATCGCGAGCATCTCATCGAGCGCGGCGCGCGGACCGGGACCGAACGGGGCTGCGGGGGCAGCATGCTCATCATCGAGGGAAGAATCTATCGACACCAGCCGCGCAAGATCTTCGAGAAACAGCGGCCAACGCCGCTCTACGTATGCGTCGATTTCTTCGGATGAAACCTTGGCCATGACATGAACCTTCCTTCGAGACGGCGGGAAGCTCCCCGCCGAGAACCCTTAGAACCTGAAATCGTTGCCTTCCCCGGCCATGATCTCTCGAACGTGCCGAGCGGCCATCGCGCGCGTCTGCTCGCGAGGAATGCGGGCAAGCTCGCGCCCTATGAGCGCGAGTCCCTTTTCCCTCGTCGAGGCGCTGGCGTAGTCGGCCAAGTATTCCGCCAACGTCATGAGCGCGTTGGGGTGGCAGTAGTCGAGTATCAGGCCGTTCTTGCAGAACTCCATGAAGCGATCGCCCGTTCGCCCTGCGCGGTAGCACGCCGTGCAAAAGCTCGGGATGTGGTCGTTGTCCATCAGCCAGGAAACCACCTCGTCGAGCGTTCGCTGGTCCGAAACGTCGAACTGCTCGGTGTCGTGAGGCCGTTCCTCCTCGCTGTAGCCTCCCACCGAGGTGCGCGAGCCGCCGGAGATCTGGCTCACGCCGTAGCGCAGCGCAGCCTCGCGAACCCGCTCGCCCTCGCGCGTCGATATGATGATGCCCGTGTAGGGAACGGTGATGCGGATCAAGGCGATGATCTTCTCGAACATGTCGTCGGGGATGCCGTTGTCGAAGGAGTCGGGATCGATGTCCATAGCGGGCTTCACGCGCGGCACGCTGATAGTGTGGGGGCCGACGCCATGGACGGCTTCGAGATGCTCGGCGTGCATGATGAGGCCGGCGAATTCGTAACGATAGCCCTCCAACCCGAACAGAACGCCGAGCCCCACGTCGTCGATGCCCCCGGCCATCGCGCGATCCATCGCCTCGGTATGCCATGCGTAGTCCCTCTTCGGGCCCGTGGGATGAAGGCGCTCGTAGGTTTGCCTGTGGTAGGTTTCCTGGAACAGGATGTAGGTTCCGATCTCGGCTTCCTTGAGCATACGGTACTCGTCGACGGTGGTGGCGGCGATGTTGACGTTGACGCGGCGAATGGCGCCGTTGCGATGCTTGACCGAATAGATGGTCTCCATGCTCTCGAGGATATACTCGATGGGATTGCGCTTCGGATCCTCCCCCGCCTCGATCGCAAGGCGCTTATGACCCATATCCTGCAGCGCGATCACCTCGGCGCGGATCTCCTCTTGGGTGAGCTTCCTGCGCGGGATCTGGCGATTCTTCGCGTGATACGGACAGTACAGGCACCCGTTGACGCAGTAGTTCGACAGATAGAGCGGAGCGAACAGCACGATGCGGTTGCCGTAATAGGCCAGCTTGATTTGATGGGCGAGCTCCTTGATCTCACGATCGATGGCAGCATCGTCGCACGCGAGGAGAACGGCCGCCTCGCGATGGGTTATGACCGCCCCGTGCTCCCGCGAAGGGTGAAGGTTCGCGCGCGCCTTCTCGAGGATGCGGCGGCACAGCTCGAGATCGTCTTTGTGCTCGTCAGCATACGCCAACGTCTCGAGGATCTCCTCGTGGTCGATGAATTCCTCTGCCCTGCTCGAAGCGACGTCGTACACGATCCTTCAACTCCTTTCGGCAACCTTTCCGAAACCACAGGGTACTATCATGGCTCTCGAGCGAAAGAACAAACGGCAGAAAAAGGGGCGCATCCCCATTTTCCCCACGGAGGGACGAAAGAGATGAACGTGCACAACCCAGGATTCACCGAAAGCGGTCCGGACCTCATGCGCGCGCCGAAGGGCATGCGCATGGCGATCGGCCTGTTCGGCCGCCGAAACGTCGGCAAATCGAGCCTGATAAACGCCATCACCCGCCAACAGACGAGCATCGTCTCGGCCGTGGCGGGGACCACCACCGATCCCGTGGACAAGCCGATGGAGCTTCTCCCCCTTGGACCGGTGCTGTTCGTGGACACCGCCGGGATCGACGATGAGCAGGAGACGATCGGGAACCTGCGCACCCAACGGACCGAGAGCGTCTTCGACCGCTGCGACGTCGGCGTCGTCGTCACCGAGGCGGGTTCATGGGGTCCCTACGAAAACGAGATCGTCTCCCGGCTTTCCAAGCGAAACGTGCCCACGCTCGTCGTCTTCAACAAGGCGGACCTTATCGAGGGCGGAGACGACGAGGAAAAGCTTTCGGCGTGCCGAAACGCCCTTCCGAAACCGGCTCGCACCCTGCCCGCCGTCTGCATGAGCGCGCGAGAAGGGGCCGGCGTATTCGCGTTTCGCCAGATGATCCTCGACAACGCGCCCGCTGAATTCATCGACGAACCTAAGATCATCGGCGATCTCGTGGAGCCGGGATCGACGGTGGTGCTCGTCATCCCCCTCGACAAAGAGGCGCCCAAAGGGCGGCTTATCCTTCCGCAGGTACAGGCCATAAGGGACCTTCTCGACGCCGGTTCCCTGCCCTACTGCACCACCGATGAGGATCTGCCGAAGGCTCTTGCGTCGCTGAAGGAACCGCCCGCGCTCGTCGTGACCGACTCCCAGGTTTTCGGGAAAGTCGCCCAAACCGTCCCCGAATCCATACCGCTCACGGGCTTTTCCGTTGCGTTCGCCCGTTTCAAAGGAGACCTGCCCACCCAGGCCCTCGGAACGCTCGCCATCGATTCCCTCACGCCCGAATCGCGCGTCCTCATAGCCGAAGCGTGCAGCCACCACCCTATCGCCGAGGATATCGGCACCGTGAAGATCCCCCGCCTTCTGCGCGCGCGGATCTCCCCACAGCTTGCCATCGACAACGTCCACGGCAAGGATTTCCCCTCCGACCTGGCGGAATACGACCTGGTCATCCACTGCGGAGGCTGCATGTTCAACCGACGGACAGTGCTCTCGAGAATCCAAGCCTGCATCGAGGCGGGCGTCCCCGTCTCGAACTACGGTCTCACGCTGGCCTACCTCACCGGGGTCTTCGATCGCTCCATACGCGCGTTTCCCGACGTCGCCGCGCTCGTAGAGACGGCGCGCAGCGAACTATGACGAGCGGATTTCCCAACCGCTCACGGACGATGACCGACCGTTCATGCTGATATACTACGCACTGGTATGCGCAAAAGAGTCGTGGCACCCCCACCCATGGCCTTGAGCCCCTGCCGCCGACCGCAGCGGTCGGACCGAACGAACATAACGGACACCGAGGAGAATTTCATGAGCCCTTTGGAAATTCGTACCCCGGGTGCGGCCGAGAAGACGGTTGATGCGCTCTGCTCCGACATGGCGCGCCGCCTTTCCCACCACCCGCAGGGCACCTGCCCCGTCGACGTCACACGCGGCCTCATCGCGCTGTGCCGCTCTCAAACGTGCGGAAAATGCGCACCGTGCCGCATCGGCCTCGGGCGCATCGAGGAGCTGACCGACGACGTGCTCGCCGGCACCGCCACCGACCGAACCCTCGACGACATCGAGCGCCTTGCCGAGATCATCCGCGTTTCCGCGGACTGCGCCATCGGCACCCAAGCAGCGGAAATGGCGCTCATCGGCGTGCGCGGCTTCAGGGACGACTTCGAACTGCACGCCGAAGGCCGATGCCTCGCCACCTCAAACCACCCCATCCCCTGCGTTCAGGGCTGCCCGGCCAACGTCGACATCCCCGGTTACATCGCCTTGGTGCGAGCCGGCCGCTTCGACGACGCCGTCGACCTGATCTGCAAGGACAACCCCTTCCCCTCCGCCTGCGCCTACGTATGCGAGCATCCCTGCGAGAACACCTGCCGTCGCGGCATGGTCGATTCCGCCATCAACATCCGTGGCCTCAAGCGCTACGCATGCGACCACGAATCGCCTACGCGCCCCTGCAACGTCGCCGAGCCGACGGGCAAGCGCGTCGCCGTCATCGGCGGCGGCCCCGGTGGCCTCTCCGCCGCCTACTACCTTGCGCGCATGGGCCACGACGTCACCGTTTACGAGCAACGCGCGAAGCTCGGCGGCATGCTTCGCTACGGCATCCCCAACTACCGTCTCCCCAAAGACCTGCTCGACACCGAGATCTCCCACATCACTTCGCTCGGCATATCCGTCGAGCTCGGAGTGTCGGTCGGCAAAGACGTGGCCATCGATGAGATCAAGAAGGGATTCGACGCCGTCTACGTCTGCATCGGCGCCCACTCCGACAAAAAGCTGCGCATCGAGGGCGAGGACGCCGACGGCGTTGTGCCCGCAGTCCAGATGCTCCGCGCCATCGGCGACGGCGACGTGGCCGACTACTCGGGCCAGGACGTCGTGGTTGTCGGCGGCGGCAACGTCGCCATGGACGCCGCGCGCAGCGCCAAGCGCATGGGCGCCAAGTCGGTAAAGATCGTCTACCGCCGCCGTCGCGCCGACATGACCGCCCTCGACGAAGAGATCGACGGCGCGATCGAAGACGGCTGCGAATTGGTCGAACTCGTCGCCCCCGCACACGTCGAGGTCGATGAGAACGGCTGCGCTCAGGCTCTGTGGGGCCAACCGCAGATGATCTCGAACGTTCGCGGCGGACGTCCCGCGCCCAAGGCCGCCGACGCCTGCGAGATCCGCATCCCCGCGACCACCATCATCGTCGCCATCGGCCAGAACATCGACTCGGGGGCCTTCGCCGAGTACGGCCTTCCCTGCGAATGGAACGAGCTGCAGGCCAATCCCGACTCGAGCATCCCCGGCCACCCCGGGTTCTTCACCGGAGGCGATTGCTCATGGGGGCCCGCAACGGTCATCCGCGCGATCGAGGGCGGTAAAGTCGCCGCTCGCGCGATCGACACCTACCTCGGCTTCTCGCACGAGATCCGCTGCGACGTGGAAATGCCCGCGCCCAACCTGGCCGACCGCACCCCGTGCGGTCGCGTGACCATGAAGGAGCGCCCCGGAACCGAGCGCAACGCGGACTTCGAGTTGTGCGAGATCGGCATGTCGTACGAAGAGATGATGCAAGAATCGGGCCGCTGCCTGGGCTGCGACCACTTCGGCTACGGCGCTTTCAAGGGAGGAAGGACCCGCGCATGGTAACGCTCACCATCGACGGTCAGACGCTGACCGTCCCCGAAAACACCACCATCCTCGAGGCGGCACGCTCTGCGGGCATCTCAATCCCGACGCTGTGCTACCTCAAAGACACCAACGAGATCGGCGCATGCCGCATCTGCGTCGTCGAAGTAGAAGGATGCGACAAGCTCGTCTCCTCGTGCAACAACGTCGTCGCGCAGGGAATGGCCGTCAACACGCATTCCCCCCGCGTCATCGCCTCGCGCCGCGAGACCATGGCCCTCATTCTCTCGCGCCATCGCAGCGAATGCACCACCTGCGTGCGCAGCGGCAATTGCGCCCTCCAATCGACCGCACGCGCGCTCAACGTCACGCGCATACCCTACGCGACCGATTACGACAACCAGAAGAACCCCACCGACTTCCCGCTCGTACGCGATGCGACCAAATGCATCAGCTGCATGCGCTGCGTCAATGAGTGCAAAAAGGTCCAGAACCTCAACGTCTGGGACTTGACCCAAACCGGCTCGCGCGCACATGTCGGCACCGCCGGCTGCGCCGACATCACCCAGGCGGCATGCTCTCTGTGCGGCCAATGCATCACGCACTGTCCCTGCGGAGCGCTCACGGCACGCGACGACACCCAGATCGCCTTCGATGCCATCGCCGACCCCGAGCGCATCGTGATCGCCCAGTTCGCGCCCTCCGTTCGCACGGCATGGGCAGAAGGGCTCGGGCTCACGCCCGACCAGGCGACGACCGGACGCATGGTCGCCGCCGCGCGTCGCCTCGGATTCGACTACGTCTTCGATACCGACTTCGCCGCAGACATGACCATCATGGAAGAGGGTACCGAGCTGCTTTCCCATCTGAAGGAGCATCCCGGCGAGCCCATGTTCACCTCGTGCTGCCCCGGCTGGGTCCGCTTCCTCAAAGCGCGCCACCCCCAGCTCGTCGGCCACCTTTCTTCCACAAAGTCCCCGCAGCAGATCTTCGGCGCGATCGCCAAGAACTACTATGCCGACCTGCTCGAAGTCGCCCCTGAGAAGATACGCATCATCTCCTTCATGCCCTGCGTGGCCAAGAAGGAGGAGATCACCTATCCCGACATGGATACGACCGGAACCGGACAGGACGTCGAAGCCGTGCTCACCACACGCGAATTCACGCGCATGATCCAGGCGAGCTTCATCGATGCCGCCTCGCTGCCCGAAGAAGAATTCGACATGCCTCTCGGCGCCGCCACGGGCGCAGGCCACATCTTCGGCGCGACGGGAGGCGTCATGGAAGCCGCGCTTCGCAGCGCCTACTTCCTGTCAACGGGAGAAAACCCCGACCCCGACGCCTTCAGCGCCGTCCGTGGACGCGAAGGCTGGCGCGAAACGTCCTTCCAGCTTCCCGGAAAGGAACTCAAAGTCGCCATCGCCAGCGGCCTGGAAAACGCCCATAAGCTCTGCTGCGCCATCGAGGCCGGCGAAGTCGACTACGATTTCGTGGAAGTGATGGCATGCCCCGGCGGCTGCGTCGGCGGCGGCGGGCAGCCCATCCATGAAGGCCAAGAATGCGCCTTCGAGCGCGAGCTGATTCTGCGCGACATCGACGAGAAGTCCCCCTTGCGCTTCAGCCATGAGAATCCGTCGGTCGTCGAATGCTACGAGAAGTACTTCGGGGCGCCCAATTCAGAGCTGGCGGAAAAGCTGCTCCATTCCGATCATGCCCTGTGGAACATGCCCGCAGCACGCGTCGAGAACTAGCAAGGCCGAGACGAGCCGCTCTGCACGAGCTGCCGCGACCCTTACGAAGCGCCCGGTGACCCCGGGCGCTTTTTCGTTGTCCTCGGCGCACATATAATGCTCGAAGCCCCTGCGAAAGGATAAGACATGGCCGATCAGTTTTCCCGCACACGCTCGCTCTACGGAGCCGAAGGCGTTGAGCGCCTTGCACGGGCCCGTGTCGCCGTGTTCGGCATCGGGGGCGTGGGAGGACACGTCGCTGAAGCGCTTATCCGCTCAGGCATAGGCGCGATCGACCTCATCGACAGCGACGAGGTGGAGCTGACGAACCTCAACCGGCAGCTCATAGCCCTGCACAGCACCATCGGACAGGCCAAAGTCGATGCGATGGCCGCACGCGCGAACGACATCAACCCCGCGTGCGTCGTTACGGCCCATCGTCGCTTCTTCCTTCCTGAAACCGCCGCGGAATTCGATTTCGCGGCATACGACTTCATCGTCGACGCCGTCGATACCGTGACGGCCAAGATCGCTCTTGTGATGAGTGCCCGCGAGGCGAAGACGCCGATCATCAGCGCGATGGGGGCGGGAAACAAGATCGACCCCACCGCCATCCGCATCGCCGACGTCTACGAGACCTCGATCTGTCGCCTTGCGCGCATCATGCGCAAAGAGCTCAGGAAGCGAGGGGTGGAACGCCTTCCCGTCGCTTACTCGACCGAAGAGGCGCGAAGCGCCGAAGACGGCGAGAAGGGGGCGGGCGCACGCCCACCGGCGTCGTGCGCCTTCGTGCCGGGAGCAATGGGGCTCGCCATCGCGTCGTACGTGGTGAACGCCCTCGTAGAAGGAAATTAACCGCGCGCCAACCGCGGAGCCACCACGAAAACGCAGTAAAGGAGCGCCGCAACGCCGACGAGGCCGCCGGCAACGCCGACGAGGCACACGCCAAGAGCATCGACCACCGCGCCCCCCAACAGGGCGCCCGTGCCGATGCCGAAATTGAAAATGCCGGAGAAGATGGCCATCGCGACCGTTTCCTCGTCGCCTGCGGCGCTTCGGATGATCTCGCCTTGGGACGCCGCGCTGAACGCCGCACCCGACAGCCCCCACAGGGCGCACACCGAAAACGCGGCGACGGCGCCGAAGGCGGCCCCCGCGATCAAAAACAGCGATACCGCCACGCCGCCGACCACCAGACACAGAAACGCACGGGAATGCGCAGCTCCGACGCGGGCGTACAAGGCGCTGCCCACCACGCCGGCAACGTCGAAGGAGGAAAGCGCCATCGTGATCATGGCGTCATCAAGCCCGCCCACTTGCTGCAGGAACGGCTCGATGTAGCTGTAGACCGTGTAGTAGCCCAGGGAATACAGCGCCGTCAGCGCAAAGAGGCCGAAGAGCGCCTTGTTCTTCATGACGCCAGGCAATCGGGAAAGCGAAAACGGCTCGGCACCCGAGACACGGGGAAGGAGGACGGCGAGGTAGACGAGAAGCGCCGTCGCCACCGCGCATACGCAGCCGAAGGCGAGACGCCACCCCATGAACAAGCCGATGGAGCGCCCCAATGGCAAGCCGACGATCATCGCCACCGACGATCCCATCACCACCATGGAAAGAGCCAACGACTGCCGAGACGGCGAGGCGATGCGCACCGCGATCGGGGCGACGATCGCCCAGAACACGGCGTGGGACGCAGCAACGACAAGGCGCGCGCCCATGAGGGCCTCATAGCTCGCCGCGACAGAAGAAAGGAACTGACCGGCTGCGAACAGGGCAACCACGCCAAGGAGGAGCGGACGGAACGGCACGCGCGTCGCGACCACCATAAGAGGCAAGGACAGAAGCATGACCGCCCAGGCGTATATCGACACGAGCATGCCCGTCTGCGATTCCGAGGCGCCGAACGATTCCCCGATATCGAGAAGGAGCCCCACCGGCATGAATTCGGACGTGTTGAAGACGAACGCGGAAACCATCAGACCCGCAAGCGGCAACCACTCGCGCACAACCGCACCATGCAACATAAGAAGATGCGCTCCTTCCCCCTTGGAAATAGGAGGCTATTCTACTCTTCCCCGTCGCGCTTGAGCTCGTCGAATTTTTCCCGCATGGTCGGATTATTGCGCGTGAGCTTCTTGATGGTGAGAGCCTCGGCCTTGTCATTGGCCAAGCGCAGGTTGTTTTCCGATCCGAGCAGCGCTTCCTTGGTCTTCATCAGGTGGTCGATCGTCTTGTCGATCTCGTCGATGGCCTTGCGGAACTTCTCGCTGGCAAGACGGTAGTTGCGGCCGAAGCGCTGCTTGAAGTCTTCCATCTCGTTCTCGAAATTGGTGATGTCGATGTTCTGCTGACGAACCAAGGCGAGCTCGGACTTGTAGGCAAGCGCGTTCAACGCGGCGTTGCGCAGAATGGAGATGAGGGGAATGAAGAACTGAGGGCGGATGACGTACATCTTGTCGTAGCGATACGACACGTCGACGATGCCTTCGTTGTACAGCTCGCTTTCCGGCTCGAGTAGGGAAACGAGCACGGCGTATTCACAGCCCTTCTGCCGACGATCGGCGTCGAGCTTCTTGAAGAAATCCTCGTTCTTATGGCGATGGGTGGAATCATCCTGCTCGTTTTTCATCTCGAACATGATGGAGATGACCTCGGTGCCCGCCTCGTCGGTTTCGCGGAAGATGTAATCGCCCTTGCTCCCTTGGCTCGCATCGTTGTCCTTCTCGAAATACGCATGGCGAAACGCCGTGGCTCGCAAGCGGTTGAACTCCGTTTCGCAATGCTGCTCAAGGGATTCCCCGAGCATCTTCGTGGAAAGGCGCGCCTTCATATCGCGGTAGCGCTCGATCTCCTGGTCCTTGTAGGCGATGAGCTCGTCTTTGGAACGAAGCTTCTCGGCCATCTGCGCCCGAAGTTCGTTGGCGACCTGGTTCTTCTCCGCCTCCTTGAGCTGAACCTGGGAGGCGAGGGCATCGCGCTCGCGCTCGAGGGCCGACCGCGCTTCGGTGACGGCGAGCTGCTGCTCGGTGGCAGCGGCGCTCTTCTGGCTTTCCAGCCGCTGCTCGAGTTCCGATATGCGCGAGTCGCGCTCGGCTAGGGAGACGTCGTAGGACGATGCGAGCCTCTGCTGCTCGAGGGCCGTCGCATCGGCCTGCTGCTTCAGGCGAACATCCGCGTCGATGCGCGCCTGCTCGAGCTCGGCGGCAAGCGCATCGCGTGCGCGCTCGGCTTCGGAGGCGACGCTGCGCGCGTAGAGCTCCTTTTCGCGGGCAAGCGACTCGATCTGCTCCTTGAGCCGTCCGATCTGCGCATCGCGCTCGGCGAGCGCCTTCTGGGCATCGGCCTCGTGGGCGGCAAGACGTTCCTGCAGTTGACCCTGGGCACGAGACTCGGCCAACGCAAGCGCCTGGTCGGAGGAATCCTTCATAAGGCGCTCGCGCGCCTCCACCTCACGCGCGAACTCCTGATCGCGCACCTGCTTGACGATATCGGCGAACCCCGATTCGTCTACCTGGAAAACCGTCCCGCATTTCGGGCATTTGATCTCATTCATCCCTTGGCTCCTTCATGGGTCTCTCGCACCGCTCCACGGCTCGATTCGCATGTCTTTTCCGGATAGCAGGATACCGTTTTTCCCGAGCGCGGCTGTACGAAGAACAGGACCGCCTCAGCCAATGGAGCGAATCGTCATCCCTTGAACTGGCTGTTGTACAGATCCGCATAGAACCCGCCGTGGGCAAGCAGCTCTTCGTGCGTCCCCGACTCAACGATGTCGCCGTGCTGCATCACGAGGATCAGATCGGCGTTGCGGATCGTGGAGAGGCGATGCGCGATGACAAACGAGGTGCGTCCCTCCATGAGCCGATCCATAGCGCGTTGAATGAGCACCTCGGTGCGCGTGTCGACCGAGCTCGTCGCCTCATCGAGTACGAGCATGCGGCGATCGGCCAAGATGGCGCGGGCTATGGTGAGAAGCTGGCGCTGGCCTTGGCTGATGTTGCTCGCGTCCTCGTTGATCTCCATATCGTAGCCGCCCGGCAACGTACGGATGAAATGATCGGCGAAAGCCGCCTTCGCCGCATCCT
This sequence comes from uncultured Eggerthella sp., assembly GCA_959607715.1. Taxonomy (GTDB): domain Bacteria; phylum Actinomycetota; class Coriobacteriia; order Coriobacteriales; family Eggerthellaceae; genus Anaerotardibacter. The sequence continues at coordinate 37,321 of CAUHNN010000014.1, read as the reverse complement.
CGACTTCCTCGTCGGTCGCGTCGAGGCGACCGTAGCGGATGTTCTCGCGGATAGACCCCTTGAACAGCCACGTGTCCTGCAAGACCATGCCCACCATCGAGCGAAGGTCGTCGCGATCGAACTCCCGCACGTCGTGCCCGCCGATACGAATAGAACCGCCCGTCACGTCGTAGAAGCGCATAAGGAGCTTGACCATCGTCGTCTTGCCGGCTCCCGTCGGGCCGACGAGCGCCACGGTCTGACCCTCGGAAACGACAGCGGAAAAATCGCTGATGACCGGCTTTTCGGGATCGTAGCCGAAGCTCACGTGGTCGAATTCGACATCCCCCGTCACTTCGGCGGCGCTGATGCGCGCCGGCTCGTCGATTTCCTCCTCGGCATCAAGGAAGTCGAAGACGCGCTCGGCTGCCGCAGCCATCTGCTGAAGCACGCTCGATATCTGGGCGAGCTGGGACATCGGCTGCGTGAAGTTCTTCACGTATTGGATGAACGCCTGGATGTCGCCGACCGTGATACGCCCCTGAAGAGCGAACAGGGCACCGACGAGCGCCACGGCGACATAGCCCAGATTGCCGACGAAGTTCATGACCGGCATCATGAGCCCCGACAAGAACTGGGATTTCCAAGCCGCTTCGCGCAACTCCTCGTTCGTGCGCCGGAATTCCTCGACGGTCTGCTGCTCGCGCCCGAAAGCGCGCACGACGGCATGGCCGGAAAACGTCTCCTCGACGCGGGCGTTGATGGCGCCGAGCTTTTGCTGCTGAGCGCGGAAGTAGCGTTGGCTCGCCTTCACCACAACGGATACGAGCAAAAGCGACACGGGTATCACGACCAGGGACACGAGCGTCATCACGAAATCGATGGACAGCATCATCACCACGATACCGACGACCGTCACCGCACTCGTGATGAGCTGGATGATGCTCTGGTTCAGGTTCTGGCCCAAGGTGTCGACGTCGTTGGTGATGCGCGAGAGCACATCACCGGTGCTCGTCTTCTCGAAATAGGCGACGGGCAGGCAATTGATCTTCTCGGAGATGCGACGGCGCAGCTTGAAGCACGTGTCCTGCACGACCCGCGTCATGATCCACCCTTGAATAAACGAGCAGAACGCAGAAAAGGCATAGAGGGCAAGCGTCGCGATAAGGATATTCGCAACCAGGGAAAAGTCGATGCCGCCTGTACCGGCGATCTTGGCGGCCATGCCCTCGAACAACGCGGTCGTCGCCTCGGAGAGCACCTTGGGCCCAACGATGCTGAACACCGTCGAGGCGACGGCGAAGACGAGAACGACGACGATGGCGAGCCTATGCTCGGCGAGCACCGAGAGGAGTTTGCCGAGGGATCCTTTGAGATCCCGGGGCTTTTCCCCGCCCATGGCCCCGTGCCCATGTCCATGTCCGTGGGCCGCAGGCCGTGGCGTCGATGGCTTGCCCGACGATGCGCTCATCGACGATCACCCCCCTTCAACTCCTCTTCGGATAGCTGGGACTCGGCGATCTCCCGATACGTCGGGCAGCTGCGAAGGAGCTCATCATGAGCGCCGCAGCCCACCATGCGGCCTTCCTCGAGCACGACGATCTGATCGGCATCGAGGATCGTCGATATGCGCTGAGCGACGACGACGAGCGTCTTGCCCGCGGCCTTTTCGGCAAGCGCGGCGCGCAGCTTCGCGTCGGTAGCGTAATCAAGGGCCGAGAAACTGTCGTCGAAAAGAAGGATCGGCGCGTCGGTCGCCACCGCACGTGCGATGGCGAGCCTCTGGCGCTGTCCGCCCGAAACGTTCGTTCCCCCTTGGCTCACCTCGCTATCAACGCCGTCGCGCATGCGGTCGACGAATTCCGTGGCCTGAGCGACGTCCATCGCATGGCGCAGATCCTCTTCACTCGCGTCCTCGACCCCGTAGCCCACCGCATCGGCCACAGTCCCCGAGAACAAGAACGCTTTCTGCGGCACATAGCCGATCATCGACCGAAGCTCATGCTGGGGAAGATCGCAGACGTCGACGCCGCCGACGCGAACGGCCCCTTCGGTCACGTCGTAGAATCGCTCGATGAGCTTCAGAAGCGTCGTCTTGCCCGAACCCGTCGCGCCGATGATAGCCGTCGTCTGCCCTGGTCGCGCTGTGAAATCGATATGGGAGAGAACGGGATCCTGATCAGCATCGTAGGCAAAGGTAACGTCGTCGAATCGGACCGGAAGACCCGTCGAACCGACCTCGAGGTGACGCGCCGCCTCGGACGCCGGGTCGGCGATGGAGCACTCCGTGCCTATCACCTCGTCGACGCGCTCGGCCGCCACACTCGCACGAGGCAGCATGACCGAGACCATGCCGATCATCAAAAACGACATCACGATCACCATGGCGTACGTGATGAAAGCGATCATGTCGCCTGTCTGGATAACGCCCTGGTCGATGTACGACCCGCCTACCCACACGATGAGGACCGACACCGCATTCATCACAAGCATCATGGCCGGCATCATGAACGTCATCGCGCGGTTGGTGAAAAGCTGCGTTTTGTACAGTGCGCTGCTCGCCTCGTCAAAACGCGCCTCCTCGAATTCCTGCCGGTCGAAAGCGCGCACCACCTGAAGACCCGAGAGCATTTCGCGCGAAACCAGGTTGACGCGATCGATCAGCTTCTGCATGACCTTGAATTTCGGCAGCGCAACGAGCATGAGAAACGCGACGATGATCGCGATCACCACGACGGCGAGCACGATGATCCAGCTCATGGAGACGTTCGTCTGCATGACCATAACGATGCCGCCGATCGCGAGGATAGGCGAATACAGAACCATGCGCAGGAACATGACGATCACCCATTGGATCTGCTGGATGTCGTTGGTGCCGCGCGTGATGAGGGAAGCCGCGGAAAACGACTGCACCTCCGCATCGGAAAAGGAGACCACTTTAGAGAAGAGGCGCTCGCGCAACTCCGCCGCGATGCGAGCGGAAACGCGCGAGGCGATGAGGCCGACGAGAATGGAAACGACCATCATCAACGCCGCGACGCCGAGCATCTGGAGACCGACCTTCACGAGGTAGCCCATCTGCAAAGCCCCACGGTCGACGCCGAGCGCATCGTATTCCGCCTTCACGGCCTCAACGGCTTGCTGCTCGATGATGGCGTCGTCGATCTGCCCCATCTGAGAACGCGCGGCCCCAACAAGGGAGAGAACCTCGGCCTTTGAGACGAGCCCCTCTTCGTAGGATGAGTAGAGAGACTCGAGGGAAAGCGAGGAAGCCGACTGACCGGCACCGAGCGAAGACGCGGCGGCGGATCCGTTCGCGGACTCGGCGAAATGAACCACGACGAGAGGCAGCGCCATCGCCTCGTTCAAGGACGAGATCTCTCCCTTCCCCGCCTCGTTCAATCGATACACTCCCTCGGGATCGCGGTCGTAGGCCGAGCGGATCAGGGACTCTTCGCCTTCATCCGAGAGCATGCATACGTAGTCGAACGTGCGAGAGCGCATCTGCTCGGGACAGGCCCCCTCGACTCCTCCCTGCTGGATGCCGATGTCGACGAGATCGGAGGTGTAGCGAGGCAAGGACAGATCGGCAAATGCCTGAACGATGAGCAGGACGACGATGACGGCGACGGCGAGCTTCGCATTCTTGAGATAGGCGATGACGCGCATCAGGCGCACCCTCCCTTTCCTTCACCGCTTGATGACGGCAAGGACGCCATCGCATCGTTGGCCATGGGCGCTCCTCTCGGCTCGCGGGATCGACGATTGAATGGGAAGGACGAGCATTCGCTCGTCCTGTGAACAGCTTAATTATCGTGTGCGAAGCAGGGGAAGCCGAATGGCCGCACGTCACCAAACTCACACAGGGCGCATACCGGGAAAACCCGGCGAGCCCCCTCCTCGGCCACACCCCTCCGATCGTAACGGCTCCGAGAAAACCGCGGAGCGATTCACGTATAGTGATACGCGGTATCGCCCATTGCGCAGAAAGGGTCCTTCGTGCTTGTACTCGACGAACTGTACGCTTCCCATGAGGTGCTCGACTTCCTTGAATCGAGCAAAGAGCCTGTGCTCGACAACGCCGCGGCCCGCGCCTACCGCGCAGCAGGACGCGATCTGGTCATCGCGCCCCTCGAGAACGAGCCTGAGCCGACGCGCGTCGTGGCGCTTTCCGAAATGCATCTCGCCGAAGCGAAACGCTACTGCGCGCCTTCCGTGCGCGCTGCGATGGATCTCTGCAAGGACAAGGCCGCTTTTCGCCGCGCGCTCGCGCCGCTCTACCCCGAATACACCTTCCAGGAGGCTACGCTCTCCGAATTGCGCGAACTCGACGGCGGGTCCCTCGCCTATCCCGTCGTACTCAAGCCGACGACGGGATTCTTCAGCCTCGGCATCTATCCGCTGTTCTGCCCTGCCGACTTCACGGCGGCGCTGAATCGGATCGAGAAGGAATCCGATGCGTGGGCGCATCGCTACAATGGCACGGTCGTCAACGACGAGTCCTTCATCATCGAAAGCTACATCGCGGGGCAGGAATACGCCCTTGACGCCTATTTCGACTCCAACGGAAACGCCGTCGTGCTCAACGTCCTTCAACACGACTTCTCCGACAAAAACGACACGTCGGACCGTCTCTACTTCACCTCGCGAACCCTCATCGAAGACCTGATCGAGCCGATGACCCGCTTCCTCGACGAATGCAACGAGCTGCTCGGCTTCAAGGATTTCGCCCTCCATCCCGAAGTACGCCTCCTCGACGACGGAACCATCATCCCCATCGAGTTCAACCCCTGCCGTTTCGCCGGGCTGTGCACCACCGACCTTTCCCACTTCGCGTGGGGCATCAAGACCTACGAGTATTTCCTTGAAGACCTCAAGCCGAACTGGGACGCGATCCTCGAAGGCAAGGAGGGGCTTCGCTACCCCGCCATCCTGTTGACGCCATCGCACCCGGGCGACGAGGAGCGCACCTTCGACTACGATGCGCTGACAGCGCGTTTTTCCCACCCCCTCGAGATCAGGAAAGTGGACGCCCCGCGCCTCGGCATGTTCGGAACGGCCTTCATCGAAGTTGCAGAAGACAGATGGGAAAAGGAAGTCATCCCGTTTCTTTCGAGCGATCTGGAAGAGTTCCTCTCGTAGCCGTTCTCCTTCGCCGCATCGGCGCCTGGCACCTCCCGCAACGAAAAGCGCCCGCGGGCTCTTGCGGGCGGCTCCCACCCGGTCATCCGGAGCAGGGGCCGCCTATCGCCTGAGCCGGCGGGCGCTTCGTTTCGCCTGTTCGGCGAAGAGAACTAAGAAGCGAGGACTTCCTCGATGGCCGCAAGCAGCTCGTCGTATTCCTCGAACGCCGCAAGCTCGGAATGCTCGGCCTTGATGGCGTCGGTGCTGCGGAACAAAAAGCCCGCCTTCGAAGCCGTGATCATGCCCAGATCGTTATGGGAATCGCCCGAGGCGATGGTCTCGAAACCGCAGGACTGAAGGGCGCGAACCGTCGTGAGCTTCGACTCGGGGCAGCGCATCTTGAAGCCTTCCACCATGCCGTCGTCGGCCACGATGAGCTCGTTGCAGAACAGCGTAGGACGACCGAGCTTCTCCATCAAAGGAGCGGCAAACTGGGTGAACGTGTCGCTGATGATGATCGTCTGGCATTCGCCGCGCAACGTATCGAGGAATTCCTTGGCCCCCGGCAGAGGATCGATCGTGGCGATGACGTCCTGGATTTCCTTAAGGCCCAATCCGTGCTCCTTGAGCACCGCGAGGCGGAAGTTCATCAGCTTGTCGTAATCGGGCTCGTCGCGCGTCGTGCGCTTGAGTTCCGAGATGCCGGTTTCCTCCGCGAACGCGATCCAGATCTCGGGAACGAGAACGCCTTCGAGGTCCAAACAGGTTACGTACATGCTTCTTCCTTTCCTAGGAGACGAAACGGATGGGAAGGCACCTGCTCTTCCCCGAGGCGAGGCGCCTGAGCCCTTTTCGAGAAAAGCATACCCGAACCGACGCCGCGATTGGCGCGGGAAGAACGCTCGATACACCCAGGAAACGCTCGGCGGACGTGCGACGCCCGTAGCGAGGCCCCGCTTAGGCGGGCGCAAGGAAAAGGGTCCTCGTGCCGGCGAACGGTCGACGAGCAGCGAAAAGAGGCGGGCGGACCAGAGGCGATGCCCCCTGTTCCCCGGAATCGTCCGTTAAAAAAATCGCGCCGCGCGTTGCGGTTGCGAACACCTAACATGGCGACGTTCAAAGTTGGGCCGGCAAGAGCGCACAGAGCCCTTCCGGAAAAGAAAGAGAGAGTAATGTTTCAAGCCACCATCGACCCCGTTGCGGGAAGCCTCGGCCTCTCTGCCCTGGTAGCCTGCATTCCGCTCGCGGCATTCTTCATCATGCTCGTGGGCGTGAAGGCCAAAGCGCACATCTCCGCCATCGTTGCGCTTATCGTTTCCATCCTGATCGCGGTATTCGCCTTCAACATGCCCGCTCATCTGGCAGGGCTTTCCGCGCTTCAGGGCGCATGTTACGGCGCCTTCCCCATCGTCTTCATCATCATCATGGCGGTGTGGTTCTATGAAGTGACCGTCGTCTCCGGCCGATCTGAAGACCTCAAGCGCCTCTTCGACGTCGTCGGCGGTGGCGACATCCGCATCCAGGCGGTTCTCGTCGCGTTCTGCTTCGGCGGCTTGCTCGAGGCGCTCGCCGGATTCGGCGCGCCCATCGCCATCACGGCGACCATGGTGCTCGCTCTCGGCGTCAAGCCCATGAAGGCCGCACTCGCCGTCCTGATCGCCAACACCGCCCCTGTCGCCTACGGCGCAGCCGGTACCCCCATCACCATGGCCGGCAACATGGTCGCCGGCGGTGACGCGGCAGTGGCCACCGCAACGTCCCAGCACGTTGCCGCCATCGTCGGTGTCCAGGCTCCCATCTTCGCGCTCGTCGTCCCGCTGCTCGTCATCCTCATCCTCGACGGCAGGAAGGGCCTGCGCGACTGCTGGCTGCACGCCCTCGTGATCGGCGCATCCTTCGCTCTCACCCAGTGGTGGTGCTCCAACCACTTCGCCTACGAGCTCACCGACGTCGTGGCCTCCCTCGCCTCCCTCGGCATCAGCGTCGTCTTCCTGCGCTTCGTCAAGCCGCGCAACGTCAACGACGCCCGCGAGCGCTTCGGCATGCCGGCCCTCACCGACGCAAAGGGCGTTGAGCTCCCCGCCGTCCGCGCCTGGATGGCCCTCGTCCCCTACATCATCGTCGTCGTCGTTTTCGCCATCTGCAAGCTCGGCATTCCCGCCCTGCTCGCTGGCGCGGACATCAAGATCCCCTTCCCCGGCCTGGCGGGCAACGTCCTGAACGCTGCGGGCAAGGATCCCGGAACGACCTACACCCTGTCGCTTCTTTCCAACCCCGGCACGATGCTGCTCATCGCAGCCATCATCACCACGATCGTGTACAGCATCTTCAACGAGAAGGGCACCTACCGCATCACGCTCGGCACGTCCTTCAAGCAGCTTGGCCAGACGTTCTACGCCATGCGCTACTCCTCGCTGACGATCATCCTGGTCCTCGCTCTGGCATACGTCATGAACTTCTCGGGGCAGACCATCTCCATCGGCCAGTTCCTTGCTCATACCGGCACCCTGTTCGCTCTGCTCTCGCCGATGCTCGGCTGGGTAGGCACGGCGGTTACCGGCTCGGACACCTCGGCGAACGCCCTGTTCTCGAGCCTGCAGTACGAAGCCGCTCAGTCGAACGCTTCGCTCGGCCACGTCTCGCCCGACCTGTTCCTCGCCTCCAACACCATGGGTGGCGTCATCGGCAAGATGGTTTCCCCGCAGTCGCTCGCGATCGCGGCCGTCACCACCGGCGAACACGAGTCGAACCTCTTCAAGAAGGTCGTCCCGTGGAGCATCGGCATGCTCGCCGCGCTCTGCCTGCTCGTCTTCCTTCAGTCGAGTGTCCTCTCCTTCGTCCTTCCAGCCTAACGCCCCACAGCGAACGAAGCATCGAAACGGCTCCTCCGGGAGCCGTTTTTTTCGCGCCAGGACCCGTAGACGAGAACTTGACCACTCTCGTCGTCACGGGCATCGGCGCCGATGATGTCGATGCCTGCGGACCCGATAAGCTCGTCGGCCTCGAGGCTCGACGGCATCGGACAAACCGTCGAACTCACGGGCCAAGAGCAGGCCGGCGGCAGCGTCGTTGTCTCCCTTTCCGTCCAGCTCGGCCACCTTGGCGAAAACGAGTGACGCCGGAACGCCAGCGGCACTCGCCGCGCTGAGGATAGCGCGGCTCGTCGCTTTTCGGTGCAGGAGCTTCTCCTGCGCGTCTTCCTTGGTAGAATCGTTGAAAGCATTCAAGCCGCACGCGCTGCGGCCCTTCGGAAGAAAGGTTCAACCCGTGGCTGAATTCATCTACCAAATGTACCAAGCGCGCAAAGCACATGGCGACAAGGTCATCCTCGACGATGTGTCCCTGTCCTTCTACCCCGGCGCCAAGATCGGCGTCGTCGGGCCGAACGGCATGGGCAAGTCGACCCTCCTCAAGGTCATGGCCGGCATCGAGGAAGTCACCGGCGGCGAAGCGCGCCTAACGCCGGGATACACCGTAGGCATCCTCGAGCAGGAGCCGAAACTCGACGAGGAAGCCACCGTCATCGAGAACATCCGTCAAGCCTTCGGCGACATCCTCGCGAAAATCGATCGATTCAACGCCATCGGCGCCGAGATGGCCGATCCCGATGCGGACTTCGACAAGCTGATGGAGGAAATGGGCACGCTTCAGGTCGAAATCGACGCTGCCAACGGCTGGGATCTGGATTCCCAGCTGAGCCAGGCCATGGATGCGCTCCAGTGCCCTGATCCCGACATGCCCGTCAACGTCTTGTCGGGCGGAGAACGCCGCCGCGTCGCACTGTGCAAACTTCTGCTTGAGGCCCCTGATCTTCTTCTGCTCGACGAGCCCACCAACCATCTCGACGCCGAAAGCGTCCTGTGGCTCGAACAGTTCCTGCAGCGTTACCCTGGCGCCGTGCTCGCCGTCACCCACGACCGCTACTTCCTCGACCATGCAGCCGAATGGATCTGCGAAGTCGACCGTGGCCATCTCTATCCCTACAAGGGCAACTACTCCACCTACCTGGAAACGAAGGCGTCGCGCCTCGAGTCGCAAGGCCAGCAACAGGCGAAACTCGCCAAGCGCATGAAGTCGGAGCTCGAATGGGTCCGCTCAAGCCCCAAGGCGCGTCAGGCGAAGAACAAGGCACGTCTTGAGCGCTACGAGCAGATGGAGGCGGAAGCGCGCAGCGCCAAGGGCGTCGACTTCACCGATATCTCCATTCCCGTCGGCCCGCGCCTGGGATCCAAAGTCCTCGTCGCCGAGCACCTGCACAAGGCCTTCGGCGACCGCGTGCTCATCGACGACCTCTCCTTCACGCTTCCCCGCAACGGCATCGTCGGCGTTATCGGCCCGAACGGCGTAGGCAAATCAACGCTCTTCAAGATGATCGTCGGCAAGGAGGACGTCTCCTCCGGCTCGCTCGAGCTCGGCGAAACCGTGCAGGTTTCCTACGTTGACCAGAATCGCGAAGGCCTCGACCCGAAGAAGACCCTGTGGGAAGTCGTTTCCGACGGCCTCGACTACATCCGCGTCGGCGACACCGAGATCCCGAGCCGCGCCTACGTTGCAAACTTCGGTTTCAAGGGTTCCGACCAGCAGAAGCCGGCGGGCGTTCTTTCGGGTGGTGAGCGCAACCGCCTGAACCTCGCCCTCACTCTGAAGCAGGGCGGCAACCTTCTTCTACTCGACGAGCCCACCAACGACCTTGACGTGGAAACGCTCGAAAGCCTTGAAGAAGCGCTGCTCGCCTTCCCTGGATGCGCCGTCGTCACCAGCCACGACCGCATGTTTCTCGACCGCATCGCCACGCATATCCTCGCCTGGGAAGGCACGGACGAAAACCCGGGCGCATGGTACTGGTTCGAGGGCAACTTCGAGTCTTACCGCAAGAACAAGGTCGAGCGCCTCGGGGAAGAGGCGGCCAAACCGCATCGTCTTCATCGCAAGCTCACACGCGACTAGCCCTACACGCAAGCAGCTTCGAAAACCCGTTCGCCACCAAGGCGACCGCTCGCCCACGGCAGCGGTCGCCTTCTCGCAGGAAGGGAGGTTCCGCCATCGACGCCACCGTTAACGCATCGCCCCTCGAACGACGCAGTTTCGTCGCCCGCGGCGGCTCTATCGCCTATTGGGTAAGCTACGCTTCAGCCGGTGATCGTTGTGCCGACGTCGCCGCAACGATGAGGAAGGCGAAATTCCCCCTCCCTCGATCCCGACGAAGGTCCGACGAGCTGCCGTGGCTCATCTTCCTTCCCGGCCTCACCGCCGACCATCGACTCTTCGCCAACCAACTCAGCCACTTCTCTTCACGCGCCAACTGCTTGGTGTGGGATGCACCGGGTCATGGGCTGTCGCGCCCTTTCGCACTCGACTACTCACTCGACGATTTGGCTTCAATGCTCTTTTCCGTCCTCGAACGCGAAGGCATCATCCTGCCCATACTCGTGGGACAGTCGATGGGCGGCTACCTTGCGCAAGCGTTCCTTTCCCTGTACCCGGGCTACGCACGCGGGTTCGTCAGCATCGATTCGGCGCCGCTTCAACGCGCCTACTACCACAACTGGGAGCTATCCGCCCTCAGGCACACCACGGGAATGTACCGGGCAATACCGTGGGCGGTCCTCAAGAAGGCCACGGCAAAGGGATGCGCGACGACCGAAGAAGGGCGCTCGCTCATGCGCTCCATGCTCGAGGGATACTCGAAGCGCGAATTCTGCCTGCTCGCCGGGCACGGATACGCCATCCTCAGCGACAAGATCGCCTCCGACACGACGCTTCCCCCTACGTGCCCGACGCTGCTGCTTTGGGGAGAAAACGACGAGGCCGCCGCCTGCAAGCGGCTCAACCAAGAGTGGGCACGCGCAACAGGGCTTTCGTTCGTCGAAATCCCGAACGCGGGGCACAACTCGAACACCGATGCGCCCGTTGAGGTCAATCGCCAGATCGAGATCTTCCTCGGTCAGTTCATGCGCTTCGGAAAGACTCTTCGCTAGCCTTCGTCTTTCTACTCGGAGAGCGACAGGCGCACGCCATCAACGAACGCGGAACACCACGTACTCGTTCAGATCGCCCGTGCGACCATCGGCTCGAAAACGCGAAACGACATCGGCGACATCGACAAGAGAGGCAACCAGGTCGTCCACTTCGGCGGTAGTGAAGCTGTGGCAATAGCGAAACGCAGCCTGCTCGTTCCTCCATCCCAGCAGATAATCACCTTCATCGAGCGCCAGGGCCTCTATGCCAAGCCGCGCAAGACCACGAGCGTGTGCCGCTTCGGCGCGCGCCTTCATCGATGGATCGTCGGCGAAACGCCAGAACGACACCCACGCATAGCCACCCGAGCGCACTGCGCTCGCCATGGAGCGAAGAAGGGCTCGACGCCATGACGCGAGTGGAACATGATGCAGAAAACCGAATGCAACCGCCAAGTCGAACGGTTTTTCGCCTTCGGGGAAAACCTCGGCTTCGCGGCCTGCCGAAAGAAGACCGATGACGTCGCATTCCCGAAAAAAAATGCCGGGCTTCGTCGAGCGACCCGTGGAAGCCGCCTTGCGAACTACGGGGCCACCCTGACACTCGACAGGCACCAGTTCAGCGCAGGAGTCAAGCGCGACAGCCCGCAACGCAGCTTCGGGAAGAGCAGTCGAAAGGAACTCCTCGAAGCGGAGGTTCCCGCAACCCACATCGGCCACCTGCAAAGGTGCGCACTTAGGCAGCAAGCCGTCTCGCGACGCATCAAGGCATCGCTCCCAACCGCGCCAGGGGGATGTGCGCGTGGCGGAAAACGACGAAGCCTGATCGCGATAGAATTCCCTGTTCAGGGCAATCAGGCGGTTCGCCATCGCCTTGTCCATAAGCGCCTCCTTCCCCTCTCGCGCCCTTCGTGCTCCGAAGCAAAGTATGCCACAGCCATCCGTGCGCCAGAACGGCACCAACTCACCCTTGCGTTCGAGGCGTGGTCGCTCACGCACAACGCGATCGCGGCCGAATGCTCTGCGTCCGTGAATCGAGGCCGATACTCGCCTCTCTTCTCCCGACAGCGATCACGGGAATATATCCCTCTAGGAGAAAAGATCTGCCCCTCAACAGAAAGGAGGGCCGAAGCCCTCCTTCCATCAAGCGACGCGAAGCGCCGTCGTTTACGCGAAGTAGTTGACGCCGCCCTCGAAAAGCGGTTGATACAGATCGCCCGGAACGTTCTTGTACAGATCGGCGCCGCTGCGTTCGGAATGACCCATCTTGCCCAAAACGCGTCCATCGGGGCTCGTGATGCCCTCGATAGCCATGATCGAGCCGTTGGGATTGACGGACAAATCCATCGAAGGGACGCCGTCAAGGCCGACATACTGCGTCGCAACCTGACCGGCAGCCGCCAAGGCGGCTACTTGGTCGGGGCTGGCGACGAAGCGTCCCTCGCCATGGCTGATCGCCACGGTGTGGACGTCGCCCACCGCACAGCGAGAAAGCCACGGGGACAGGCTCGAAGCGATGCGCGTACGCACCAGGCCGCTTTGATGACGACCGATGGTGTTGAAGGTGAGCGTCGGCGACGCCTCGTCCGCGTCGACGATATCGCCGTACGGAACGAGACCGAGCTTGACAAGCGCCTGGAAACCGTTGCAGATGCCGAGCATCAAACCATCGCGGTTCTTCAGCAGATCGCGCACCGCTTCGGTCACGCGCGGAGAGCGGAAGAAGGCCGTGATGAACTTCGCCGAGCCATCCGGTTCGTCTCCACCGGAGAAACCACCCGGAAGCATGACGATCTGGCTTTCGGAAATGGCTCGGGCAAGGCGCTCGGTGCTTTCAGCGACCGCGGCAGGCGTAAGGTTGTTGATGACCAGCACCTCAGGAGCAGCGCCAGCGCGCTCGAAGGCGCGAGCCGTGTCGTATTCGCAGTTCGTGCCCGGGAAAACGGGGATCACGACGCGCGGCTTGGCGAATTTTTCGCCGCACACGAGAGGCAAGCGCTCAGACCAGCTGAGAGCCTCGACGGCTTCGCCTTCGCCACGATACGGGAAGACGGACTCGATTCCCGACTCCCACGCTTCCTGAAGGGCCGACAAATCGACGGTCTCACCGCACGCGGAAAGCGCGTAGGCTTCCGTGGTCACGCCAAGGAGGGAAACGGAGACGAGCTCGCTCGAAGCGGGAAGATCGACGCCCTCGGCCAACTCGACGACGAACGATCCATACGCAAGGGAGAACAGATCGTCCATCTCGACCTCGGCGAGCTCGACGCCCACGCCGTTGCCGACGGCCATCTTGAAGATCGTTTCCGCCAGGCAGCCGTAACCCGGCGTCGCGGCGGCGCTCACGGCGCCTTCGGCCGTCAACTGCTCCATCAAGGCGAAGGTCGCATTCATGCCCTCCACATCGGGAACGAGCGCATCCTCGTCGTAGAAGCGAGGAGCGATAAGGGCGACGCGGCTACCGGCGCGCTTGAACTCGGGGGACACGACGCGCTCGACCGACCCGGTCGAAACCGCGAAGCTGATGAGCGTCGGAGGAACATCGAGATCCTCGAAGCTGCCGGACATGGAGTCCTTGCCGCCAATCGCGCCGATGCCCAAATCGACCTGAGCCATCAAAGCGCCCAGGACCGACGCAGCGGGCTTGCCCCAGCGCTCCGGAACGTCGTGAAGGCGCTCGAAGTATTCCTGGAGGGAAAGATAGGCGGCGTCGCGCGTGAAGCCGGTCGCCACGAGGCGGGCAACGCTTTCGACGACGGCCAAATAAGCACCCTTGAACTGGTTTTTCTCAGAAAGATAGGGATTGAAGCCCCAAGCCATGGCGCTCGCCGTGGTGGTCTCACCGTCGACGGGGAACTTGGCAACCATCGCCTGGGAAGGCGCGAGCTGGGTTTTGCCGCCAAAGGGCATGAGCACCGTGGCCGCGCCGATGGTGGAATCAAAGCGCTCGCCGAGGCCCTTGTTGGAGCAGACGTTCAAATCGGTGACGAGCGACGTCATGCGCTCGCCGAGCGTCTCGCCCGCCCAAGAAGGTTGATACGCCTCGCCGGCGCCCACATGGACACGCTGGCTCTTGGGAGCGCCGTTGGAGGCGAGGAACGCGCGGCTCACGTCGACGATCGCCTCGCCGTCCCACACCATGCGCAGACGGGGTTCTTCGGTAACCGTCGCGACGACGGTCGCCTCGAGATTCTCCTCGTGAGCGTAGCCGATGAACTCCTCGACGTCTTCAGCCGCAAGGGCGACCGACATGCGCTCCTGGGATTCGGAGATGGCGAGCTCGGTGCCGTCGAGGCCGTCATATTTCTTGGGGACGTTGTCGAGCTCGATCAGCAGACCGTCGCACAGCTCGCCGATGGAAACCGACACGCCGCCGGCGCCGAAGTCGTTGCAGCGCTTGATCAGGCGACAAGCCTCGCCGCGGCGGAAGAGGCGCTGGATCTTGCGCTCGACAGGCGCGTTGCCCTTCTGCACCTCAGCGCCCGACGTCTCGATGCTCTCGACGTTCTGGGTCTTGGAGGATCCGGTGGCGCCGCCGATGCCGTCGCGGCCCGTGCGGCCGCCGAGCAGAACGATCTTGTCGCCGGGAGCGGGCTCTTCGCGACGAACGTGATCGGCAGGGGTCGCGCCGACGACCGCGCCGACCTCCATGCGCTTGGCGACGTAGCCGGGATGATAGAGCTCATGCACCTGGCCGGTCGCAAGGCCGATCTGGTTGCCGTACGACGAATAGCCCGCGGCGGCTGTGGTGACCAGCTTACGCTGGGGAAGCTTGCCCTCGAGCGTTTCGGAGACCGGGACCGTGGGATCGCCGGCGCCGGTGACGCGCATGGCCTGGTAGACGTAGCTGCGACCCGACAAGGGATCGCGGATGGCTCCGCCGACGCAGGTGGCTGCGCCGCCGAACGGCTCGATCTCCGTAGGATGGTTGTGGGTTTCGTTCTTGAAGAGGAACAGCCAATCCTGCTCCTCGCCGTCGACGTCGACCTTGCATTTAACCGTGCACGCGTTGACCTCGTCTGACGCATCGAGGTTCTCCAGGCCACCGTGGGCGCGCAAGTACTTCGCGCCGATGGTCCCCATATCCATCAAGCAGACGGGCTTCGCTTCGCGGCCGAGCTCGGCGCGCATGGCGAGATACTTGTCGAAGGCGGCCCTCACCACGTCATCGTCAATGGCGACGTCGATCAGCTCGGTACCGAACGTGGTGTGGCGGCAATGATCGGACCAATAAGTGTCGACGACCTTGACCTCCGTGATGGTGGGGTTGCGCCCCTCTTCGCGGAAATATTTCTGGAAAAAGACGATGTCGGCGAGGTCCATGGCCAGACCGCGCTCATCCAAAAACGCCGCGAGGCCGGCCTCGTCAAGATCGATGAAGCCCTCGATCACCTCAACGGGCTGGGGAACGGGAGCCTCCATGGCAAGCGTATCGCGCACCTCGAGCTTCGCCTCTCGCGCCTCGACCGGGTTGATGACGTAGTGTTTGATGGCGTCCACATCGTCCTGGGAAAGAGGCCCCGAAAGAAGGTAGACCTTGGCGCTGCGCACCGCAGGTCGGTCGCCGCAGGAGATGAGCTGCACACATTCGCTCGCGGACTCGGCGCGCTGGTCGAACTGCCCCGGAAGGAACTCGACGGCGAACACCGCAAGGCCCTCGGCAAGAGAGCCGGCAAGGGCGGCATCGACTTCCGGAAGCGTCGACGTCGCAACATCCACCTGGGGCTCGCTGAAGACGACCGGAGAGCACTGCGCGAACAGCTCATCGGAAATGCCCTCGACGTCGTAGCGGTTGACCACACGCAAGCCCTCGAGCGAGGCGATCCCCAAGATGTCGCGCAGCTCATGGAAAAGCTGCTGTGCCTCGACGTCGAAACCGGGCTTCTTCTCTACATAGATGCGAGAGACCATGGACCCTACCCTTCTTCGTCTATCGTGCGCAGGCGGCTTCGTGACGCCTGCGCAAATTAGTTAATAGTCGTCACAATGATACAATCGTCATCACTATTGGCCATCGAGAAAAAGAGAAACACGTGGACAACTTCTCCGAAAACCTGGTCGCAGCCTCGAGCGCCTTCAGCGACTTCCTCTACACTTACATCCTCGTCTTCCTTCTGGTGTTCTGCGCCATCTACTTCACCATCAGGACGAAGGGCGTGCAGTTCCGCTTCATCAAAGACATGTGCACCCAGCTCACCGAGAAGCGCCACGTGAAAGGCGGGCGCTCCATCTCGTCGTTCCAAGCGATGATGGTCTCCACGGCCTCCCGCGTGGGAACCGGAAACATCGCCGGCATCGCAACGGCCATCGCGATCGGCGGCCCGGGCGCGATCTTCTGGATGTGGCTCATGGCCTTCCTCGGCGGCGCATCGGCGTTCGTCGAGTCGACCCTCGCCCAAATCTGGAAAGTCCGCGGCAAAGACGGCGAGTTCCGCGGCGGCCCGGCTTACTACATCGAGCGCGCGCTCGGCCATCGCTGGCTCGGCGTCGTGTTCGCAGTGCTCCTGATCGCCTGCTACGCCTATGGCTTCAACGGACTGCAGGCATTCAACATGGCAAGCGCCCTCGAGTACTACATCCCCGACTACGCGAGCAACGGCACCGCCGTCGCACTCGGCATCGTCTTGATGACGATGACCGCATTCGTGATCTTCGGCGGCGCAAAGCGCATCTCGATCATCTCCTCGATCATCGTTCCCATCATGGCGCTGTGCTATCTCGGCCTGGGCCTCTTCATCACCGTCACCAACCTCAACCTCCTGCCCGAAGCCTTCTCGGTGCTGTTCGCCTCCGCCTTCGACTTCGAATCCATCTTCGGCGGATTCGCTGGATCGGTCATCGTCCTCGGCATCAAGCGAGGCCTGTTCTCCAACGAAGCCGGCATGGGCTCGGCCCCGAACGCCGCCGCGACGGCAAGCGTCTCCCACCCAGTCAAGCAGGGCCTCGTCCAAACCCTTTCGGTCTACATCGACACGATGCTCGTCTGCACCTGCTCAGCCTTCATCGTCTTGATCTTCTACGTGAAGTCCGGCTTTTCGTTCGGCGATCTCAACGGCATGCCCCTCGTTCAGATGGCCATCAATTCATCGGTCGGCGAGATCGGCATCCACTTCATCACCTTCGCCATCTTCTGCTTCGCCTTCTCGAGCCTTATCGGAAACTACTTCTACGCGGAAAGCAACATCCGCTTCATCACGAAGAATCCCTGGGTGCTCTTCATCTTCCGCCTCACCTGTCTTGCCGCCATCATGGTTGGCTGCCTCAACAACTTCACCTTGGCATGGAACTTCGCCGACATCACCATGGCGTTCATGGCGATGGTGAACCTCGGCGCCATCCTGTTCCTGGGCAAGTGGGCCTTCAAAGCGCTCGACGACTACACCGCCCAGCGCAAAGCGGGCAAGGACCCGGTCTTCCTCGCCTCCAACATCGAGGGTCTGCCGGAAACCGAATGCTGGCATATCGACGAAGGCGACCTTAAGGCCATCGGAGAGGAGCCGGTCATGGAATACCTCGAGGAAGCGCTCGACCTTGAAGGGGACCACGTCGGCCTGAAATAACGTGGAAGAAGCGATCCTCGACATACTTCGTGAACTTAAGCGCACGGACGCCCTCGACGACCGCGCGCTTACGCGCATCGTGAACCGCCACAACAAGCGGATCTTGGAGCAAAGACGCCTGACGGGCACGAAGAACACGGACGAGACGAGCCCCACGCGCCCCCTTTCGAAAAAGAGCCTCATGGCCTATTGCCTGCGCGTCAAGAGAAACGCCCCCGAAACCTGGAAAGAATGGTGCAGCGCACCCGGCTCCGAAGAGCGTCTCCTTCGCACCTTGCAGGTCAAGCCGCGCCGAACCGCCTCCGGCGTGGCCACCATCACCGTGCTCACCAAGCCGGGGAAATGCTCGAGCAACTGCAGCTACTGCCCCAACGACCTGCGCATGCCGAAAAGCTATCTGCACGACGAACCGGCCTGCCAGCGCGCCGAGCGGGTTTTCTTCGACCCCTACCTCCAGGTGGCCTCGCGCTGCAAAGCCCTCTCCGAAATGGGGCACGTGATCGACAAGGTCGAGCTCATCGTCCTCGGAGGCACCTGGAGCGACTACCCGCTCGCCTACCGCATCTGGTTTGTGCGCGAGCTCTTCCGGGCCCTGAACGACTTCGGCAGCGCCCGCTGCGAGCGACGGGCGAAAAAACGCTGGGGTTTCTATCTTGACCTGGGACTCTCCTCCGATGAGCGCGAGTGCGCCGCGCGCGTGGCCTCTTGGCAGCAACGCGTCGACGCCCTCGAGGCCTCCTACAACGAGGCCTTCGATGCGCTCTACTCGAACGGACCCTGGGCCCAAACGGGCGCCCTGCAAAGCGCAACCTGGGAAGACCTCGAAGAAGAGCATCGCGAAAACGAGAACGCTCGGCAGCGCGTCGTGGGGCTCGTCATCGAGACGCGGCCGGAGCGCATCGACGCCGCCTCCCTCGTCGAGCTGCGCCGCTTGGGTTGCACGAAGATCCAGATGGGCATTCAAAGCCTCGACAACAAGATTCTCAAGAAAAGCGAGCGGCACGCGACGAGCGCTGACGCGGCGCGGGCCTTCGAGCTCCTGCGTCTCTTCGGCTTCAAAACCCACGTGCACGCAATGGTCAACCTACCGGGGTCGACCCCGCAGGCCGACAAGGCCGACTACCGAACGCTCATGACGGAGCCTCCCTACCAACCCGACGAAGTGAAGCTCTATCCCTGCGTGCTCGTCGCCGGCACCGAACTCGAGCGGCTCTACGCCAACGGAGGCTGGAAGCCCTATCGCGAGGAAGAGCTGATCGACGTGCTCGTCGCCGATGTCTGCGCTACTCCGGCGTTCTGTCGCATCTCGCGCATGATCCGCGATATCTCAGCACCCGATATCCTCGCCGGCAACAAGAAGGTGAACCTTCGCCAGCTCGTCGAGGAGCGAATCGCGAAGCAGGGCCTTCGCTCGCTCGAGATCCGCCAACGAGAGGTCAGCCTCTCCGACGTCGATGCAGACGAGCTGCGCCTCGACGAGGTCGCCTACGAGACGACGGCGACCCGCGAGCGCTTCCTCCAATGGATCACGCCCGAAGGGAAGATCGCAGGGTTCCTGCGCCTGTCCCTGCCTCTGCCGGAAGCGCTCGAACGTTACGGGAGCGATGTGCCGGTCCAATCGGACGAGGCGATGATCCGCGAAGTTCACGTCTACGGCCGCGTCGCCCAGATCGCGCACGCCGGGGAAACCGCCGCCCAGCATCGCGGCCTGGGGACGAAGCTCGTTGAGCGCGCCTGCGCCATAGCGGCAGACGAGGGCTACCGTGCCGTCAACGTCATCAGCGCGATAGGAACCCGGGGATACTACCGCAAACTCGGCTTTCTCGACGCCGGCCTTTACCAAAAGCGCCCCCTTCCCTAGCCGAAGCGGACTGCCTCCCGCTTCTTGGACAAGGAGATGGGAGGCGGCTCAGAAGACGAACCGAACCCCAGTCGAAACGGAAGCGACGCCCCCTCTCCGCCCGAAACAGCCATGGCGTTTTTCAGGGACTTGGCACCTGATCCCCCAACGCAGAAGGCGCGATGGGCTAGTATAGCGGAGAAAAGAAAAACCGCTTGTCGCGTCCACCCCTTACGCGGCCGCAACCGCGGCAAGCGCCTACGCAAGGAGCCCCCATGCCCACCTATGCATCCCGCGAGGAAATCGACGAGCGCTATCGCTGGGACCTTTCCAGCATCTTCCCCGACGACCAGGCCTTCCTCGCCGCACTCGAGAAGGCCAAGGAGCTGCCCGAACGATTCGCATCGCTTCAAGGCATCGCCACGAGATCGGCGGCCGACCTGCTCTCCTTCCTCCGCTTCGACGACGAAGCCGACCTGCTCATCATGAAGCTCGTCAACTACGCCGAGCGCAAAAGCGACGAGGACACGCGCGAAGCGCGCTACCAGGATCTATCCAGCCAGGTCATGACGATCTACGTGCAGATCTCGAGCGCCTCCTCATGGTTCACCTCCGAACTCATCTCCCTTTCAGACGAAACGCTCGAGGGCTATTTCGCAGCCGAACCCGACCTCGAGCTGTACCGCCGCTGCCTTGAGGTGCTTCGCCGCAACAAGGATCATGTCCTCTCGCCCGCCGAGGAGAAGCTCCTCGCAAGCGCCGGCGACATGGCCGGCCAGGCTGGCACCATCTTCTCGCTGCTCAACGATGCCGACCTCACCTTCGAAGATGCGCTCGACGCAACAGGCTCACGCCACCCCGTCACCCACGGCAGCTACGTGCCCCTGATGATGTCGACCGACCGCATCCTGCGCGAATCGGCCTACCGATCGCTCTACAAGAGCTTCGGCCAATTCCGCAACACCTTCGCCGCAACGCTTGCGGCGCAGAACAAAAAGCAGCTCTTCTATTCCCAGGCGCGTCACTACGACTCACCGCTCGAGCAGTCCCTCAGCGCAAACGAGGTTCCCGTCGAGGTCTACACGACCCTGATCGAGACGGTCCACGAAAACCTCGGCGCGCTCCACGACTACATCGCCCTTCGCAAGAGGATCCTCGCCGTCGACGAGCTGCGATTCTCCGACCTCTACGTCCCCATCGTCGAAGACATCGACCTCACCTACACCTACGAGCAAGCGTGCGAACTCATCCTCGCCGCGCTCGAGCCGATGGGGCCTGAGTACCTCGCCCTCGTCAAGCGCTGCCTCGACGAACGCTGGATCGACGTCTACGAAACCCCCGGCAAACGCAGCGGCGCCTACTCCGCAGGAGGCGCCGGCATGCACCCCGTTATCCTGATGAACTTCCAGGGCAAGCTCGACGACGTCTTCACCCTGATCCACGAGATGGGCCATTCCATCCACACGTACCTTTCGTGCGAAAACCAGCCCACGCGCTATTCCGACTACGTCATCTTCGTCGCCGAAGTCGCTTCGACATGCAACGAAGCCCTGCTGACGCGCTACCTGCTCGACCACGCGGCCGACGAAAAGCAGCGCGCTTACTTCCTGAACCACTTCCTCGAGCAGTTCCGCGCCACCCTTTACCGTCAGACCATGTTCGCGGAATTCGAGCTCGAAGTGAGCAAGATGGCGCAGAAGGGCGTCGGGATCACCGCTAATGCGCTTTGTTCAACGTACCGCGCTCTGAACGAAGCGTATTTCGGCCCCGAGATCACCGTCGATGACGAGATTGCGCTCGAATGGGCGCGCATCCCCCATTTCTACTACGAGTTCTACGTCTACCAATACGCAACGGGATTCGCCGCGGCCATCGCCTTGTCCCAGCGCATCCTGAGCGAAGGGGAACCGGCGCGCAATGCTTACCTTTCCTTCCTCAAGTCAGGAAGCTCCAAACCGCCGATCGAGCTTTTGCGCGATGCGGGCGTGGACATGAGGGGGCCCGCAGCCGTCGAAAGCGCCCTTAGGCTCTTCGGCGAATCGGTGGCGGAGATGGCCGACGTCACCACCCGCCTCCAGGCATCCACTCAGGGAGAACGCGCATGAGCGAAGTGGAACTCGGAACGCTCGTAGCGCTCGCCCTACCCTTCGCGGGCACGGTTCTGGGATCGTCTTTGGCGTTCTTCCTGAAAAACCGCATGGGAGAGCTCCTTCAGAAGGCCCTGCTCGGCTTCGCCGCCGGCGTCATGATCGCCGCCTCGGTATGGAGCCTTATCATGCCCTCGATCGAAATGGCCGAAGCCCAAGGAATCGTCGGGTGGCTGCCTGCGGCCGTCGGGTTCATGATGGGCATCGGCGCACTGCTCGTGGCCGACAAGCTCCTGCCCCATCAGCACCTCGACGATCCGCGCCCCGAAGGCCTGCCGTCGGGACTCAAGAAACCGACGATGCTCATCTTCGCCGTCGCGCTTCACAACCTGCCCGAAGGCATGGCGGTCGGCGTCGTGCTGGCGGGCTTCCTCACCGGCGGCGCCGACATCGCTTTCGCGGGAGTGGTGGCGCTCGCGGCGGGCATCGCGCTTCAGAACGTGCCCGAAGGGGCAATCATCTCGATGCCGCTCGTCTCCAACGGCCTTTCGCGTAGGAAGGCCTTCGCCTACGGAGCGCTTTCGGGCGCCGTCGAGCCCCTCGGTGCGCTTCTCATGATCGCGCTGGTCGGCTTCATGACGCCCGCACTGCCCTACATCCTCGCCTTCGCGGCCGGAGCGATGATGTACGTCGTCGTGGAGGAGCTCATCCCCGAAACGCAGACGAGACGTCACACCAACGTAGGCGCCATCGCCGTCGCGCTCGGCTTCGTCATCATGATGATCCTCGTCGTGGCACTCGGCTAATGGGCCCTTCGCCGCTACGCGTGCAGCTTGCCGGTGAAGTAATCAACGTCGATGCAGTAGATGTTCGTGCGCGCAAGGGCCTGATCGGTGAAGCCTGCGCCTGCTTCAGGCGCCAGATGGGCCATGATGCGCGCCAGCCCGTAGCGCTTCGCCTCGATCCCGCCGATGCGATGGATCGAGCCCGTTCCCATGATGCTGCGATAGGCGTACGAATATGCGCAGGCATACGGCCCTGCAACGACCCCTTCCTCGACGTCCATCTCGATGGCCACGCGCGGCGCGTGCTCGAAGGCATCGACCTTGCGCCCCTCCCCGGCGGAGTGAACCCAAAGCGCCAAGCGGGGGAAGGGCGAGGGGTTGCCTGGGGTTTCGGGATCGGCCCAATCGTAGCCGAAGCTCATGGGCACGATGAACATCCCTTCCCGATCGACGACGCCGATGCGAACCGTATGGCAGGCGTCGACGACGGCTCGGAGTTGATCGGTCTTCCTGATGAGGCGACTCGCCTGTCTCATCGGGCGATGCATCGGCGCGGTTTCCATGAAGCCCCCTTCGTTTTCATTTTCGTTTTCGTTTTCACGTAAGCCTCCAGTGTACGCGTTAATCGCGCCAGAGGAAGCCTAAGGGCGAGGTCGTGGCCCCTTTTGCGCGCAAAGCGACGAAGAAGCCTAGAATTGATCACCATGAAATCGCATGAGAACAAACCATCGCGCTCGTTGAGCGACGAAGAGCGTCGGGGGACGCTCGCAGGCCTGGCCTGCTACGCCTTCTGGGGATTGTGCCCGCTTTATTGGAAGCTCCTCGACCACGTCAACCCGTTCGAGGTGATCGCCCATCGCATCATCTGGTGCTGGGTGCTCGTTGTCGCGCTGTGCCTCTTCTTGAAGATGACCTGGACGCCCATGCTCGCCTCGAAGCGGGCGTGGGGGCATCTCGCGCCCGCGGCGGTGCTCATCACCATCAACTGGAGCCTCTATATCTATGCCGTTGTGTCGGGCCATGTCGTGGATACGGCGCTGGGATACTACATCAACCCGCTCGTCTCCATTCTCCTCGGCACCCTCTTCTTCAAAGAACGCCTGACCCCACTGCAAACCGCCGCCGTCGGCTTATGCCTGGCCGGTGTGGGGTATTTCCTGGTCGATCATGGCGAGCTTCCCTGGATATCCCTCGCCTTGGCCGTCTCCTTCGGCTTATACGGCGCGGTGAAGAAGCGCGGGTGCTATCCCGCGATCCCTGCGCTCGCCATGGAAAACACCCTGACCGTGCCCTTCGCCGTGATCGGGGCGCTTGCGCTGGCCGTTTTCACGGGCGACCACGCCTTCATGGACACTTCGTCGGCCGAGGGCCTGACGACCACGGCGCTGCTCGTCGGCGCGGGGGCCGTCACCGCCATCCCCCTCGTCCTTTTCGCCACGGCCGCCAACAACGTGCCGCTTTCCCTTATGGGGTTCATCCAATACGTCAGCCCGACGTGCGCCCTGATCCTCGGCGTGTTCGTGTTCGGCGAGCCGTTCACCTTCGCCCACGTCGTCTGCTTCGGCTGCATCTGGGCAGGACTCGCGCTCGTCGGCATCGATTCGCTGCGCCGCAAACGAGCACGCCGATCCCACGTGTAGCCGAACCCTTAGGAAGCCGCGTCGAACGCCGGCGTGCCGAGCATCTTGCGGAGAAGCAGATAGAGCTGCATCTTCTCGTATTCGTTGAGCGGAGCGAACAGGTCCTGCGTTCCGGCGTCGAGGCGCTCCTCGTCACGGGCGAATTGACGCTTGCCTTCCTCGGAAAGGGACACGACCTCGCGGCCATCGATCGTCGACCGATCGATGATGCCCTCCTCCTCGCAATACGCGATCATGCGCTCGGGCTCGACTTGGGGGAACTCGGCGCAAAACCGATCGACGTCCATGGAATCCCACGTGCCGAGTAGGCGGACGACACGCCCGCGGAGGGTGTCCACGATCCCCCGCTCGTATTCCTGGGTGGCAAGCACCCGCTGCTCGAAAGGAAGCGTTCCCATGCCACGCTCGATCGCCGCGCGAACGGCAGCCCGATTCTTCTGCCCCTGCTCGGAAAATCGACCCTCATGCTGAAGGTCGAGCACGTGTGCCGCGTTTTTGCCCAAACGCATTATCTGGTCGGCCAGTTTCTTATCAACGGCGCTCATGGCAAAGTCCTCCTCGAAACCAAGCTTCATACACGTTCGTGGCGAAGCGATCTTCGTTATCGATGAGTACAAGTATGGACAAACGGTGAAGCGGGAACGCCAAGGGACGCGTTCGGTTACCTCGACGACAGGAAGCTGTTTCCAAAGCGGCTCCTTCGCGTAACGGAGGAAGGCGAAACGAGGTCGAACGCACCGGCGAAGGAAGAAAGGGGCATGGCGGAAAGCGTCAGCGACGCGCAGCGGCTACAGGAACGTGACGTGCATGCCCTTGTCTTTGTAATGGGGGTTGTTCTTCACGAAGCGCCAGCGGCAGATACGCGTAATGGCGAGAGCGACCAGGCTCACCACCAAGAAGGAAACCGTCAGCTCGAGCACCGGCACGTTCCACTCGAACCAAGCGTAGAGCGTCGCCAGCAGGAAGAGCGCGGAAAGCACCAGGTTGAGAACGGTGAAGAGCCGAATGAGCACCTCCTTGGCGCGCTCAGGGGAACGAAGCCACGACACGACGAAGTACACCACAACCGCCAAGATGACGAGAAATATGACAAGCGGCAGCGACTGCAGCAGGCGGGCAATGATGGCCATGATCGTTCCTTCCCCTCGTGAACCTCCATGATACCGCTTATCGGCACGCCGCCGCGAAGACGTGCGGCATTGAAGCACGAGCGTCATCTGCCGGCATGCGCCGCAGCCCGCGGATCGCCCCCCGCACGCCATCGGCCAGGGAAGCGTATCATCTAAGCGAGCGAACCAAGCGGGAAGGAGCGCCATGGGCTCGACGCGCACGCATACTGGCGGCAAAATCCAGCCGAAAAGAAGCTATCGGCTCCTGCTCATGACGGCCCATCTCGCCGACGACCTCAACCAAGGGGCGCTTGTCGCCGTTATGCCCTTCCTCGTGTTGCACCAGGGCTACTCCTACGCGGCCGTCACCGCACTGCTTCTCGTCTCGAACGTCACCTCAGCCGTCATCCAGCCGCTCTTCGGCTGGATCGGCGACAAGCACCCGCGCCCGTGGCTCATGGCGGCGGGGATCTTCCTCGCCGGGCTGGGCATGGTGGGCATCGGCCTGATCGATTCCTACCCTCTCGTCCTC
This sequence comes from uncultured Eggerthella sp., assembly GCA_959607715.1. GTDB lineage: Bacteria > Actinomycetota > Coriobacteriia > Coriobacteriales > Eggerthellaceae > Anaerotardibacter. The sequence continues at coordinate 11,708 of CAUHNN010000014.1, read as the reverse complement.
GTCTCGGCGATGCTCTCGGGCATCGGCGTCGCGATGTTCCACCCGGAAGGGGGGCGCCTGGCCAATCTCGTGGCGGGCGAGCAGAAGGGGTCGGGCATGAGCGTCTTCGCGGTTGGGGGAAAGCTCGGCTTCACCTTCGGTCCGCTCGTCGCAACGGCGGCGATAAGCACCTGGGGCATGGCGGGAACCGCCATCTTCATCGTACCGTCATCCATCTGCGCGCTCGTTCTGCTCGGATTCAACCGCACGTTCCTCGCTTTCGGGGCCGCCGAAGCCCAGGCAATGAAGAGCGCTGAGCCGCGTGACGACTGGAAAGGCTTCTCCTTCGTCATGGGGGCCATCGGTTGCCGGTCCATCATCTACTACGCGCTTCTGTCCTTCATCCCGCTGTTCCTCGTGGCCAACCTCGGACAAAGCGAATCGTTCGCCTCGACGGCCATCTCGCTCTTCGCCGTCGTATGCGCCGTCGGAACGCTCGTATCGGGATGGGCCGGACGCATCCTGGGGGCCAAGCGGCTCATCATCGTCTCGTACGTCCTTGTGGCGCTCGAAATCGTGCTCTTCGCTCTCAACGATTCCCTGATCGCGGCCCTTGCGCTCATCGCCGTTCTCGCGGTGACCGAGGACATCTCCTACCCTTCAGCCGTCGCCCTGGGGCAAAGCTTCGTTCCCCACCATCTCGGCATGGCCTCCGGCATCTCCTTCGGCGTCATGGTGTGCATCGGAGGCATCGCCTCTCCGGCACTCGGCCTGGTAGGCGACGGACTCGGCTTGCAAGCCGTCATGTTCTGCGTGGCAGCCATTGCGCTTGTCGGCGTCGCCATCGCCGCGTTCATCCCTACGCGACGCTCTTGAACACGACGGTGCCGGTCTGCGCCTGGGAGCCCGTCGAGGAAGCGGTGCCCGAAGACCCATCGCTCGAGCCGTCGGTGCCGGCGTCGGTCGAGCCCGACCCCTCCGAACCACCGGAAGACGAATCGCCGGAACCGGAAGAAGAGGAGTCGCCGCCCGAATCGCTCGAGCCATCGGAATCGCCCGACCCTGACGTGGAGCCCGTATTCGAAGAAGAGTCCTTCCCGCTGCCCGAAGAAGGGCCGGTTGAATCCTTCGATGCGTCGCTCGAATCCTGCCCCTGGGCACTGTCCTTGGCCTGGCTTTCCTTAGTGGCAGACGGATGGGATGCTTCATCCGTCGTCGCAGAGCCGGTGTCCTTGACGGCGAAGATGGGCTGGGTCTTCGTACCGAGGCCTTCACCTGCGGTGGCAAGCTGGATGCACACCACCGAAACGGCGATAGCGAGCAGGGCCGACACCACCGACACCACGAGAACCTGCTTCTTCACGCGCTGCTTGCGATGGCGCCTCACATGGGCGCGCTTGAGCGCAGGATCGAGCGCGTCGTCCTCGGCGCAATACGTCCGGTATCGCGCGTCGTCGACGTTCAGGGGACGCGTGAGGCCGTCGTCCCCTGAGGCGAGAGCGTCCTCGCCTTCGCCGATCGAGGTCGACCGAGTGCCGACGATGCGCGTTTCCCCGCCGGTCGCCAGCGGGGCCACATCACGGATCTTGTCAGCGGAAGCGGAAATGACCTTCTTGTAAACCTGAGACGAAACGGCTGAAACGATGGAGGCAACCGCCGCGCCGATGACCGACCCCGCAATGCCGATGTACGACGAGAGCAGAAGAGAGGTAGCCGCCGCCAAAGCACCAGCCATCACCTGGGCAAACGATAGATCGTCGAACAGCGCGGCGATCGAACCCTTCTTGCAGGCCGGTTGCATTCCGCCCTCGATCTCCTCGTCGTTCTCCTCGTATCCACGTGGCACGTTACCCATGCGCGTCCCCCTTTCCGTTTGTCGCCATCCACCTAAACCTAGCAGCCTTATCCGCCACCAACGAAGCCTCCACGCTCTCTTCACTCCATCTTGACCGCATCGTGAAAAACTCAGCGAAAAGAAAACACAGAGGCCGCGAAACGATCTATCGATCGCCAGCCCCGAACAGGACATCCCCCACCCGCCGCAAGGCGCAAGCCGTATCGTCGGGACGCTCGCCGCGCTCGCGAGCAAGAAGATCGAGCGTGTGCGCCAGCTCGCCTTCGACGGCGGCGAAATCAACCGCTTCGTCGCCCCAGGGCGCATCGGTTTCTAGAATGAGCCTATCTGGCGGAATCGCGCGCGCATAGGCGCGGCCGCGCCTCGTGGCGAGCATACGGCGCCCCACCGAGAAGAAGCACCCGAGGCGGCGCGCGCGAGTCAACTCGTCCGATGATCCGGAAAACCAGTGGAGCACGCATGAGCACGCAGAGGCGCATCCCGTTTCCTCAAGGATATCGAGAACCGCCGAAGCCGAACGCACCGCATGGATGGAGACAAGCGCCCCCGGCATGTTCGCGCAGGTTCGCGCGACATGGTCGACCGCGCGAACCTGCTGGGCACGGCTACCCTCATAGCGCGAAGAGAAGTCGAGTCCCACTTCCCCGACGAAATGCACGCCCGAAGAGGCGATGGAATCGAAACGCGCAAGCACCTCGGCGCACGCCTCCTCGTCGGTGGGCACCCACCACGGGTGAAGACCCACTGCCCAGGAAACCGACCCCCCGAAGAAAGGCGCGTAACGCGAGAACTCATCGGGCGTCACCGTGACGGCCAAAACGCGCGAGCCGACGCCAGCGGCATCCCGAGCGAACGCCTCCGGATCCTGAAGGGACGCGACGTGGCAATGCGCATCGTCAAGGGGCGCCCGCATCATCGGCGCGGCCGCACTTCCCATTGGTCGGCTATGAAGAATCGACGGCGATTCTGGCACGTGGTCAGCGTGATGCGCCCGGCGTTGACCAGGTAGATCAGGTGCGCGTAGGTTTCACCCAGCGAATAGAACTTCTGATCGAGCGTCCAATCATCCCAGTTCGAGTGCTTCCATGAGGCGCTGCGGGCGATGTCGATCAAGCTCGCGTGCCCCTTCCCCACCAGGTCGTAGAGTTCCTCCAGACGATCGCGGTGAAACGCCTTGAGAAAGTCGACGCGCTCGGTGATGCCCGTGAAGGGACGGCCATGCCCGGGGAGGATCAGGTCAACATCGAGATCGCGCACCTTATCGAGGCTCGCGAGAAATTCCTTGAGCGCATCGTAGGAAGTGATCCAGCTCATGATGGTGGGCGTGATCCGCTCGAGCACGTGATCGCCAGCGATGAGAACCTTGAGCTCAGGTTCGTAAAGGCAGATGTGCCAGTCGTCGTGGCCCGGAGTCGCTATCACGCGGAATCGATAGTCGCCGTTGCGGTACTCGTCCCCATCGGCCAAGTAGAACAAGTCCGGCTGGTTCTTTAAGGGGAGCAGCCCCGCCGCCACGCCATAGCGCGAGGCATCGCGTTTCTGCATGCTGCGCTCATCGTATTCGTGGGGTCTCACCAGATGACTGAGCAGAGGGTTGAACGTCGTCGACTCCATATCCAGGAGGTTCTTCACCTCCTGGAAGGAATGCATATTCGCGTAGATACGCATCCAACGACGCCAGATGCGATCGAGGTTGCCCGTGTGATCGGGATGAGAATGAGTGAGCACGATCTCAACCGATTCCCAGTCCCTACCCAACGCATGGAGAGCATCCTCAAGGGCGCTCTCGCAGTCAGGATGGTTGAACCCAACGTCGACGATGGTCGTCTTATCGTCGCCAAGGATGAAATACGAATTGAGAGAGCGCAGCGGATTGTCCGGAAGAGGAACCGGCACGCGGTAAATGCGCGGCAGCAGCTCTTCCATTTCCGGCGTCGCATCGTAAGGACGGCTCATCGCGCGACGTGCCGCCGCCTGCGCTGGAGTAAGAACCTGATCGAATCCCTCAGAATGCATAGTTCCTCCTTCAATATCCCCTCCGTCCATACTAGCGAGTTCGCGCCTCACGCGAAGCCAAAACCGAGTAGATGCCCACAACGATCACGGCCGCGACGACGACGAGCACGAGCAGCAGCAGATAGGAGACCACATACGTTCCGAAGGCATCCATGAGGAACCCCGGCAAGAACGTGCAAACGAACCCACCGAGCGCATAGGCGATCTGGAAGTTCTTGATCGTCTGCACTTGCCGCCCCTGCGGGGCAAGCTCGATGGACCAGATGGAGATGCCGACCGTGCCGAGGGAAAGGCCCACGCTGAAGACAACGACGGCGATCGGCGCAAGCCATTCGTACCCGAGCGCCGAGACGCACAGAAGGGCCGTGCCGAGGATGAAGAGCGAAAAGAAGACGATCGATCCACGCAACGTGCCCCACCTGTCGAAACACACACCCGTCAGCAGCTTCGCCACGGTAAGGCATGCACCGCCGAGCGCGACGAAGGCGGCAGCCCGCTCGACGGGGTACCCCTCGGACGTGAAGAGCACGGCGAGGTAGTTGTTTCCGCCGACGGATATGGCGCCGACGAAGACCATGGCCACGAAGACGAGCGAAACCCACGAATGGGGTATCCCGCGGTTAACGCGCGTGCGCTGAGAGCGGAAACGCCCGCGATCCCCTTCGCAGACGTAGGGCTCGAGGCCCATGTCCTCCGGGCGGTTGCGCAAAAGGAAGAACACGAGCAACCCAACCGCAGCGGCAAGGCACCCTTCGGCAACGAAAGCGATCGAAAGCGACGTCGCATCGATGAGGGCGACCGCAAGGGGCGGGATGAGAACCGCCGCGACGCCCGAACCGACGGCGGCGATCCCGGCGGCCGTGGCGGTATGGGACCTGAACCAGCGGCCGATCAGCATCGTCGAGGCAACCATGCCTCCCATGCCGTAACCCAGCCCCGTCAAAACCGAACCGACGCAAAGCGCGATGAAGTTCCCCTGGGCAAATCCGTAGAGGACGAAGCCGGCAGCCACGCACGCAGACGAGACGAGGACGCCCACGCGGCAATCGAGCAATCGATAGTAGCGAGCAACGAAGAACATCGCGATCAGCGAAACGAACGTGCGCACCGAAATGACAACGGCGCCGCCCGTGTGGCCAACGCCCGGAAGCTCGACGAGGAACGGCTGATAGACGGAAAAAGATGTCGAGGGAAGGCCGATATTGGTGAAAAGGATGAGAAAGCAACAGGCGCAGATAATTTTCTCGTAATGGCGTTTTATTCGATCGAACATGGGCTCCCCCGCAAACGGCGCATGGTCCCTCCAGCGCGGCTTTTCCACCCATCCTAGCAGTGATGCCCTAAGAGAGGTTCCACAGTAAAGGCCCCTTCACGCAAGGGAAACGAAGGACCACCAGGCAAAATTCCCTCCTTGCCGCCAACGGAGCATCGACGAGGCGGCGCAATGCCCACCGAAAAAGCAAAGCGCCCTCGTTGCGAGGGCGCTTCACTTACCTTCTATGGCGCTGATGCGGGCCGCTATTCTTCGCTAGGTCTGGAAGGGACGACGATCGTCGGAACACTCTGGTCGCCGAGTGCACCATAAGTGATCGAACCGAAGAAGGCGCGTCCCACCATCGAGCGCCCGTGGGTACCGAGAACAAGTGCGCTTGCTCCCTTTGCGCACTCCAAAAGAACCTGCGTAGGATGAGGTCCCTCGATGGCCTCGCCCGTCACGTCAAGGTCAGGGCAGGCCTCGCGGATACGGGAGACCATGGTGTCGAGGCGACGCTGGAAGTCGCGACCGACCGGAGCAAGGCCGCCACCCATGATGCCCGCAGGACCGGAAAGAAGCGCCGGAACGCCCCATGCGCTCACGAGCTTCACGGGTTGATTGGTGGAGAGGGCGAATCGCACGCCCAGGTCGACGGCGGCTTCGCTCACGTCATCGGGCCCGACGCCAACGACGATGCCGCGGCCTTCGCACTCCTCGGTCCAGTCGGAGGGAACGACCGCAGTGGGCACGCTCGTCGAAACGGACACGCGCAGGCCCTTGGCGCCCCACACCTTCTCGCTGACCGACGAGGTGTGGTGCGTGCCCATGACCACCATGTCGTTTTCCTCCGATGCGCCGACAAGCGCCTCGACGATATCGCCATCGACCGACGAAGAGCTCACCGAAAGGGACGGATGGTTCTCCTCGACGTAGCGGCACGCCTCACCGAGGGCGCCTTCCACGGCGACCTGGATAAGCTCGTCGTTGTTGCCGGCCATGCGCCGCACCTCGGGGCTCACCACGGAGATCAGCGAAAGATGGGCGTTGTTGCGCTCAGCCACGCGAGCGGCCCATTGAAGCGCTTTTTCGCCGCGGGAGCTGCCGTCTATACCTACCAGTATCTTGTCCATAATGAAGCTACCCTTCATATCCTAGTGAAAAATGGGGATGATGAGCCACAGGGCGAACAGCACCACGATCGCGCATGCGGCGAAGCACGCCGCCGAAACGAAGCGCAGCGCGATACGTCCCGTAGAGCTTTTCGTCTGGGACTCGGAGCCGCGAGCCCAGAAACGCAGACCCGAGGAGTACATCACACCGATGGAACCCGCGATACCGACGGCGACGGCGAGGACGGTGAGGAAATTGATCATTTCCTGCATTACTTCTTGCATTGCCAACTTCCTTTCTACGCGTTCGCGGCGGCAGCCTGGGGATTGAGTTTGACTTCGGCGCTTTCGTTGACGTTACCGGACGTAACGGGGTTACGGCGCGACAGGCGGAAAATGGCGAAGGCCGCGAGTGCCGCCGCCACGGCGACGATGATCGTGCCGGCGAGGCTGATCTTGGCAACCGCGCACGCCGCGGCCGCGATGATGCCCGAAGCGGGGAACGTGACGAGCCACGCTATCAGCATCCTGCCCGCGATGCCCCAGTTGACGACGTTGCCCCTGCCCAGACCGGAGCCGATGATGGAACCGGAGCACACCTGCGTGGTGGAAAGCGCGAAACCGAGATGGGACGAAACCAGGATGGTGGTTGCGCTCGATGCCTCAGCGGCGAAGCCCTGAGGGGTGGCGATTTCGGTGAGGCCCTTGCCCAGGGTACGGATGATACGCCATCCGCCCATGTACGTTCCGAGGGCGATGGCGAGGCCACACACCGCGATGACCCACAGCTGAGGACCCGTGCCCGACGCCTGGGCACCGACGGAGATGAGCGTCAAAGTGATGATACCCATGGTCTTCTGCGCGTCGTTGGTGCCATGGGAAAGCGCGACGAGGCATGCCGTGATGGTCTGACCGTGGCGGAAACCACGATCGACGTACGATTCATCGAGCTTCTTCACTATGAGATATATGAGTTTCACCGCTATGAAGGCCGCCAAACCGGCGACGATCGGGGAGATCAACGAGGGGATGAGAATCTTCGCGACGACGGCGCCGAAGTTAACGCCCTCGACACCCGCACCCACGATGACGGCGCCGACCAAACCGCCGAACAGAGCATGGGAAGAAGACGACGGCAGACCGAGCAACCACGTCAACAGATTCCAGAGAATGGCCCCGACGAGGCCGGCGAATATGAATTCAGCCCCGATGGTCACCTGTTGTTCATTGATAAGACCGCCGGAAATGGTTTTCGCCACCTCCGTCGAAAGGAACGCTCCGACCAGATTGAGCGTACCTGCCGCCATGACGGCGGTTTTGGGCTTCAGAGCACCCGTGGCGATGGACGTCGCCATAGCGTTTGCCGTGTCGTGAAAGCCGTTCGTGAAGTCGAACGTGAGCGCGACGACGATGACGAGCCCCACGACGATAAGAGTCGCAATATCCATTGCTTTACCTTCGATCCCTTCCATAGACCATGTAACTCGGTCACTTTAGCAAGGGAAATGTTAAAGAAATGTAAGGCGCGGTTAAGAGTTGTTAAGGTTTCGCGCCGAAGGGGATTTCGCCGAAAAACCTCTATCGCGACTGGTCGTCAAAGGGAAATGAAAGAGGGGGCGAAGGCTTCCCTGGCCTTTGCCCCCTCCGCGCGGTAAAGCGATCGCGAGGATCCAGTCTCTCTACACGAGGTTGCGCGCAGCGCCCGCCAGATACGAAGCGACGTTCGATGCGACGATGGCGGCGCGCTTCTCCATGGCCTCGTTCGAAGCGAACGCGACATGGGGGGTGACGATAGCGTTCTTGCACGTCAACAGCGGATGGTCGGAAGGGAACGGCGGCTCCATCTCGAGAACGTCGATGCCCGCACCCGCCAAACGCCCCTCGTCGAGCGCAGCGGCAAGCGCAGCCGAATCGACGATGGGGCCGCGAGCGCAGTTGATCAGAATGGCGGAAGGCTTCATGAGCGCGATCTTATCGGCATCGATCAGCGCAAGCGTTTCGGGCGTCTGGGGAACATGGAGGCTCACGATGTCGCTCGTCGAAAGGAGCTCATCGAGACCGACGAACTTCACGCCGGGAATGTCCTTTTCGGTGCGGGAATGCGCCACCACCTCGCACCCGAAGGCCTGGGCGATACGCATGACGCGCGTTCCGATGGCACCGGCTCCCACCACGCCGAAGCGCTTGCCCTCGAGCTCAGGGCCGACCAGGCCATCTTTCGTGCCCCCTTCACGGACCCGCTCGTTAAGAGCCGAGATGTTACGGCAGACGTCGAGCAGCAGGCCGAACACCAGGTCGGCGACGGCGACGGTGGAGTAACCCGCGCAATTCGACACGAGGATGCCCTTTTCGCGGCAGTACGCCATATCCACATGATCGTAGCCGGTGAACGCCACGCACACATATTTCAGATTGGGATTCTTCTCCATGACCGAGGCGGGATAGGCGATGTTCGATACGACGACGATGTCCGCATCGGCGCTGCGCTCAATGAGCGAGGCCTCGTCTTCCCTGCGATCGGGATACGTGACGATCTCGACATCCGCCGCGCCGATCTCCTCGGCGAAAAGGGAGCGGAGCATCTCGTCGGAAACGCCCAGCGGCTCCAAAACTGCAATCTTCATATCGCGTCCTCCTGCGTCGCGCCGCCGCGCCGTCCCGCGCGGTGCGCCTTCGTTCGAAAGCGCCGCGCACGGCGCCTTCTTCGTTTTCGGATTAGACCATGGTAGGAAACCCTCCCCCGTCGTCAGAGCAGACCTCGGCGAACGCGCCCCGCGGGCATGGTCTCGTGCCGCGCATACAGGCCCACGGCCATTCGTCGTTCCCACGGCACCTTTGAGGGTAAGGTCATCGGGCGTGGGCGCACCCCCGACCCTGCCGATGCCCCCTCGTCGATCTTGACTACGTACATCTGTACGTATACCCTTCAGGTACAAAAGCGAACGGATGTACTTATGAATACCATCGATAAACTTGGAATACTGGCCGATGCCGCGAAATACGACGTCGCCTGCACCTCATCGGGAATAGACCGCAGCGGCAAGGCAGGCTGCCTAGGCAATGCGCGTGCGGCCGGGATATGCCACAGCTTCACCCCCGATGGGCGCTGCATCACGCTGCTCAAAGTCCTCATGACCAACGCCTGCATCTACGATTGCGCCTACTGCGTCAATCGATGCGAAAACGATGCGGTGCGCACGATCTTCTCCCCACAGGAACTCGCCGATCTGACCATCGGATTCTACCGACGCAACTACATCGAGGGCCTTTTCCTCAGCTCAGGGGTCGTCGGCAGCCCCGATCGCACGACGGAACTCATGATCGAGACGCTGCGCATCCTGCGGGAAACCTACGCCTTCCGCGGCTACATCCATGCGAAAGCAGTGCCGGGCACCTCTCCCGAGCTCATCGAACGGCTCGGGCATCTGGCCGACCGCCTCAGCGTCAACCTCGAGCTTCCTTCGCGCGAAAGCCTCACCGCGCTCGCCCCTCGCAAAAGCCGCCACGATCTCATCGCCCCGATGAAGCAGATCAAAGGATCCATCGCCGAAGACCGCGACACGCGCGCTCTCGTCAGAAAGAACACCACCTACTATTCCCAGGCGCCGCTGGCGAAGAAAAGCAGGGCGTTCGCGCCCGCCGGGCAATCGACGCAGATGATAATCGGCGCGAGCCCCGAAAGCGACTACCAGATCCTTTCCCTGGCAAGCTCCCTGTACCGCTCGCTTTCCCTCAAGCGCGTCTTCTTCAGCGCTTACCTTCCCGTCAACGACGACGGGCGCCTTCCCGCAAGCGACGCCGTTCAGCTCGATCGGGAGCATCGCCTCTACCAAGCCGATTGGCTCATGCGCTTCTACCGTTTCGACGCGGCGGAGCTTATCGACGAGAAGAGCCCCTTTCTCGACCTCTCGGTCGACCCCAAGGCGAACTGGGCTCTCAACCACCTCGATTTCTTCCCCGTGGAAGTGAGCACAGCCTCCCTCGAGGAGCTGCTGCGCGTCCCCGGCATCGGTCCGCGCGGTGCGCGCCTCATCATCCGCGCACGGAAAACGACGGCGCTCGGCGAAGCGGAGCTGCGCAAGCTCGGCATCGCCTACAAACGCGCCCGCTTCTTCATCACCTGCAAAGGACGCAGCCTCGGCTCCGACGTCGCCTTCAGCGAACAGGCGCTCCGCAGCGTGCTTTCGTCCCCCATCGACGGAGGGCGCCATGGACGGCGCGGCACCCGCGTAGCGCGCGGGCAGATGAGCCTTTTCGATTCGACATGCGCACCGGCACCGGAAACGGGACGATCATGAGCTACCCCGCCGTAACCGACGAGGTCGCCTACACCTACGACGGCACGATCGAGGGCTTGCTCTGCGCGGTATTCGAAACCTACGTGCGCAAAGAGGTTCCCCGCGATATCGCCACGCCAGCGAACCTTCAGCTGCGCCTCGGGCAAGATGTCCATCATGTGCCCACCAGCCCCACGATCGCACGGCGCGTGCGCAACGGGATCGTGCGCACCTGCGGGCCCGACTCCTTCGAGGCCGTCCGCGTCGCCGCGCTTTCCGACGACCCCGAGAAAGCGGGAACGATCTGCCGCTTCGTTCGCTTCGCCATGCAAACAGGCCCTGACGCCCTCCGCCAAATCGCCGACGAGCACGTCGAGGGATTCACGCGCCTTCATCGCGAAGTCGTCAACGAACGCCATCGAATGATGCAGTTCCTGCGCTTCCGCGAACTCGAAGGGGGCATATGGTTCGCACGCTGCAACCCTTGCGCCAACGTCGTGCCGCTGCTGATGGATTGGTTCGTCGAGCGCTTCAACGTCCAGCCGTTCATCATCTACGACGAAACGCACGACCTCGCCGGCGTCTACCAAGGGCGCGGCTGGTTTCTGGTGGAAAGCGACGTGCTCGACCTGCCTGGATGCACCGCCGACGAGCAGGTCATGTCGGCGGCGTGGAGGCGCTTCTACGAAAAAGCGGCGATCGAAGCGCGCTATCACCCCGAGCTGAGACGATCGTTCATGCCCAAGCGCCTCTGGAAAAACATCACCGAAGTGTCGGACGAAGCACCCGACACCCATCCTCGGAAGGCCTGATCTCGCAGTGCGATTGCCAGCTAAAGCATATCCCTATGACCGCCGATCCGGCAGGCTCCCTATAATCGGGTTCGTTCGAAAACACCTCCGGAAACCCCCGTCAAAACAACGAAAGGAACACCCATGCCTTCACCTCGTCCCCCGTACCGCTACGATGTCGTCGGCAGTTTCCTGCGCCCCGAAAAGCTCAAGGACGCTCGTGCGCGCTTCGCCGAAGGACTGATCGAGAAGAAAGGACTGACCGCCGTCGAAAACGAGGCCATCAAGGAACTCGTCGAGCAGGAGAAGGCCGCCGGCCTTCTCGCCGTCACCGACGGAGAGTTTCGCCGCTCCATGTGGCACCTCGACTTCCGTAAGCGTCAAAAGTAGAGCGTATCCGCTATAGAATTGGACGCCTCCCGAAGT
>CAUHNN010000013.1 GCA_959607715.1 uncultured Eggerthella sp. | reverse complement strand
GCCTCCCATTCCTCGGACTTCTATTTCCGTGTCCAAGAAATGGGAGGCAGTTCACATGCGCCAGGGCCTTGAAGAAGGCGTATGAAGAGATTGAGCCTACTTGGCCTTGTACTTCTTGACCAGCTGACGACCGGCGATGTAATCCATGATCTCAGTGGTGCCGCCGCCCATTTCATTGCCGCGCAGGTCAGCCCAAATGCGGCCAACGCGGATTTCCTTGGTGTAGCCGATGGCTGCGTAGATAGCCATGGCGAGGTCGGCGACGCGGGTGAGCTCGCGGCATGCGTAGCCCTTGAGGAGGGCAGACTCAAGACGGGTGGACTCGCCGTTGTCGATCATGGTAACGACCTGATAGAGGCGCGTACGGACGTTCTGGATGATGTTCTCCATCTCGCAGAGATGCAGCTGGATCTGGGTCTGATGCGCAATGGGCTTGTTGAAGCAGATGCGCTCGGATGCGTAGGCGCCTGCGTCGTTGAGTGCAGCCTGTGCAAGACCGAGGGAAGAAGCGACCACGAGGCAGCGCTCGAACTCGAGCTTCTTCATGAGGAGCTTCCAGCCCATGCCGGGCTCGCCGAGGCGCATGTCCTCGGTGAGGACGACGTTGTCGAAGAACTGATCGACGAACGGAATGGCCTGCTGGCCGACCTTGTCGAGATGGCCGATGGTGAAGCCGGGGGCATCGTTGGGGACGAGCCACAGGGAGTACTTGTCGTTCTCGTAGGACGGATCCTCGTCCTTGGCGACGACCATGGTGTAGATGGACAGACCGCCGAGGGTAACCCAAGTCTTCTGGCCGTTGAGCAGGTAGGTGCCGTCAGCCTGCTTCTTGGCGACGCAGGTCATGGCGTTGTTGTCGGAGCCAGCGGCGGGCTCCGAGATGGCGGAGCAGGCGATGCAGGTGCTCTCGACATTCTCGATGGCATCCATGATCATTTCCTGCTGCTCTTTAGAGCCGAAGTCGATGACGTCGGTGATGGTGTTGAAGTCGGTAACGAAGGGGAGGGTCACGCCGGTGAACTCATGAAGCTTCTCGACCAGGAGAATCTCGGTGAGCTTGTCGACCGGGACGCCGCCGACTTCCTCGGGAAGACCGAGATGCATGAAGCCTGCCTCGCGATAGGCCATGGCGGCTTCAACGCTGATGTGATGGTCGACTTCGTACGCCTGCTTGACGGCTTCGTCGGTGAAGTAGCGCGTTGCGTATTCGCGAGCGCTCTCGATCAGCAGTTCCTGTTCGTCAGTGAGCTTGAAATCCATAGTACGATCCTCTCCTAATAACTTGATCGAATGGAAACGCGATGCATCGAAAGGATGAATCAGCAGTTCAAGGCTTATCGTAGCATTTGAACGCGTTCTCTCGGGGGATGGAACTATTTCCGTTTCGTATACGAATGAACTTGTTCGTAAAAAAGCCGTTATGGTTATAGGTCGCTTGATCCGCAGCAGCCTTCGACAGGCTGTTTTTGCGTGAGCTCCTTGCCGAGTTCTTGGGCCAATTCGGGGAAGAGATTCGCGATTGTCTCCTCGATGGAGTCTTTCTTGAGCTGGCATTCCCAGACGACGTGAACGCGCCATCCCTCCTGCTCCAAAAGCGTGAGGTTCTTGCGGTCGCGTGCGACGTTCTTCTCGAACTTCTCCTGCCAGTACTCGACGTTTTTCCTCGGCATCGATGGGTTGCAGTGCGGGCAGCGATGCCAGAAGCATCCATTCACGAAGATCGCCACGCGCTTTCCCGGCCAGGCGATATCGGGACGTCCGGGGGCCTTCCATTGGAGACGATATCCCGTCAATCCCGCCTCGCGCAGGCGTTTCCTCATGAGCACTTCCGGTTTCGTGTCCTTGCGCTTGTTCCCCTTCATCGATCGGTGCGTCGCCCACGATGAGGCGCGTGGAGCGTCGATGCGAACGTGGGCGTATTCGGTGCGGGGTTCCCCATCGTGTGCTTGAGCGAGGGCGTTTCCCCAAAGATCGATCAAGCGATCGAGGCTCCATGCCGCATTGGCGGGGCTTGTCGAGGGGAGCACCGTGGCTTCACGTTGCGTGGCCCAAAGGGCGAACTTGCGGTATAGGCGCCCCGCCGTAAGGCCATTGCAGACGATGGTGTGGATGGGGCTGCAGGAGAAAATGGCCTCGAGGTCGTTCGGTACGACGTTTTTGATCGAGGCGTCGCTCGACCCCTTGATGTCGCATTCCCCGATGACGTCCCAGAGGGCGATGCCGTTTTCGAGGAGGAGCGACTTCTTCTCGTCGACGCTCGCCGGCGTCGGAACGTTGAGGCACGCCGCCAGAACATCCCAGAACCGGTTGCGGGGGTTGCCGTAGTAGAAACCGTTTTCCCGCGAGAGAACCGAAGGGAACGATCCGAGGATCAGGATGCACGAGTTCTCGTCGTAGACGGGGGCGAAGCCGTGGGAGATGTGTCGGTAGGAGGCCATGGTTCCAGTGTAGCCGATGCGGCCCAGTGGTAGCTAGCGGGGGGCTGAATGGTGACCGCCCACCCGCTGAGGGCGAGGTTTTGCCCAACGGGGAGCGCCTTTCGATTCGGTGGTTGCGTGGGTGGGAGAATACCCCTAGGACAAGGCACTGCCTAAAGAAGAAAAGCACGTCAAGCGGAGTGGGGCCGGCGTCGAAAGCGCCGGTCGTCGCTCGTGCACTCTTTTCGAAAGGATGGTGAAGTGGGCGTGGAAGCTGCGAATTTGACCATCGAATCAAAGGCGAGCGAGGCGATCGTCAGACGCATCGAGGAGCTGTCGGGCGTCAATCTGAAGGACTGCTACCAGTGCGGGAAATGCGCCGCAGGGTGTCCCGTTGCCCCTCATGCGGACATGACATGTCGACAGGTGATCCGCGATCTTCAGTTGGGGCTGGTAGAGAACGTGTTGGCCGCCGAGATGCCGTGGGCCTGCCTTGGGTGCTCGGTGTGTGTTGCCCGATGCCCCCAGAACGTCGATATGCCGTCGCTGATGGTAGCCGTCAAGCGCGTCGCAAAGGAGCGCGGCATCGTCGCCTCCCGCGATGCGAAGGTGTTCGACGATGTGTTTCTCGGCGTCGTTCGACAGACGGGTATCTCGGATGAGGCGATTTTGGCCGGCGGTTACAACATGTTGAGCGGTCACGTGCTGCAGGATGTCGCCAGCGTTCCCGCCATGATGAAGAACGGCCTGCTCGAGCCTTCTTTGCCGCGTACGGTCGATGAAGTGGGGGAGATAAAGTCCCTGTTCGATCGTTGTGAGGAGAAGGGTGGCGTCGACCATGAATAACTACGCTCTGTTCCCGGGTTGCTCCGCTGAGACGACGGGTCGTGCTTACACCGAATCGTTCAACTACATCGCCGAGCGCATCGGCCTCAACGTTGCGGAGATCGACGATTGGAACTGCTGCGGATCGGCTGTCGCCTCCGGTGTCGATCCCGACTTGGCCGACGCGCTTCCCGCTCGCAGCCTCGCGTTGGCCGAGGAGCAGTTCGGGGATACGCCCGTGCTCGCCCTATGCGCCGGCTGCTACCAGAACCTCCGCCGCGGCTTGGTCCATGCGCGTCGAAGCGAAGGCGACCATGCGCGCATCGAGCGTTTGATCGATCGTTCCTACTCGGCGCGCGCCGAGGTCGTCAACGGCATCGAGGTGTTCCTCGACCAAGAGGTGGCCGATGCCGTGACCAGCCAGGTCGTTGCGCCGCTCGAGGGGATGAAGGTCGCCTGCTATTACGGTTGCATGCTCCTTCGCCCTCGCGATCTTTGCAACTTCGACGACGAGGAGAACCCCATCACCATGGAGAAGGTCGTCGCCCTCTCCGGCGCTACGCCCATCGAGTGGGCGTTCAAGACGGAATGCTGCGGCGCTTCCCACCAGGTGAGCATGGCTAAGCAGACCAAGCCGCTGATCGGCCGCATATTCGACGACGCCGTCTCGAACGGCGCCGATGCCATCGCATGCGCCTGCCCTCTGTGCATGCTCAATCTCGATATGCGCGAGGTCGAGGTTAATCGCCAGCGCAAAGCGGCCGGCCTTCCCGAAATCGACATCCCCGTCTACTACTTCACCGAGCTCATCGCCAGCTCCATGGGGGCCCTTCCCGACGAGTCCGGGGTGACGCGTCATTTCCACCCCGCCTCCGAGCTCGTGATGAAGGCCATGGAGCGCGGCGTGGACGCGACGATCGAGCGTTTGAGCAAGCCGGCCCTTTCTCCGGAGGAAGCGGCGTTCGAGGCCAAGCTCGCCGCCATGGATCCCGAGAAGGCCGCGAAGGTGCGCGCAGCCCACGAGGCGAAGAAACGCAAGCAGGAGCAGAAGGGTAAGGAGGTGATCGCATGAGCCGAATCGGTGTTTTCGTGTGCCATTGCGGCACCAACATCGCCGCGACCGTCGATGTCGAGGCGGTCGCCGACGCCGCGCGCATCATGCCGAACGTGGCCTATGCGACGACGAACAAGTACACCTGTTCCGACCCCGGTCAACAGGCCATTGCCGATGCGATCGAAGAACATGGCCTCGACCGCATCGTCATCGCGTCGTGTTCGCCGCGCATGCACGAGCAGACCTTTCGCAAGATGCTCGCCGAGAAGACGAACATCAATCCGTATCTGCTCGAGATAGCCAATATCCGCGAGCAGTGCTCGTGGGTCCATAAGGACAAGGAGGTATCGACGCCAAAGGCGATCGATTTGGTCGCCATGGCGGTTGCCAAGGTCGACACTGACCGCGAGCTGTTCACCAGCACCATCCCGGTCAATCGGCGCGTGCTCGTCGTGGGCGGCGGCATCGCCGGCATACAGGCGGCGATAGACGTGGCCGATGCGGGTTATCCGGTCACGCTCGTCGAGCGCACAAGCTCCATTGGCGGCAAGATGGTCAAGCTCGACAAGACGTTCCCGACCATGGACTGCTCGGCGTGCATCTGCACCCCCAAGATGTCGGAGGCGGGCAACCATCCCAACATCACCATCAAAACCCTCGCTGAAGTGGAGAAGGTCACCGGCTACATCGGCAACTTCGAGGCAACCATCCGCGAAAAGGCGAAATACATCGATTACGATCTGTGCACCGGCTGCGGCGCGTGCGAGGAGAAGTGCCCGAGCCGCACCGAAAACGAATTCGACGAGGGGCTCTCCGAACGCAAGGCCATCTACAAACCCTTCGCTCAGGCGGTCCCCAGCAAGCCGACCATCGATCCTGATTCGTGCCGAAAGCTCAAGGACGGCAAGTGCGGTGTGTGCGCGAAGATCTGCCCGACTGGCGCCATCAAATACGACGATGTCGATAAGGTGACCACCGAAACCTACGGTGCGCTTATCATGGCGACGGGCTACGATCTCATCGATTGGACGAAGATCTACGGCGAATACGGCGGTGGGCGCTACGAGGACGTGATCACCGGTCTGCAGTTCGAGCGTCTTGTGAACGCCTCCGGCCCGACGGAGGGCCATATCCAGCGCCCCTCGGATGGCGCGGAGCCCAAGACGATGGTCATCGTCAAGTGCGTGGGATCCCGCGATCCCAATAAGGGCGTTTCCTACTGCTCGCGCGCATGCTGCATGTATTCGGCCAAGCATGCCCACCAATACCTCGACAAGGTACCTGGAGGGAAGTGCTACGTCTTCTATATGGATGTGCGTTGCGTGGGCAAGGGCTACGACGAGTTCTACATGAACACGCTGCAGGACGGAGCCATCTACGTGCGCGGCCGCGTGTCGAAGATCTATCGAGAGAACGGCAAGCTCGTGTGCATGGGCGAGGATACCTTGTCGGGCAACGTCGTGCGCGTCGATGCCGATATGGTCGTGCTCGAAACGGCGATGGTCCCCTCCGAAGGGGCTTCCCAGATCGCCGGCGTGCTCAACGCCCAGCGCGGCCCCGAGGGCTTCTTCACGGAGGCCCATCCGAAACTTCGCCCGGTGGAGACGAACACGGCAGGCGTCTTCCTCGCTGGTGTCGCCCAGGGCCCGAAGGACATTCCCGACACCGTTGCGCAGGCGGGTGCCGCCGCCTCTAAGGTCATCGGCCTTCTTGCGCGCGGGCAAATCGAGTCGAACCCGATGATCGTGAAAGTGGACAAGGCGAAGTGCTCGGGTTGCGGCGCCTGCGTCTCCATCTGCCCGTACGGTGCGATGCAGTTGGAGGAAGTGACGCTCCGAGAGAATTCGCGCAAGGTTACTCGGGTGGTGGCTCGCCCCAATCCGGGATTGTGCCAAGGGTGCGGCGCTTGCACGGTTGCGTGCCGGCCGGGGGCTGCCGATCTACTCGGCTTCACCGATGAAGGGATCATGCGAGAAATGGAGGCGTTGCTACGATGAGCGAGATTTCCAAGGACACCCCGCGCGAGTCGAACGCGCTAGAGCAATGGCGCCCCAAGATCCTCGCCTTCTGCTGCAACTGGTGCACGTATGCCGGCGCCGACCTCGCGGGTCTGAATCGGATGAACTACCCGGCTGATATACGTCTTCTGCGCGTGCCCTGCTCTGGGCGCGTGAACCCCCAGTATGTCTTGAAGGCCTACCAGAACGGATGCGATGGCGTGCTGGTGTGCGGATGCCATCCCGGCGATTGCCACTATGCCACGGGAAATTATTTCGCGAAGCGGCGCATGCTCGTCTACAAGCGCCTTCTCGAATACCTCGGCCTTGAGCCTGATCGCTTCAAGGTCAGGTGGATTTCCGGATCCGAGGCGGGCAAGTTCCGCGATACGGTCATGGAGGCGACCGAGCGCATTCGCGAACTCGGGCCCCTTTCGAATGATCTGCCTCAGCTGGCCGCCGAGGACATCCCCCATCCCATCGCCGCCAAGTTCGAGTGGTTGGCTACTCCGAAAAGCGCAAGGGGGGATCTGTAATGGACTTCACCGAAATCGCCCGCGAGCGTGCTCGCTGTCTCCTCGAAGATGGTACGGTCGCCTGCGTTATAGGATGGCAAGCAGGGCGTCTCGAGTACCAGCGCACCCCGTTTTGCGCCGATACCCTCGAGCAGGTCGATTCGCTCGTGTGCGATCAGCATTGCGAGCACATGATCGCGAAGTACGTGCTCGAGAATAAGGACAAGGGGCGCGTGGGTCTGCTGACGCGCGGTTGCGAATCGCGCGCGATCAACCGCATGATCGCCGACAACCAGCTTTCGCGCGAAGACGTGTACCTCGTGGGCATTCCCTGCTACGGCTGCACCACGCGCGAGGGCATCGAGCTCAAGCGCTGCTACGAATGTCAGTTCCGCAATCCCGTCGTCTACGACGAGGTGGTGGGGGATCCGGCTCCCGAGCCGAAAAACGACCGCTTCGAAGATGTGCGCGCCCTCGAGGCGATGACCCGCGAGCAGCGCCGTGCCTTCTTCGACAAGATGTACGAGACGTGCATTCGCTGCCATGCGTGCCGTCAGGCGTGCCCCTGCTGCACATGCAAGGTCTGCTTTGCGGAGCAGGAGCGCGAGGGATGGCAAGGTAAGCAGTTCGATATCGAGCAGGCGCGCTATTACGGCGTGACGAGGTCGTTTCATGTGTCGGATCGGTGCATCGAGTGCGGGGAATGCGAGCGCGTGTGCCCGATGGGCCTGCCGCTTATGACGCTTATGCACAAGCAAGTCAAAGACATCGATGAGCTGTTCGGTCCCTACGAGGGCGGTGGCTTGAGCTCGCAGGCCAACGATGCATTCAGGACCTTCAAGACCGACGACGTCGAAGAGTTCATGTAGGGAGGGGCGGCGATGAAATTCGAAAAAACAAAGCTCGGGGACCTGCTTCGCACGACCGCGCAGAGCGCGCGTCTTTTCGTGCCGGCGGTTGTGGACGGGACGTCTCGCTTCGCGCTCTACGGCGAAGGGGCAGAGAAGGAGAACCTTTCTTTGCAGAACACGAAGATGCCCCCGAAAGAACTGCTTTTCCCTGCGACGGAGAAGCTCTACAGCTGGGGTTCGTCGGGCGGGCAGGCCTTCATCGAAACCGCCAATGCTCCGGTCGACCCGTTCGTGGCGTTCGGTGTTCGCCCTTGCGACGTGGCGGCCATCGAGCGTCTTGACGACGTGTTCCTGACCAAAGGCTACGTCGATGAGTTCTATCAGGTGAAGAGAGAAGCCCTGACCGTGGTCGCCTTGGCCTGCAACCGGGTTGCCGATTCGTGCTTCTGCTCGTCTATGGGCTCGGACCCGAACGAGGCTCCGGGGGCTGATGTGCTTCTGCTCGAGGCCGACGATGCCTTTGAGGTTCGCCCTCAATCGGAAAAGGGAGAAGCGCTCGTCGATTTTTGGAAACCGTTCTTGACGGAGGGTGGCGTCGAGCGCGAGCGCGTCGAGTGCACGCTCAATGTGAACATGGACGGCGTTGCCGAAAAGCTCCATCACCTGTTCAACGATCCTCTTTGGGACGAAGTATCCACCGCCTGCCTGACGTGCGGGTCTTGCACGTTCATTTGCCCGACGTGCCATTGCTTCGACTTGAGCCAGGCCCGCAAGAAGGATGAGGACGCGCGCTTCCGCTGTTGGGACAGCTGCATGTTCAAGGACTACACCCTCATGGCGGGAAACCACAACCCGCGTGACGACAAGCGCTCGCGTGTGAGGCAGCGTTTCATGCACAAGCTGTGCTTCTTCGAGGAGCGCTACGGGGATCCGTTGTGTGTCGGATGCGGACGGTGCCTGATCGATTGCCCCGCGACTATGGATATCACCGCGATCATCGACCGTGTGGGCGCCATGCCCTATCCCGGTGCCGCCGATGCTCCGATGGACGAAGAAGAGCGCGGCGAGGCGGCGGCGGAGTTGATCGAGGTCGTCGCCGCGGAAAGGAAGGAGTAGCCATGGCGGATATCGTTGTCTCCCACGGGTGCGCCAACTTGTGCAAGGATTCGTCCCTCGTTCCCCAGGTGGTCACCTTGACGGGAGTGAAGGATCTCACGCACGACGTGAAGCTGTTCACGTTCAAGACGCTCGACGGAAAAGCTCCTTTCGATAGCCTGCCCGGTCAGCTCGGCATGTTCAGCGTACCGCCTCATGGCGAGTGCATGTTCTGCATCACTTCGCGTGGGGACGATTACGTCGAGATGGCCGTAAAGCGCGTCGGTCTCGTTACCGAGAAGATGCACAAGCTCAAGGTGGGCGATCAGGTGGGTATGCGCGGCCCTTACGGTAATTGGTTCCCCTACGAAACGACGCGCGGTCGAGATATGCTGTTCATTGCCGGCGGCATCGGCATGGCTCCCGTTCGATCGTTTCTGGAGTATTGTCTTCGACATCGCGAAGAGTACGGCCGCATCGACGTTGTGTACAGCGCGTCGACCTACGATGACCTCGTATTCAAAGAAGAGCTCTTCGAGATCTGGCCCTCGTTCCCCGATACCCATGTGCACGTGAGCACCTACCATGAAAGCGAGGGATGGGACGGTCCGATTTCGTACACGGCTCCCTTCCTGGAGAAGGTCGTCGCAGAGGAAGGCCTGAAGACCGACAACGTTGCGGTGACCCTCTGCGGAGGCCCGAGTCTGTTCAGGACCTGCCGAGAGTCGCTTCAGAAACTCGGCTACGATTCCGCCGATATCATCACCACGCTCGAGGCGCGCATGAAATGCGGAGTGGGGAAGTGCGGCCGATGCAATATCGCCGGATACTTCATCTGTCTCGATGGTCCGGTATTCACCGAACAGGAATTGGCGATGATCCCGCGCGATTTGTGATCAAGCGATCACTGGCTATCGATCCGTTTTCTACGAATGCGCCCGCGTGCCCTCGAAAGCGCGCGGGCGCTGTGCGTTTATTCATTAGTATGCAAGGGTAGATTCGGGAGCACCTGGGGCCATGGAGGGCGTCGAACCCTTCCTCATCGACGCGACGATTGTGCGAATTGTGCGGAGCGAAAGCGGCCTTTGATTGCCTCTTGCGGAATATGGTCGATCTCAGTATAATTTCCGGTTGCGTCTGGCTGTGTATGGATACACCCGGGCGCGTGGAAACTCGGAATCGTCGGAAAGTCCACTCCCAAAGACTTTCAAGACGGTGATGGAGTCCACGTAAGACGAAGGGAGAGGGCGAAGGCCCGATCCCGTAGAAAGGAAGAAAATGGGAGTAAAACAGTACAAGCCCACGAGCCCCGGGCGTCGCTTCCAGACCGTTTCGGACTTTGCTGACATCACCAGCACCAAGCCCGAGAAGTCTCTGTTGGCGCCCCTGCCCAAGAAGGCAGGCCGCAACAACAACGGTCGTATCACCATGCGCCACCAGGGCGGCGGCAACAAGCGTCGTTACCGCATCATCGACTTCAAGCGCACCAAGGACGGCGTGCCCGCCAAGGTCGCTACGATCGAGTACGACCCGAACCGCAGCGCACGCATCGCTCTTCTTCATTACGCAGACGGCGAGAAGCGCTACATCCTTCAGCCGAAGGGCCTCAAGGTCGGCGAGACCGTCGTTTCCGGTCCCGATGCCGACATCAAGCCCGGCAACGCTCTTCCGCTTTCCGCTATCCCCGTCGGTACGCTCATCCACGCAGTTGAGCTTCAGCCGGGTCGCGGTGCAGCACTGGCTCGTTCCGCAGGCACCAGCATCCAGCTGATGGGCAAGGAGGGCAAGTACGCCATCCTTCGCATGCCCTCTTCCGAGATGCGCCGCGTTCTCGTCACCTGCCGCGCAACCGTCGGCGAAGTCGGCAACGCAGAGCATGGCAACATCAAGATCGGTAAGGCCGGCCGTAACCGCTGGAAGGGCATTCGCCCCAGCGTCCGCGGTACCGTCATGAACCCTGTGGACCACCCCCACGGCGGCGGCGAAGGCAAGAACAAGTCCTCCGGTCGTCATCCTGTTACTCCTTGGGGTATTTCCACCAAGGGTCATCGCACCCGCAACCCCAAGAAGGCTTCGAGCCGCTTGATCATCCGCCGTCGCAAGAAGTAACGCCCGAGCGTTTAAGGAGAAACATTGAGCAGAAGTTTGAAAAAAGGTCCCTTCGTGGAGCCTCGCCTTCTCAATCGCATCGTGGCGATGAACGAAGCCGGCGAAAAGAAGGTCATCAAGACGTGGTCGCGCTCTTCCACCATCTTCCCCGAAATGGTTGGTCACACCATCGCTGTGCATGATGGTCGCAAGCACGTGCCCGTTTACGTAACCGAGTCCATGGTTGGTCACAAGCTGGGTGAGTTCGCTCCCACCCGTACGTTCCGTGGCCACGACAAGTAAGGAAAGGGTGAAACATGGAAGCTAAAGCAATCGCTCGCTACGTGCGCGTTTCGCCCCGCAAGGCGCGTATCGTGCTCGATCAGATCCGCGGCAAGAACGTCATCGCCGCTCAGGAGACCCTGCGCTTCACCAACCGCGCCATCGCCGAGGTTGTCGAGAAGACCCTGAACTCCGCTGTCGCCAATGCTGGCCAGAAGGGCATCACCAACCCCGAGGCCCTCGTCGTCAAGGCATGCTATGCCGACGAAGGCCCGACCATCAAGCGCATTCGTCCGCGCGCTAAGGGCTCCGCGTCTCGCATTCGCAAGCGCACCAGCCACATCACCGTCATCGTCGCAACCCGAGAGGAGGCATAGTATGGGTCAGAAAGTAAGCCCCACCGGTTTCCGCCTCGGTGTCACCGAGGATTGGCGTAGCCGCTGGTATTCCGACAAGGACTATGCGAAGAACCTTGAAAACGATCTTGCTATTCGCTCGTTCCTGGACAAGCAGCTTTCCCATGCAGCCGTCTCCCGCGTTGAGATCGAGCGCGCCGGCGACAAGATCAAGGTGATCATCACCACGTCTCGTCCTGGCGTCGTTATCGGCAAGAAGGGCGCTGAAGTCGACGCTCTTCGCAAGAAGCTCAACCAGATCGCCAACGGCCCCGTCTCCGTCGAGGTTATCGAGGTCAAGCGCCCCGAGCTCGATGCAAGCCTGATCGCACAGTCCGTCGCCGAGCAGCTCGAGAACCGCGTCGCTTTCCGCCGCGCTATGCGCAAGGCCGTCCAGTCGGCTCGTAAGTCCGGCGCTAAGGGCATCCGCATCCAGTGCGCCGGTCGTCTCGGTGGCGCCGAGATGAGCCGTCGCGAGTGGTACCGCGAAGGTCGCGTGCCGCTGCACACCCTGCGTGCAAAGATCGATTACGGTTTCTGCACCGCTGCCACCACCATGGGTTCCATCGGTATCCAGGTGTGGGTCTACCACGGTGAAGTCCTCCCCGGCCAGAAGGCTCCCCAGCCTGCCCTCGAGGGCTCTTCCCGTCCTAACCGCCGCTCCCGCCGCAACAACGATAGGGGTGATAAGTAATGCTGGTACCTAAGCGTGTTAAGCACCGTAAGGTGCAGCGCGGCTCTATGAAGGGCAACGCTAAGGGTGGTACCACCCTGAACCACGGCACCTGGGGCATTCAGGCTCTGGATCGCCATTGGATCACCAACCGCCAGATCGAGGCTGCACGTATCGCTATGACTCGTCGCATGAACCGTACTGGTAATGTTTGGATCACGATCTTCCCCGACAAGCCCATCACGCAGAAGCCTGCTGAAACCCGCATGGGTAAGGGTAAGGGTAACCCCGAAGGCTGGGTCGCTGTCGTTAAGCCCGGTCGCATCATGTTCGAAATCGACGGCGTTGACGAAGAGACCGCTCGTGAGGCACTCCGTCTCGCGATCAACAAGTTGCCCATCAAGTGCAAGATCATCAAGCGCGAGGCAGAAGGGCAGGAGTAAATGAAAGCAGCAGAGATCCAGAAACTTTCGGGTGACGATCTGCAGGCAAAGCTTAAGGAAGCACGCGCAGAACTCTTCAACCTGCGCTTCCAGATGGCTACCGGCCAGCTGGAGAACACCGCACGCATCAAGCAGGTCAAGAAGGACATCGCTCGCATCCAGACCGAGATGCGCGACCGCGAGCTCAAAGCCGCTCAGGCTTAGGGCTGCGATAGGAAGGTTTGAATAAGCATGAGTGAAGAACGTAACTCTCGTAAGGTTCGCCAGGGTGTTGTCGTCAGCATCTCCGGCGACAAGACCTGCGTCGTGCAGATCCACGAGCGCAAGCCGCATCCCGTCTATGGCAAGATGGTTAACTCCACCAAGAAGCTTCATGCTCACGATGAGAACAACGAAGCTGGCGTAGGCGATACCGTCACTGTTATGGAGACCCGTCCGCTTTCTAAGATGAAGCGTTGGCGTCTTCTCGAGATTGTTGAGAAGGCCAAGTAGGCACTTGCTGCCCACTTTGGAAGCATCGAAAGGGATAAGCACATGATTCAAATGCAGAGCATGCTCGCCGTTGCCGACAACTCCGGCGCACGCAAGGTGCAGTGCATCAAGGTCCTGGGCGGCTCCAAGCGCCGTTACGCTGGCCTCGGTGACGTCATCATTTGCAGCGTCAAGGAAGCTGCGCCTAACGGCGGCGTCAAGAAGGGCGATGTCGTCCGCTGCGTCGTCGTGCGTGTCAAGAAGGAAGTTCGTCGCAACGACGGCAGCTACATCAAGTTCGACCAGAACGCTGCCGTTCTGATCGACGCCAACGGCGCACCCCGCGGCACCCGTATCTTCGGCCCCGTTGCCCGCGAGCTTCGTGACAAGAAGTACATGAAGATCGTTTCCCTGGCACCGGAAACGCTGTAGGAGGAACACCCCATGGCAAAGATGAACATCAAGAAGGGTGACAAGGTCAAGGTCCTTTCTGGCAAGGACCGCGGTGCAGAAGGCGTCGTTATCGCCTCTCAGCCCCAGGCACAGCGCGTCACCGTTGAAAAGGTCAACATGATCAAGAAGGCCATGCGCCCGACTCAGGCAAACCCTGAGGGCGGCATTGCCACGATGGAGGCTCCCATCCACGTCTCCAACGTTATGCTGATTTGCCCGTCTTGCAACAAGGCGACCCGCGTCAGCAATAAGCGTGTTGATGGAAAAAAGATTCGCGTTTGCAAGAAGTGCGGCGCTGATATCGATTAGAATATCTGATCGGACTTTATGACCCCCGCTACCAAGCGGGGGACGCAGGGTCGGAAATCCTGCGTTTAATTCATCGAGAAAGGTTAAAAGGACAATGGCAACTCCTCGTCTGAAGGAAAAGTACGTCAACGAAGTAGCTGGCAAGCTCTTCAAGGATCTTGGTCTTGAGAACGTCAACCAGATCCCCCGCCTCGAGAAGATCGTCGTCAACATGGGCGTCGGTCGTGCCGCTGGCGACAAGAAGCTCCTTGACGGCGCTATCGCCGATCTTCGCACCATTACCGGTCAGCAGCCGATGGTTACCCGCGCTAAGAAGTCCATCGCAGGCTTCCACCTGCGTGAGGGCCAGGCAATCGGATGCAAGGTCACCCTCCGCGGCGATCGTATGTGGGAGTTCTTCGACCGTCTGATGTCGCTCGCTCTTCCTCGCGTTCGCGACTTCCGCGGTTGCAGCACCACCAGCTTCGACGGTCGCGGCAACTACACCATGGGTCTGACCGAGCAGCTGATCTTCCCCGAGATCGAATACGATAAGGTCGACCGTACGCGTGGTATGGACATCACGTTTGTCACCACTGCAGAAACCAACGAAGGTGCCAAGGCCCTCATGACCGAACTGGGCTTCCCCTTCAAGAAGGAAAACTAACTTCTCGGTCCACGAGAATTGGTTATAGGAAAGAAGGATTTTGAATGGCTAAGAAATCGATGATCGCCAAATCGAAGCGAGAGCCGAAGTTCTCGACGCGCCAGCACAATCGCTGCACTCGCTGTGGTCGCCCCCGTGCGTACTACCGCAAGTTCGGTCTGTGCCGCGTCTGCCTTCGCGAGCTCGCCAACAAAGGCGAACTGCCCGGCGTGACCAAGGCTTCCTGGTAAGAATCACGAGCTAATCACGCTGTTGAGTGTCGAAAGTCAAGGCGCATCCATCAAGGGTGGATGCGAACCGGCTTCTCGGCTCATCACGAACAAAGGAGAAACACAACAATGAGCATGAACGACCCTATCGCAGATATGCTTACGCGCGTGCGTAACGCTAACTCTGCCGGCAAGCAGACGGTTTCCATGCCGTCCTCGAAGAAGCTTGTCGAGATCGCCCGCATCATGTGCGAAGAGGGCTACATCGCAGGTTATGAAGTTGCACCTTCTGAGCCTCGCGACATTCTCGAGATCACCCTTAAGTACGGTGAGAAGAAGGCACGCACCATCCGCGGCCTTAAGCGTATTTCCAAGCCGGGTCTGCGTATCTACGCCGGCAAGGATGAGCTTCCTCGCGTTCTCGGTGGTCTTGGTACTGCTGTTATTTCTACGAGCAAAGGCGTTATGGCCGATCGCGATGCACGCAAGGCGGGCATCGGCGGCGAAGTCATCGCCTATATTTGGTAAACGAAGGGAGGAATATCAATGTCTCGTATCGGTAAGATGCCTGTCGCCATTCCTTCCGGCGTTGAGGTCAAGATCGACGGTTCTGTCGTGACCGTCAAGGGTGGCAAAGGCGAATTGACGCGTGAGTTCAACGATATGCTCACCATCAAGGTCGAAGGCGATCAGCTCATCGTCGAGCGCCCGAACGATTCCCGTGAGGCTAAGAGCCTTCATGGTCTCACCCGTACGCTCATCCACAACATGATCGTCGGTGTTTCTGAGGGTTACTCCAAGAAGCTTGAACTCGTCGGCGTTGGCTATCGTGCCTCGCTCAAGGGTTCTGATCTCGATATTCAGCTCGGCTTCTCTCATCCCGTTATCGTTGAAGCTCCCGAGGGCATTTCCTTCGAGGTTCCCAGCCAGACTGAGATCATCGTCAAGGGCGTCAGCAAGGAAAAGGTCGGCCAGGTTGCCGCTGACATCCGCGCTTGGCGCAAGCCCGAGCCTTACAAGGGCAAGGGTATTCGCTACGAAGGCGAATACGTCCGTCGCAAGCTCGGCAAGGCCGCTAAGTCTGACTAGTCCAGTTGCGTATTGAAGGGAATTAACTCATGAAGAAGCTTCAAAAGAAACAGGCTGGACTTCGCCGCCGTCACGCTCGTGTTCGCGGCAAGATCTCCGGCACTCCCGAGCGTCCGCGTTTGTGCATCACGCGTTCCAACTCGAATCTGTATGCTCAGGTTATCGACGACGTCGCTGGCAAGACCATCTGCGCTGTCTCTACGCTGGGCCCCGAGTTCAAGGCCACTGAAAAGAAGGGCAGCACCGTCGAAGGCGCAGCTGCTCTTGGCCAGATCATCGGCAAGAAGGCACAGGAAAACGGTATCACCGCTGTCGTGTTCGACCGTGGCGGTAACCTGTATCACGGTCGCATCAAGGCTGTCGCTGACGGTGCCCGCGACGCAGGCCTGAAGTTCTAGGAAAGGGTTATAGGTATATGGCTCGCAAGCAAGAAAACCAGGCAGGCGTTCCCGAGCTCCAGGAACGCGTCGTCTACATCAACCGCGTCTCCAAGGTCGTCAAGGGCGGCCGTCGTTTCGCGCTGACTGCTCTCGTCGTCGTTGGCGACGGTCAGGGTCGCGTGGGTATCGGCATGGGCAAGTCCCAGGAAGTCCCCACCGCCATCAAGAAGGGCATCGAGGATGCTAAGAAGAATATGTTTACCGTCCCGCTGACCGAGGCCGGTACGCTTCCTCACGACATCATCGGTGAGTACGGCGCTGGCTACGTTGTCATCAAGCCCGCTGCTCCTGGTACGGGCGTTATCGCCGGTGGTCCTGTCCGCGCGGTCATGGAGCTTGCTGGTGTTACCGACTGCCTCACCAAGTCTCTCGGCACCGACAACGCCATGAACATCGTCAAGGCAACCGCAGAGGGTCTCAAGAACATGCAGAGCCCCGAAGAGGTCGCTAAACGCCGCGGCCTGTCCGTTGCCAAGATCTACGGCTGGAAGGAGAACAACTAATGGCTGACGCAAAGACCCTGCGCATCACCCAGGTGAAGAGCTCCATCGGCTACAAGTACGATCAAGAGCGCACCCTGAAGGCTCTCGGCCTCGGTAAGATCGGCCGCACCGTTGATCAGGTCGACAACGCTGCCGTCCGTGGCATGATCTTCAAGGTTAAGCATCTCGTCGAAGTCGAAGAGATCTAACGAAGAACCACAATGAGCGCTTTCGGTTCGATTCGTGACCGAAAGCGCCCTTTTGTCATTTTGAGTTTGCCGGCGGCGAGCTGCCGGCCCCCTCATAGGAGGGGAGAGCGTTTAAGGAGAAACGAAACATGGAACTTAAGGACTTGCATCCCGCAGAAGGCTCTCGTAAGGCCCGTAAGCGCGTCGGCCGCGGTGCCGGCTCCGGTACTGGTAAGACCGCTGGACGCGGTTTGAACGGCCAGAAGTCCCGTGCGGGCGGCGGTAAGGGCGTCGGCTTCGAGGGTGGTCAGACTCCTCTCGCGCGTCGCCTCCCGAAGCTTCCCGGCTTCCGCAACATCAACCGCGTTGAGTACCTTCCCGTTAACGTGAGCCGCATCGAGAAGTACTACGAGGCTGGCGAGGTCGTTGACGGCGAGTCTCTCGCTGCTAAGGGCATCATCAAGAAGTCCACTGCTCTGGTTAAGGTTCTCGGCGATGGCGAGATCACCAAGGCAGTCACCGTTAAGGTCGACAAGGTCTCCGCTGCCGCTAAGGCTAAGATCGAGGCTGCTGGAGGAAAGGTCGAAGAGCCTTGCTAAGTTCTCTTGTGCAGGCATTCAAGGTACCCGAGCTGAGGAACAAGATCTTCTTCACGCTCGGAATCTTGGTGCTCTACCGTTTCGGCGCATATCTGCCGGTTCCGGGCATTCCGTTCCAGGCGTTCGCTAACTCCTTCCAGGAGCAGGGCGTCTCTATGGTAATGCTCGACCTCTTCACCGGTGGTGCTCTGTCGAACTTCTCGGTATTTGCGCTTGGCATCATGCCCTACATCACTGCATCGATCATCATGCAGTTGATGCAGGGCGTCATTCCCGCTGTTGGCCGTTGGGCTAAAGAGGGGGAGACGGGCCGTCGTCGCATCACCCAGGTTACGCGTTACCTTACGCTTGGCCTCGGTCTGATCAACGCCATCGGCTACCTCT
This sequence comes from uncultured Eggerthella sp., assembly GCA_959607715.1. Taxonomy (GTDB): domain Bacteria; phylum Actinomycetota; class Coriobacteriia; order Coriobacteriales; family Eggerthellaceae; genus Anaerotardibacter. Next base: position 43,419 of record CAUHNN010000013.1, on the reverse strand, counting down.
TCCTTTTCAAGTCCGAGGCCTATGGCGTTGTCTTCAGCACTGCGGTCCCCGAGATCGTCACCGATATCCTCGTCGTCTTCACGTTGGTCGTTGGTACTGCTCTCATCATGTGGATGGGTGAGCTCATCACCCAGCATGGCGTTGGTAACGGCATGTCCCTCATCATCTTCGTTTCCATCGTCGCTTCCGTTCCGTCTGCTATCTTCTCCTCGATCAACCTTCAGGCTGATCTTGGAATGGGTATCGCCGTTACGCTTTTGATCCTGGTCGTCGTTCTGCTCTGCATCCCGGCGATCATCTACATCGAACGCGCTCAGCGTCGTATTCCCATCAGCTACGCGAAGCGCGTCCAGGGTCGTCGCATGATGGGTGGCCAGAACTCCTACTTGCCGATCAAGATCAATGCGGCGGGTGTTATTCCGATCATCTTCGCGAGCTGTTTGATCTATTTCCCTGCTCAGCTTGCAGCGCTGTTCAATGTGGATTGGCTCACGATGGTGTCCAACGCGATCTCTGCTGGCTGGGTTAACTGGATCCTTACCGCGGTTCTCATCGTCTTCTTCGCGTATTTCTATACGTCGGTCGTCTTCAATCCGACTGAGACGGCTGAGAACCTGCAGCGTCAAGGTGGCTTCATCCCGGGTATTCGCCCGGGCGCCAACACGGTTCAGTACATCAAGGATGTACTTCACCGCGTTATCCTTCCTGGCGCGATCTTCATCGCCGCCATTGCCGTTATCCCGTCCATCTTGTTCTTCTTCACCAACAACACGCTTATCCAGGCGTTTGGCGGTACGTCGATCCTCATCATGATCGGTGTTGCCCTCGATACGATGAACAAGATAGAGTCTCAGCTGAAGATGTACAACTACGATGGGTTCTTCAAGTAGCGTTCGTTGAAAACCGTAGCTTCATCCAAAGACCAGGGTTACTCACCCTGGTCTTTTCTTTGTCAGGGGTTCTTGAGCGCAAGGACTCCGATCGGATCGCGGGCTGATTATTCATGGCGAGTACGTTTGCTGCGAACGGTTTGTTACAATGAGGTTAGCGATTCCTGCTTGAAACGCACTGAAAGGATAATCAATGAATATCGTTTTGTTGGGCGCTCCTGGCGCTGGCAAGGGAACTCAGGCCGCCAAACTTGTTGAAAAGTTTGGGTTTGCCCACATTTCCACGGGCGACATGCTTCGTGCCGCTGTCAAGAATCAGACCCCTCTGGGTCTCGAGGCCAAGAAATTCATGGATGCAGGCGATCTCGTTCCCGACGAAGTCGTTATCGGCCTTGTGAAGGAGCGTTTGCAGGACGAAGACACGCAGAAGGGATTCATTCTCGATGGATTCCCGCGTACGTCCACCCAGGCCGTTGCGCTCGATTCCGAACTCGCGTCTCTGAAGCGTCCTCTCGACGCCGCTCTCCTTGTCGATGTCGACAAGGAAGTTATCATCAAGCGCCTGACTACACGTCGTCAGTGCCGCGACTGCGGTTTCATCGGTTCCGAAGCCGACGCTGCATGCCCGAAGTGCGGCGGCGAGATGTACCAGCGCGATGACGATAACGAGGCAACCGTTCGTAATCGTCTTGACGTTTACGAAAACTCCACTGCTCCGCTCATCGACTACTACCGCGGTTGCGATCTCCTTGTTTCCCTCGATGGCGATCGCGACCCCGAAGAGGTCTTCGTCGCTGTTCAGGAAGCTCTGAAGCTCTCGTAGTCACCTCTACCGAGTTTTCTTTCGTGCCCAAGCACCGTGTGCGGTGCTTGGGCATTTTTGATTTACGGCTTTGTTTGTGACTCTCGAACACAGACGATTAGCTTGATGCTTGTTAGAATGATCAGTTATGAAACCGATTGAACATATCACCCAAGATGCCCTTGATCTTGCCGCTCATCATAAGCACGATCTTGCCCGCATTGCTCTTCGCGTCCTTACGCTGCTTGCGGTGGCCGTGCTGCTTGAGGTTTTTCTCTTCAACATGAATTTCTTTCGTTCTGCCGGCTACGACCCCGTCGATCTTCATGGGCAGATAACCCTCGAAGAAGTACTCGATGCAGACGCTCCCGAAAACGGTCTTGGCAGCGATGGCTCGTTTCGTTTCAGTGAGTCGAGCACCTCGGTTGAATTCCACGATCTGAACATGCCGGTTCACAATATCCATCTCGATTTCGATAACTCTCAACCTGCGCAGAGCATAACGGTGAAGATCAGTTTTACCGACGAAGCCCACAGCACGTATTTTTCGACGACTGAATATACCTTTGGGCCGCCGGAAACCATCGTTTCGACGCATAGCGAAGAGAGTCAGTACCTATACCTGAGGACTTCGGGCACCGTTGGGAGCTTGAAGATCGAGCTGATCGACGACGACATCTCCTATCCGATCGATCTCGCCACCGTCGTCATCAATGACCATCAGCCGTTTTCCTTCAATACGCTCAGGTTCGCGCTGGCCTTCGCGCTTTTGCTTCTCGCGTATGTTTTTCGTCCTCGTTCGAGCATCTACCGCTGCCTCGTTCGCGAGCATCCTCGATTCTCCCGTTTCGTCATAGTCGCAGCCACTTTGTGCGAGATCGTCGTTTTGTCCGCTTATCTGTTTTTCGGCTCGAATCAGGTGGGCATCGCAACGGCGACGTATAATTCGGGCTCATGGGACGGCCATAGCATCGTCAATACGTATAAGGTCGGCGGCGATAATGCGCAGCAGTACGCCGAGTTGGCGGAGTCTATGGCTCATGGTCGCCTCTATCTTGAGGAAGAGCCTCCGCAGTGGCTTGTCGACATGGACAACCCTTACGACAAGGGAGCGCGAGATGAGCTCCAGAAGCAAACGGGGGAGCCCTATCTTTTCGATGTCGCGTACTATGAGGGCCATTATTACGTCTATTTCGGCGTTCTTCCCGTGCTTCTCTTCTATCTTCCGTTCTATTTGCTGACGGGCTCTTCATTCCCTACGGCTATCGGAGTGTTGATCGGGTGCATCGCGTTCATTCTCGGCGTCACCGCGCTCATGGACCGGTTCGCTCGTCGCCATTTCAAGAGAGTGAGCCTCGGGCTGTTCCTTCTTCTTCAGATGCCTCTCGTCGCCTGCTCGGGTATGCTTTATCTGGCGAAATTCCCAACGTTTTATTCCCTGCCCATCTCCCTGGCTCTTGCCTTCACGGTATGGGGGCTGTACTTCTGGCTTCACGGACGTTCTTCGGAAAAGCCGATGGGGTGGTATGTAGCGGGATCGTTGTGCATGGCGCTCGTCGTTGCCTGCAGGCCCCAGTTCATCGTCTTCTCGTTCGTTGCGTTTCCCCTCTTCTGGCGTCGCTTCATTACCGAGCGCCATCTGTTCACGCCCCAAGGTGCCCGTGAGTTCCTTTGCTTGATCGCTCCCTATGCGATCGTCGCGGCAGCGATCATGTGGTACAACAAGGCCCGTTTCGGATCCTTGACGGATTTCGGCGCGAACTACAACCTCACCGTCAACGATATGACCCAGCGAGGGATGAACGCCGGGCGATTCCTTCCGGCCCTCTTCGCCTATTTCATTCAAACCCCTTCGACGACCGGGGTATTCCCATGGATCCAGCCGGTCCAGTTCGATACGACGTACCTCGGGCAAACCATCAAGGAGGTGACGTTCGGCGGCATCTTCGCATGCCTCCCTGTCCTCTGGGCGCTGTTCTTCGCTAAGCCTATTCTCGCGTACCGATTCAAGCAGCGTTCGACCAGGACGATCGCGGGCGTGGTCTTCGTTATGCTTGCTTCCGGCGTTATCGTTGCCTGCCTTGACGCGCAGATGGCGGGTATCTTGCAGCGCTACACGGCTGATTACAGCATCCTGTTCCTCATACCTGCGGTGTTGCTCCTCTTCATCGCCAACGACGCGTTGGGTGGACCAAGCGTTGATCCACGGGCCGAGGGTCGCGAAGGCATGCTTTCGACGCAACGTGCTCATCGCCTGTTCCTCCGCGTCGTTCAAGTGGTTGTTTGCTTGAGTTTGCTCTATTCGACGCTTGTCTGCTTCATTCCCGAGACGGGTTGGTATTCCGATGTGTATGCCTGGGCGTATCAGGATCTTATAGAGACCGTTGAATTCTGGACGTAGCCCCATCGCGTCGCCCGTTTAGCTCCGATCCCATTCTCCGGGTGAGCGGTGCGCGGCGAAACCACTCGCCCTGCGAACTCAACCAGTGGGCAGCGCTCGTTTCCGCCCACCCGTCGATTGCGCTCAAAACCGGACGGCATGCGGGTCGTTTATTCCCCCTCGCTACAATTAAGAGGCTTGCTTAAAGCAGACCTTAAAGTGAGAGGAGAGGTATGTCACAGTTGACCGAAATCCGCTGGCACGCCCGAGCCGGACAAGGCGCGGTTACGGCGGCGAAGCTCGTAGCGGACACGGCGCTGCTGCAGGGGAACTACATCCAGGCAATGCCCGAATACGGCCCGGAACGCACGGGAGCGCCCCTGAAGGCATATACGCGTGTATCGAGTGACCCCATCGAGGTTCACAACAATATCCAGAATCCGGACATCGTCATCATCATGGACGACACGCTTTTGGCGTCGACCGACGTTATGGAGGGCATGCCTGAAGACGGCATCCTCCTTTTCAACACCAAGATGAGCGCAGAGGAAGCCCGCGCAACCGTCAAGGCTCCTGCTTCCATGCGCGTCGCCGTCGTCGATGCGTCCGGTATCGCTCTCGACACCATCAAGAAGGACATGCCCAGCACTCCGATCGTCGGCGCGCTTGCGAAGATCACGGGCCTGTTCCCGCTCGACCTCGTCAAAGAGCGACTTGTCATCACGTTCGGTAAAAAGTTCTCCCAGGAGATGATCGACGCTAACCTCGCCTCCGTTGAGCGTGCCTTCGAGGAGGTGCACGAATAATGTCCAAGTACGAATTCGATCCTTCCAACTACGAGAACTGGAAGCCGTCCGATTTCCCCGTCGGTTACGTTTGTCCCGAAGGCGGCACATCCGTCAACTGCATGACCGGTGGTTGGCGCTCTGATCGTCCGGTGTGGGATTCCGAGAAGTGCACGAACTGCATGCTGTGCTGGATGTACTGCCCGGATTCGTCGATCAAGGTGGAAAACGGCGTGATGACCGGTATCGATCTCGATCATTGCAAGGGATGCGGCGTCTGCGTCCATGAATGCAAGTTCGGCGCTTTGGAGCTCGTTTCCGAGGCCGAGGCCCAGGCGGCAGAGAAGGGGGAGGAGTAATCCATGGCAGAAAAGAAGATGTTTTCCGCAACGGGCAACCAGATGGTTGCCGATGCCCTCCGCCAGGTGAATCCTGACGTTATGGCGGCGTACCCCATCACCCCTCAGACCACCATCGTCGAGGGCTACGCCAAGTTCGTCGCCGACGGCAAGGTCACGACCGAGTACGTCCCCACCGAATCCGAGCATTCCGCGCTTTCCGCATGTATCGGCGCTTCTGCCGCAGGTGCGCGCGTTGCTACCGCGACGAGCTCTCAGGGTCTCGCTTACATGTGGGAAGAGCTGCACATCGCTGCCGGCATGCGCTGCCCGATCGTCATGGCAAACGCCAACCGCGCCCTTTCGGCGCCGATCAACATCCATGGCGATCATTCCGACATCATGAGCGCTCGCGATACCGGTTGGGCGATGATGTTCGCTGAAACCGCACAGGAGGCCTACGACAACACGATCATCGCGTTCAAGGTCGCAGAGGATCCCTCCGTTCTTCTTCCCGTGCTGACGACGCTTGACGGCTTCGTTACTACCCATGCAATGGACAATTGCGTCATGGAGGAAGACCAGACGGTCAAGGATTTCGTGGGAGACTACGCTCCGCTGTATCCGCTGCTCGACACCGACAATCCGGTCGGTCAGGGCATGTTCGCAACGCTGGGCAACAGCTACATGAAGTACAAGCTCGCTGAGCGCCATGCGCTCGATAACGCCCTCGAGGCTTTTGAGCGGCACGGTAAGGAGTGGGCTGAAATCACCGGCCGTCCCTTCGATCTCGTTGACGCGTGGGGCGCGGAAGACGCCGATTACCTCATCGTCGTTCTCGGCTCCTGCGCTGGTAATGCTCGATTCCAGGCGCGTAAACTGCGTGCCGAAGGAAAGAAGGTCGGCGTCGTTCGTCCTCGCATCTTCCGTCCGTTCCCCGCTGATCAGATCGTTGAGGCTTGCAAGGGCGCCAAAGCCGTTGCGGTTATCGATCGAGCCGACTCCTTCGGTTCCCCGCATGCTCCTCTTGCTCTCGAGGTTCGCGCGGCCTTCCAGGCGGCCGGCATCGACGTTCCCGTGAGCGACTACCTTGCTGGCTTGGGTGGTGCCGACATCACGCTTGAGCAGATGGATCAGGTCTACGCAGAGCTCGAGCAGCGTGCCGAGGGCACCTATGACGGTTCCATCGCCTATCTGGGCATCGAAGAGTAAAGGGGCATAATTCCAATGGCTAACATCAAGCAACTTTCCGCCCGCCCCGACGATTTGGCTCCTGGTCATCGCTTGTGTGGCGGTTGCGGCGCATCCATGGCGGTCCGCCAGGTTCTCATGGGACGCAACGACTACGACGTCGTGTGCGCCTGTGCGACGGGCTGCCTTGAGGTTTCCACGACGATCTATCCCGACAATGCATGGGAAGTTCCTTTCATTCACAACGCCTTCGCCAACGCCGGCGCCACGATCTCCGGCGTCGAGGCGGCTTACAAGGGGCTTCAGCGTGCAGGCAAGATTCCTGCCGACAAGAAGATCAAGTTCGTCGCATTCGGCGGCGACGGCGGCACGTACGATATCGGCCTTCAGTCTCTGTCCGGCGCGATGGAGCGCGGCCATGACATCGTCTACGTCTGCTACGACAACGGTGCGTACATGAATACGGGTATCCAGCGCTCCTCGGCAACCCCGAAGGGCGCATGGGCGACCACTTCCGAGGTCGGTAAGGTTCAGCAGGGTAAGGTCCAGATCCGCAAGGACCTCACCTCGATCATGGCCGCCCACGGTATTCCTTACGTCGCTCAGGCTACCGTCGGCAACTGGCGCGACTTGGTCAACAAGGCCGAGAAGGCGATCGCCGTCGACGGTCCTGCGTTCCTCAACGTGATGGCGCCGTGCCCGCGCGGCTGGCGCGTCGATTCCGGCATGACGGCCGAGATCTGCCGCATGGCCGTGAACTCCAAGTTCTGGCCCCTCTTCGAGGTTGAGAACGGCAAGTGGAAGCTGACGCCGGTTCGCGACAAGAACCTCATTCCCGTCAAGGACTTCCTCAAGCCGCAGGGTCGCTTCAAGCACCTCTTCAAGCCCGGCAACGAGCACATCATCGAGGAGATCCAGGCCGATGTCGATGCGTACTGGGCCTACCTTGAGGGCCGTGTCGAAGGATCCAAGGATCTGTAGTCGATACAACCGCATACGGTCAATCTTCCCTCCAAAGGCCCCAATCGGGGCCTTTGTCTTTTCTGCGGGGGGGGGGTGGTTTCGGATGATTCTCCTGAAAGGATCCTGATCTGCTGTTTTGCGGAAAAGCGCCTTGACCACATGCTTTACTTTGCTATAGTGGCTGTGTAATCGAATACGATCTTCAGGGCGAGGTGGAATTCCTCACTGGCGGTAACGATGATGCTTGAATGCATGATCGAAGCCCACGACCCCATCGCTGTGTCAGGCGATGGGCTGATTCGGTGAAAATCCGAGGCCAACGGTTACAGTCCGGATGGAAGAAGATGGTGATAGGTTGGTGCGGCTCGAAGCCGTTATCCGTCACGCATTCAAGCCCTGGGCGATTCATCGACCCAGGGCTTTTTCGTGTCGCCTCCTTGTCGTCGTGTACCCACGAGATGGTATTCACGTCATGAAGAAAGGAGGCGATGTCCATGGAAGGGGAAAAGGAGCACTCGGCTCTCGAAGAGGACGAGCACTTCATGGACTGGGCTCTCGTCCTCGCCAAACGCGGTTTTGGTCGGGTGAATCCGAATCCGCTCGTAGGAGCCGTCATCACGCTGGATGGGCAGATCGTCGGCGAAGGCTGGCACGCGGCTTTCGGGGGTCCTCATGCTGAAAGGGAAGCGCTTTCGCATTGCGGGGACAGATCGCTTGTGGGCTCAACGATCTACGTAACGCTTGAGCCATGCGCTCATCAGGGGAAAACGCCGCCCTGTACCGAGGCGATCATCGCTGCGGGCATTTCCCGTGTCGTCGTCGGGTGTCTTGATCCCAATCCCTTAGTCAGCGGCAAGGGCGTAGCTCGCCTCAAAGATGCGGGCATCGATGTTCTCGTCGGGGTTCGTGAAGCGGAATGCCGTTTGCTGAATCGAGCGTTTTTCCGCTACACGACCTCGAAAAAGCCTTTTGTGATCTTGAAATATGCGATGACCATCGACGGCAAGGTCGCGACGGTTTCCGGCAAATCCCGATGGATCACCTCGGAGACGGCCCGTCGCCGCGTTCACGAGGATAGGCTGCGCTACGCGGCGGTGATGGTCGGTCTTGGAACGGTGCTGTCAGACGATCCTGCTCTTACGTGCCGTCTTGACGTCGCTGAGTACGGGCAGGACGACCCTGTGGGATGCGCATTGCGTGCCGCTCGCGCGGCTGGAGCGGGAGACCCCGTTCGCATAGTGTGCGACACTCGTCTTCGTTTGCCGTTGGGTTCGACGTTGGTGCGCACGGCTACCGAAGTCGACGTGCTCATCGCGACGTGCGATGACGACCCCCGCCACCATGAGCCCTACCTCGAACGGGGATGCTCGGTCGTGGTGCTCCCCGAACGCGATGGCCACGTCGATTTTTCCGCCCTCGTGGTTGAACTCGGTGCGTGGGGAATCGACAGCGTGGTGGTCGAGGGAGGACCCCAGCTGGCATGGGCGGCCGTTCAGAGCGGATCGGTCGATCTTCTGCAGGCGTATATTGCACCACGCTTTTTTGGCGGCGAAGGGGCTCCGTCCCCCGTCGCGGGCGACGGGGTGGACGACCCGATCGAGGCGCTTCGCCTTTCATCGCCGCGCATCACGAGGCTCGGCGATGATCTGCTTCTCGAATGTGAGGTGGTTTAGGTGTTCACCGGCATCGTCGAAGAGGTGGGAAGGATCGCTTCGATACGTCGAGGTGCCCATTCGTGCGAGCTGATGGTGGAAGCGCGCGTCGTTCTTGATGGGGTGAAGCGCGGGGACAGCATCGCAGCCAACGGCGTGTGCCTTACCGTTACTTCCTTCACCGACGCGTCGTTCACGGCAGACGTGATGCGCGAAACGCTCAGTCGGTCGTCGCTGAGCATGGCTCATCCGGGAATGCCGGTCAATCTCGAGCGAGCGATGAGCGCGAATGGTCGCTTCGGTGGGCATATCGTCACCGGTCACATCGATGCCACCGGCATTATCAAGGAGATCGTCTCCGACGACAATGCCGTCTGGTATCGAATCGAGACGGAGCAACGCGTTATGAGGTCGATCGTCGAGAAAGGGTCGATCGCCATCGATGGAATAAGTCTGACGGTCGCTCGCGTCGATGCGTCGTCGTTCAGCGTGTCGGTCATTCCCCATACGCGGGCGCAGACCAACCTCAGGGAAAAGCGCGTCGGCGACTCGGTCAACTTGGAGACGGACGTCATCGGAAAGTACGTCGAGCGTCTGCTGGACAACCCCCTTGAATCAACTTCCGCCCCCACCGGTCGGGGCATTACCGAATCATTCCTTCTTGAAAACGGGTTTTAGGAGAGTACCATGTTCGAATTCAATACGGTGGAAGAAGCCTTGCGTGATCTTCGCGAGGGAAAGATCATTCTGTGCACCGACGATCCCGATCGCGAAAACGAAGGGGACTTCATCTGCGCAGCGGAATTCGCCACAACGGAAAACGTCAATTTCATGGCGAGGCACGGCAAGGGCCTCATCTGCATGCCGATGAGCTCCGATTTGACGAAGAAGCTCATGTTTCCCCAGATGGTGACAGCGAATACCGACAATCATGAAACGGCCTTCACGGTGTCGGTCGACCATATCGATACAACGACGGGCATCTCGGCCGAAGAGCGCGGGGTGACGGCGCGTGCTTGCGTTGCAGACGATGCACGTCCTGAGCATTTTCGTCGACCTGGCCACATGTTCCCGTTGATGGCGAAGGACAATGGCGTTCTCGAGCGCAATGGGCATACCGAGGCAACGGTCGACCTGATGCGGTTGGCGGGCTTGAAGGAATGCGGCCTGTGCTGCGAGGTGATGGGGGAGGATGGCACCATGATGCGCACCCCCGCGCTCATCGAGCTGGCGAAGCGATGGGGTTTGACGTTCATCACGATCAAGGACTTGCAGAATTACCGCAAACGCCACGATAGGCTCGTCGAATGCGTGGCGAAGACCAAGATGCCGACCAAGTACGGAGAATTCACGGCGCACGCCTACGTCGATCGCTTGAGCGGCGAGCATCATGTAGCGCTCGTCAAGGGCACGATCGGCGACGGGAAGAACCTTTTGGCTCGCGTGCATTCCGAGTGCTTGACCGGCGATGCATTCGGATCTCTGCGCTGTGATTGCGGCGATCAGCTCGAAAGCGCGATGTGCACCGTCGAAGCCGAGGGTCGTGGAGTTGTTCTGTACATGCGCCAAGAAGGGCGCGGCATCGGTTTGGTGAACAAGCTGCGCGCCTACGAGCTTCAAGATAGCGGCCTCGATACGCTAGAGGCCAACCTTGCGCTTGGATTTGCCGGCGACGAGCGCGAGTACTTCATTGGCGCGCAGATTCTCCGCGATCTCGGGGTGAAAACCATGCGCCTTCTGACGAACAACCCGGATAAGGTCTATCAGCTTTCGGAATTCGGTCTCGAGATCATCGAGCGGGTTCCCATCGAGATGCCCCCGACCGATCACGATCGACGCTACCTGGAGACGAAGCAGGAGAAGATGGGCCATCTTCTCACGTTCTGCGTTTAGACGTCGGCCCCAGGCGTTTGCGTTGAGCGGATGCGGACGCCTTGTATTGCTGCCGCTCGAAACTGGTGGAAGGCATCGCATGGCGGTGTGATGAGAAAGGAATAATCCATGAATACATTTGAGGGAACGCTTGTAGCTCGAGGCATCAAGATCGGCATCGTCGCGGCTCGGTTCAACGAGTTCATAACTTCCAAGTTGTTGTCGGGGGCGCTCGACGGGCTGAAGAGACACGATGTGGAGGAAGAGGATATCGACGTTGCCTGGGTTCCCGGCGCGTTCGAGATCCCGCTCGTTGCCCAGAAGATGGCTCAGAGCGACGCATACGATGCGGTGATCTGTCTCGGCGCGGTGATTCGGGGAACGACGTCTCACTACGATTTGGTGTGCAACGAGGTTGCGAAGGGGGTTGCTCAGGTCGGCCTTAAAACGGGTAAGCCCGTGATGTTCGGCGTCGTGACCACCGACACGATCGAGCAGGCCATCGAGCGCGCTGGAACGAAAGCTGGCAATAAGGGATTCGATTGTGCCGTCGGCGCCATCGAAATGGTCAACCTGCTTGCGGCTGTCGGGGAATAGGTTCCGAAACGCGTCGTGGGCGACTTGATCGGGACAGGGGTGCGCGCCCCTGTCCCGATTCGTTTGGGGAAACGGCGCTCTTGGCGTTTGCGTGGGCGCGGATTCCCGCTATGCTGAAACGAAGCTTCGAAAAGGATGGTGTGACCATGGCGAACCTGTTGCAACCTCTTCGCATGAAGGGTCTCGTGCTTTCCAACCGTCTTGTCCTGCCGCCTATGGCGACGGAAAAGTCGCAAGGGCGGGGTAGCGTCAGCCAGGCTCTTCTCGATTATTACGCTGAAAAGACGGCAGGTGGGTATTTCGGTCTTGTCGTGCTCGAGCATTCGTATATCGACGAAAAAGGGCAGGCGAGCGTCGGTCAAGTTTCCTTTTCCCGGGATGAAGACGTAGCGGGGCTTTCGAATCTTGCCGCATTGATCCATCGATCGGGTTCGCGCGTCATCGCCCAGATCAACCATGCAGGCGGAAAATCGATTTCAGCGCTTGGTGGGGGACTGTCCCTGGCGCCGAGCGCCATGTCGTATACGACGACGCGGGGAGAGGCTATAGAGGCTCGCTCGATGGCCCAAGACGACATCGATGACGTCATCGTGGGCTTCGCCGCCGCAGCGCGGCGTTCGAAGGAGGCCGGCTTCGATGGGGTGGAGATCCATTCCGCCCATGGGTATCTCCTGAATCAGTTCTATTCTCCTTTGACCAATCGTCGAACCGATGCCTACTCGGGTGATTCGATCGAATCGCGAACGCTTATCCATCGGCAGGTCATCGCTGCCGTGCGCGAAGCGGTCGGCCCTGATTTTCTCGTGGCGCTTCGGATCGGGGCGCTTGACTACGAAGAGGGTGGATCGACGGTGGAGGATGCGGTTTCCGCGTGTTGTCTTTTCGAGCAGGCCGGCGTCGATCTTATCGATGTGTCGGGCGGGTTGTGTGGTTACCGCGGGCCGGGTTCGCGGGAAGAGGGTTACTTCAAGGGCGAGGCCCACGCGATTCGCGATGCCGTTTCCGTTCCCGTCATCTTGACGGGGGGCGTTCGCACGCCAGCCGGAGCGCAGGCTCTACTCGATGAGGGCGACGCCGATTTGATCGGTGTCGGTCGGGCCGTGCTCAAGGACTCCTTATGGGCGAAGAATGCGATCGAGGGGGTCGGAGGCGCGCCGATCGCGGGAACGGTATTCCTGGATTACGATGGAACGCTTCACGATAGCATGGCTTCTTACGGTCCGGCATTTCGGCGGGCATATGCATGGCTCGTGGAAGAAGGATACAAGCAGCCGCGTGAGTTTAGCGATGAGTGGATAAGCCAGTGGCTTGGCTTTACCGCCGAGCAGATGTGGACGTCATTCGCCCCCGATCTTCCCGAGGAGGTTTGGCGTCATGCTGCGCGTATCGTCGGCGAAACCATGGATCAGCGTGCGGAGGATGGGCAGGCTCGACTGTTCACGGGTGTTCCCGAGATGCTTTCGGACTTGCGATCGCGAGGGTATCGCCTCGTTTTCTTGAGCAATTGCCGCAGTGACTACTGCGAAGTCCATCGGCGCGTGTTCGGGCTGGACCGGTGGTTCGATGCGTATTGCTGCGCCGAGGATTATGGGGACATCCCGAAGTGGGCGATATATCAGCGGGTCGCCGACGGCTTCGCTCAGCCGCAGGTGATGGTGGGAGATCGTTTCCACGATGGAGAGGTTGCGAAGAGGGCGGGCATACCTTTCGTCGCGTGCGCGTACGGCTTTGGCGAACAGGGGGAGTGGCCCGATGCCGATGCTGTGGCGCTGGGTCCCCAGGAGGTTGCCGACTGCATAGATGGCCTGCTGGTTCGTTAGGTGCTTGATGCCGAGTCACAGTTCGAATCCGGGAGGCAGGCAATACCATACGACGCGTCCGATAATCGCAATGCTGCTCGGATCCTTTTCCTCTTCAAGAAAGCGAAGGGGCTTGAACGAGTCGTCGTAGGAATCGGGAACGAGTTCGATGCCTCTGGGGATCAGGCGGAGACGCTTTATGGTGGCCTCTCTGCCGTCGATGCTCACCGCGTAGATCTTCGTGTCGACAACAGGCTCATCGGGGTCGATGAGGGCATAGGCTCCATGGGGAAGGCAGCGGTTCATTGATTCCCCTTTGACTCTCAGGAAAAAGCCGTGAGGATGATTGTGCAATACCGAGACGGGGATAGGGCATTGATCGTCGACTGGGATCATTTCGAGGGGAGTTCCCGCTGCGATGGAGCCGTAGAAAGGAGCCGTGGTGTACGCAGCGTGCCTCGGTTGAGATCTTCGGAGAATCTTCTGCGCGTAACCTTCTTTGTCGCTAAGGAAATCGTCGATGGTCAGCTCTTCGAATGCGTTGACGATGGGCTGGAGGTTCGATTTCCTTGGAATGGTGATTCCCGTTTCCCAGGATGATATAGCGCCCTGCGTGACATCGGCGATTTCTGCAAGCTGCGCCTGGGAAAGCCCCTTGTTCGAACGAAAGGCGTGGATATTGTTCGCGATATGGCTCTTCATTCCTTCACCTCAACACGATTCTATCAAAGTGCCTTCTGACCTGGATTGACAGGCGGACGTTACAAGTTAAACTAATAATGACTTGTCACGGAGGTGCACTGATATGGATAGCTGGCTCGTTCGAGCGCGCAAGGCATCAGGCCTGTCTTCTGACGAATGCGCGCGATTGACGAGCAGCACGGGTGAGTCCTTCGCTGACAAAGAGCGCAACCCAGGAACGCTAACGCTCAATGAGTTGAGGGTTTTGCTTTCGGCCTTCAACGAAGAGGGGAGACGCATCGTTTTCGACGCACTTGAAGACCTTGCTCCTCGTTTTTCGTGATGCCTCGTGATTTGGGCTTAGCTGCGAGAAAGGAAGTGCCGTGATGTACGGTTCTTGCGGGTGCGCCTCTCATTGTCGCTCAACATTATGCAAGATGAATAAGCTGAATCTCGCCCTTCGAAGGACAGCGGTTCTTTTCGACGGCGACCTCCGGAGGCTTTCTCTTGAGCTGATCTCCTGCCTTGAAAGCGTCGACGCTCGGAGCTTTTCCGTCGACGCGATACTTGAGCGGAGGAATCCCCCGAGTCTGCTGGGTGAAAAGCCAGGTAGGTCGGCGTTTGACCCGGAGCGAGTCGAAGAAGGGAAAACGCCTGGGGAGTACCGAAGGGCCGCGCATGATTTACTGCTTGCGATCAAGGAACATCCATGCTGCGATCAGGCCGAGGCATCCTCGTGCGCTTTCATGTCCTTTCTTGGGTCCGATCGTGGCGAAGGGTGTATTCGCGGGGTTTCGCGTCTCGTGGGGGCGTGCGATCGTTGCGCCGCCGAAAAGGATCGATCGCTAATGATGTAGCGCTGCGATGATGGCGATCGCTCTCGCCATCGGGGTCTGCGGCCGGTTTCGCTTCGCTATTCGATGTGCTTAAGAAAAGCTCTCTATCGTTGTCGTCGAGAGATGCAGGGGCGATTGGAAAATACGGTTGCGCGAATCCCCCCGCATCTCTTTCGAAAAGAACGAGGGGGTCGACTCTCGTTGAGTCGACCCCCTCGTGATGGATTAGCAGGGGTTTGCTTTTAGAAAGCGGGCTTAGGCTTCGAGGAGCTTTTCGACGGCGGCAAGCTTGACACAGCAGAGGAATACCTCAATCGCCGCTTCGAGCTCTTCGAGCGGGGGCAGGGTCGGTGCAATGCGGATGTTGGAATCCTGGGGATCCTGCTTGTAAGGATAGGTTGCTCCTGCGCCGGTCATCGTCACGCCTGCATCCTTAGCAAGGGAAACGATGCGCTTTGCCGTTCCTTCGGGTGCATCGAAAGAGATGAAGTATCCGCCACGAGGGTTGCTCCAAGAGCCGCATCCGGTTCCTGCGAGGCCTTCCTCGAGCATCTTCAGAACCAGCTCAAATTTCGGTCGGATGATCTCAGCATGCTTGGCCATGTGGGCCGCAACGCCCTCGGCGTCTTTCAGGAACAGAACATGGCGCATCTGGTTGATCTTGTCGTGGCCGATGGTCTGGGCGCCGAGAAGCTTCTTGGTGTCGGCGATGTTGTCGGCGCTTGCCGCGAATGCGGCGATGCCGGATCCAGGGAAGGTGATCTTCGAAGTGGAGGCGAACTTGAAGTAGCGGTTGGGGGTGCCGGCCTCCGTGCACGCTTTCGCGATGTCGAGGAGCTGGTCCTGCTCAGCGGCATCGGTGTAGAGATGATGGACGGTGTAGGCGTTGTCCCAGAAGATGCGGAAGTCTTCAGCGGCGCACTTCATCGAAGCGAGCCTGCGGACCACGTTGTCGGAGTAGGTGACGCCGCCGGGATTGGAATACTTGGGAACGCACCAGATTCCCTTGAAAGAGCTGTCGTTGGCAACGAGCTCTTCGACGGCGTCCATATCCGGGCCATCTTCGGTCATCGGGACGGGGACCATTTCGATGCCGAAGGCCTCGGTTACGCCGAAGTGGCGGTCGTAACCGGGAACGGGGCATACGAATTTGACTTTGTCGAGCTTGGACCAAGGAGTTGCGCCGAGCGTGCCGAATACCCAGCAGCGCATGATGGTGTCGTACATGATGTTGAGGCTCGAGTTGCCGAAGACGATGACATTTTCCGGTTCGTCGTCGAGCAACGAAGCCATGAGGGCCTTTGCCTCGGTCAGGCCATCGACAACGCCGTAATTGCGAAGGTCGGTGCCGTTTTCAGCCGTGCATGAAGCAGATGAGGGGATGACGTCGAGCATGGGCATGCTCAAGTCGAGCTGTGCGGAACTTGGCTTGCCACGCGCCATGTTCAGGGACAGTCCCTTTGCGCAGTAGGTTTCGTATTCCTGGGTGAGTGCGGTTTTGAGCGTGAGGAGCTCTTCTTTTCCCATTTCCGCGTACGTGGGCATCATGCTTCCTTCCGTTGATCGGCTGTCGGGCGAAAGCGGCAGAAGGCTTTCGCCTCAATCTTTTCCAGTATAGGACTTGGCCAGCACCCTCGCAAAACGAAAAAAGAGGGGCTTTTGGATTCGGATTTGCCCGCTTGGTGGGTATAGGAGAAAACGAGGGCGCACCGCACGATGCAAGGGGAGTGCGGTGCGCCCTAAAGAGGAGGGCGGGTAGAGGGGCTTCGGGTCCAGTGAGTGCGCTAGGACGCCGTCAGAACTGCTTTTCTCTGTGCCATTTCGTCGATGTCGTGTTCCGTTTTGCCGAGTCCGAGAAGCACCGAGCGCGTCGATTCTCCGAGCAGTTCGGGCTCGTGCGCCTCGGAGAGGTCGGAACTCATCGGACCGATGATGTGGGGCGTGTTTGTTTGAAGGGCGGTGCCGAAGCGGGGGAAATCGACGTAGTCGATCATGCGGCTGTTGGTTTTCACGGCGAGATCGATCGCTTCGGTTTTGGTGAGGCATGGAGCGATTGCGTAGGGCTTGTCGCTGAGCCATTCGATCCATTCGTCGTATGTTTTCGATGCTGCGATATCGACGATGGCTTGATAGGCTACAGGATTTTCCTCTGGAGTGTCCTTGAGCGTATCGAAGAGATCGGGACGATCGATATCGCTGCAGAAGTCGTTCCAGAAATTATGTTCGTATAGGCCGAATGAAAGCATACGGCCGTCTTTGGTCCGGTATACGTTGTAGCCGACCGAGGGGTATTCGCGCATGCTGGAAGTGAGGTTCTTTCCGTAGAAGAACCAGCGAGAATCGAGCATTGCGTTCCACCAGAGAACGGAATCGTACATCGACACATCGACGTGGGTGCCGCCGACATCTTGCCGCGATATCAGCGCAGTGAGGGCTCCCTGTATTCCGACCATGGCCGCAGAGAGATCCGCTGGTTGCAGAAGGGCAACGGATCCGTTGGTGAGGTCGTGGTATCCGGTTTTCGCCACGATGTTGATGTCGTGAAGCGCATCGAGGCTGCGTGGGTCGTTCTGACCGTAGGCGGAAAAGGAAACGTATACAAGATCGGGATTGATCTGGTGAAGCGTTTCGAAATCGATTTTGAGGCGCTTCGCGACGCCGGGGCGATAGTTTTCGATGAGGATGTCGGCTTTCTTGGCCAATTCGTAGAAGCACTCGAGTGTTTCAGGGTCCTTCAGGTTGAACGAGACGCTTTTCTTGTTGCGATCGAGCGCGTAGTGGTAATAGCTTTCGCCGTTGATCTGGGGGTGTTCCCCTCGTACGAGGTCTCCCGTCTTGGTATCCTCCACCTTGATCACCTCGGCGCCGAAGTCGGCGAAGTAAAGGCTGGTGTAAGAACCCAAGAGATAACGCGAGAGGTCGATAACGAGAAGGTTTTCGAAAGGCTTGTTCATGAGAAGGGCTCCTTTGCAGGGATTAGGGCGCGTGGATCCAAGCCTCCTTTCGGGAGGCGATCCAGGGGTGTTCGGTTACGGAGAATCTGACGGGATCGAACATGATGGCGGGCTATTTATCCAGATCCTTTTGACGACGGCCGATACGTCGGAAAACGAAGCACATCGAATATCCGATTACGCCGATTATGATGAGCTGGACGGTGTTGTATCCCAGGATGAGTCCGCCTGCCAATATCACGAATATCGCGGGATTCATGATCGTTGCCAGCAGATTGAAGTCGATTTTGTCGCCCATGATGGTTCCTTTTGTTAGGGCCGCCCCCTTGCGGGGAGGGGGCGGCTAAGATGCGGGATGGTTGGGCTCAAGGATGGGGGGAGCCCGAAGGGTAAGGGATGGTTATGCCTGGATGCCAGCTCGTTTAGCTTCGGCGGAGAGCTGCTCGTCGCTCTTGTACCAGGTTGCCTTGCGGGCCTTGTCTCCAGCGAGCCATGTGTAGATCAACAGGCCGAACGTGATGGTGAGGACGATGATGCCTCCGATGAAGAAGCCGTCCCAGCCAAGTTGCTCGGAGCAGACGGCCCATGCGGTGGCTCCGATTGCCCCGACGCCGTTGAACACGGTGATCATCCACGAGTAGATCTTGTCGAACTCGCGGCCACCTGCCACTTGGCGAACCAAGAAGGGAAGCATTGCCGTCGAGCAGGCGTACGTGAGGCCGAAGAACAGTCCGCCGAAGAACATGGGCCAAATACCGCTCTCTCCGAGAAGCTTCGGCATCCACCAGATGAGGCACAGGCCGATGACGCCGCCGGCATAGCCGATGAGCTGCGCTGCTATGAGGGATCGGGACTCAAGCCATCCGATGAAGGCCTTGCCGCCTGCTTGACCTCCGCTCGTGAAAGCCTCCAAGGTTCCGGAGAGGAGCAGGAGGCCGACGATGGCTTGGCCGCCCCATCCGTCATGACCGAGGAACTGAACGTACGTTGCGAAAAGCTGGGTCATGGTTGTGAGGGTGTTGAGAAGGCCGGCACCCAGAAGCAACGTCCAGAAGAATGGCTGCTTAAGGATCTCTTTTCCAGTGAAGCCGGGCTCGACGACCTCTTTCTTGCCTGCTTCCTCAGCGAGCTCTTGTTCCATTGCGGCTGCATCGAGGGGCATGCCGTAGGGGAGGGTTCCGCATTCTTGAGGGGTGCGGCGCACGAATATGGCGATGAAGGGAACGGTGCCGATCGCGATGATGATGCCGAAGACCATGTAGAGCGTTCGCCATCCGGTTAGCTCCGGGCCGAGAACGAACTGGCCAACGAGGTTCCACACCATGCCACCGATGCCGGTGAATGCGAAGACGAGGCCGGTAACGGTGCCGTAGTTCGTATGGAACCAGCGACTCAGGATGCCAGCGGTCATGGTGAACTCGATGCAGACCAGGCCGAGACCGATGACGAAGCCGGCTACCCAGTAGCACCAGATAGCGGGATAGACGCAGAATCCAAGATAGGGAACGACCACCATAAGAGCGGAAACCACGCATACGGATTTAGCGTTGAATTTGTCGAACAGCTTCGCCATGGGCGCGGCGCCGATGCACTGGCCGAGATAGACGAACGTGATGTACAGAGATACCTGCGAAGTGGGTACGTTGAAATGCTCCGCAACGGGGCGATAGCATAGTCCCGCGGCAACGAAAACGATGCCGACGGCAGTGAACAACGTAAGTGCCATGGTCACCACAACGCCTATGTGGCGGGCGGTTAGCCCTTGGCGGGCAATTTTCTGTGCTGCCATTTTCTCCTCCTTGTAACGATATAACGTCATCGGCCGACGAGGGCTGGCTCCCGCGAGCCTGTCCCCCTAGTTTTCCCTCGTCGACCGGGATGACCAAAGGTCAGTCGCGTTTCGAGCGAGGTCCGAAGCTCGGCTCGAAAACGGATTCAGGTAATTCGGGCCCGTGGTAGCAGGTCACTGCATTTCCATCGAGGCGCTGAACCTCTTTTTCCGAATAGCCGTATGCGCGCATCACGTCTGCGGTGTCGTAGCCGACGGGGCGGCTTTTGTGCAGAATCGGATCGCCTATGCTATCGAGTCGTATGGGTGATGTGGGAATGACCTTTTCGCCGAAAGCGTCGTAATGAAGCCTTCGAAGGATGTCGCTTGCATAGACCTCCTCGTCGGCCAGAATGTCCTGGGGAAGATAGAGCTTTTCGTAAGGGATCTCGTTTTCCTCGAAGATCGGTTCCCATTCCGCCCAGGTTCTGGTGAGGAATTGGTTTTCGAGGATTTTGACCACTTCGGTGTTCTTGCCGGATCCGTTGTTGATCTCGGCTGCTTTGTTGTATCGCTCGTCGCCGACGTATTCGTCAAGGCCGATCGACCTCATGGTGTGGTCGTAGAAGATGTCGTAGCTTCCGTAGCAGATGATGAACCAGACTCCGTCTTTCGTTTGATAGGTGTTGTTGGTTGGGCAGGTGACGTTATAGCGCGATTTGGGCCAAGAGTCGCCGAATTGCGTGCCGCCGAGCATCATCTGCATAGGCCAGAGTGCGCAGTGGTGAAGCGTTACCGTCACCTTATCCCCTTCTCCTGTTCGATCTTTGCGGGCGAGCGCTGCCAGAAGGCCGGCGGTAAGCGCGAGGGATGCGTTCCAGTCGCCCATGGCGGCTGGCCAGTTTATGGGCTGGTAGCCTTCGCCGGCTTGGGGAAGGCAGGCAAACCATCCGCCACGAGCTGCGTAGGCAGTTGCGTCGAAGCCCTTCGTGTTTTTGTCGGGTCCGTATTCGCCATATCCGCGCATCTGTCCCCAGACAAGATGAGGATGACGTTCGTGGATGGACTCCCAATCGAGCCCGAGTTTTTTGAGGGCCTTATCGCGGAAGCTCGTGACGACGATGTCGGCATCGGCGAGGAGCTTCTCGAGGAACTCCGATCCCTCTTCGTTTTTGAGGTTGATGCTGATAAACGTTTTGTTCATGGAGGCGAAGTCGAAGGCGGGGTCGTCGACTTCTGTTTTCTTCATGCCGAAGCCCGGCCCATTCGTTCGATATTCGTCTCCCGATGCGGGCTCTACTTTGTAGACGGTCGCCCCCATCTCGCCTAGAATGCGCGGGCACGCAGGAGCTGCGACGTAGCTCGTCAGCTCCACGACTTTAATCCCCTCTAGTCCCCTCATGACATCCTCCTCTTTGGTTTTCGTCCGAGCCTCTTCGTTTCGACGAGGTCCGGTTCCATGGGCATTTTGACGACCTTGAGCAAAGAGAAGATGCGATTAGCGGGTCAACCTGGCTTTGAACATGTGCGCGTCTTTTCGGTGTGCTACCGTTGTTAACCGGCCGATCGCTTGATGGAGGGCGCAAGATGAATCTCGATCACCTGTATTACTTCAAAGCACTTGTTGAAACGAAGAGTCGAATCGAGGCCTCGGAGCGTTTATCCATCACCCCGTCCACGCTTTCGCTTGCCATTAGCAAGCTCGAACATGAACTCGATACGGTTTTGATCGAGAAGAAACGCGGTGCAGTTGAGCTGACCACTGGCGGTGCGGCTTTCTACGAGTACGTTGCTACTGCGCTGCGCTTTCTCGACGGTGGCGTCGACATCCTGAAAGAACGTCGGGGGGGGGGTCAAAGCGAAATCACTGTTGGGACCGTCTTTTCGGTCCAGGGACGAGAGTGGTCTCGGATCATCTCTCGCTTTCGGCACCTTAGCCATGGGCGGGTCCGCATAAACGTGAAGCAGTCGACGACGCCCGTCTTGCTGCGTGATGTGAGCAAGGGGAAGGTCGACGTTGCGTTTTGCGGAAAGCTTGGTGATGCGGCCGATGTGGTTTTCGACCCCATCTGGAGCCAGTCCGCGGTTCTCGTGGTGAACCGACTTCATCCGTTTGCAAAGCGCAACGAGGTGTCCCTGGAAGAATTGGCGGGGCATTCCCTTATCTCGTATAGCCTGACAGGCCCCCTCGCATCCGAGCTGACCGACCTCGTCAAGGGGTACGATCTTTTGGTTGACTGCCTGTACTCCGATGAGATCACGCTCGCTTCGCTCGTTGCCGGCAATCCCGACATCATGGCGATCGCTTGCCGTTCATGGCTCCTCGATTCCTACGACAACGACGTTAAGTTGGTCCGCATTACCGAGGCTCCCGAGGCTTTCCACCAGATGTATCTCTGCTTCGCCGATCGGGCGAGCAGGCCTCGCACGGTCGATATGTTCATAGAAACCGTGAAAGCGTATTGCTCCTCCCGCGCTACCGGCGACGCATCTTCACTCTAGATCTATCAAGCTGCCAGCGATGCGCCGCTTGCGGCCCATGCGCTTAACTCAATAAATAAGCCAGGATCCCAGACGGGGAAAGCGACGTGATTTCATCGCGACGCTCTAAATTTGAAGAACGCAAACTTGCCTTGCTCAAGCGCTTGTTTTTCTCCCATTTCGCTGGTTTTGCGGGGCTTTCGACTGGTCGCCTTCGAGACGTTTCAGGGTTTGATTTTTGCGAAAGGCCACGGGAACCCGTTCGACGTGATCGAGGGCTGCTTTGCTCGATGATTGCCGCTTGAGCCGCGTTTTGGCGTATACTCTCACTTTGCTACGCTAAAGCGATATAGCAGCGAGAGATTATTGGCGGACAAAGAAAGCGAACGGTATGGTATCTCACGATTTTTGGGTATTGCTCGCGATGCTCATCTACTTCGTTGTCGTGGTCGTTATCGGCTTCATCTACGCGAAGAAGTCCAATCAGTCCACGGAAAATTACTTTCTGGGAGGGCGAAGGCTCGGCCCGTGGTTGACGGCCCTGTCGGCGGAAGCGTCCGACATGTCCGGTTGGTTGCTGATGGGTCTTCCCGGCATCGCGTATTTCACGGGTGCTTCGGATGCTATGTGGACGGCGATCGGCTTGGCGATCGGTACGTACCTCAACTGGCTGTTCGTGGCGAAACGCTTGCGTAAGTACTCGGAGGTGGCAAGCAACTCGATCACGTTGCCCGATTTCTTCTCGAATCGTTTCCACGACAAGAAGAACATCCTCATGACGATTGCGGCACTTATCATCCTCCTCTTCTTCTCTATATATGTAGGAAGTTGCTTCGTTACGTGCGGCAAGCTGTTTGCGACGCTGTTTGGCCTCGACTACTCGACCATGATGATCCTCGGCGCTCTGATCGTGTTCCTGTACACCTTCGTCGGTGGATATCTGTCGGTATGCACGACGGACCTTATTCAGGGCAGCATCATGATCTGCGCTCTTGTCGTCGTGTTCGTCGGTTCCATTACGGCAGCGGGGGGAGTGGACAACACCGTTGCCTTCCTTCAGTCGATTCCAGGCTTCCTTTCCGGCACCCAGATCGCGACGCCGATCGTAGGCGAGGATGGTCGCCAGATGGTTGAAAACGGTCTGCCGCTGTTCGGCGAAGCCGGTGATTACGGCATGGTAACCATCATTTCCGGTCTTGCGTGGGGTCTTGGCTATTTCGGTATGCCGCAGGTTCTCGTACGTTTCATGAGCGCCACCCATTCCAGCGAGCTTCGCAAATCGCGTCGAATCGCAACCGTCTGGGTTGTCGTTTCCCTCGCTTCTGCGGTGAGCATCGGCTTGATTGGACGCGCGGTCATTCCTACCGAGTTTTTGACTCAGGCGACCGCTGAGAACATCTTCATCGTTCTCTCCAACATGATCTTGCCCTCGTTTATGTGCGGTCTGGTTGTTTCAGGTATCTTCGCGGCCTCTATGTCGTCATCCTCTTCGTATCTGCTGATCTCGGGATCGGCTGTTGCGGAGAATATCTACCGAGGGCTCATCAAGAAGGACGCAACAGATGCCCAGGTGATGATCGTTGCTCGTTTGACGCTCGTTGTCGTTTTCATATTCGGTATCGTGATCGCCCTTGACGAGAACTCGTCGATTTTCCAGGTCGTGTCGTATGCGTGGGCGGGCTTCGGTGCTTCGTTCGGCCCTCTTATGCTCATGAGCCTCTACTGGAGACGCACAACGCTGCAGGGCGCTATCGCCGGTATGGTCACCGGTGCGGTATCGGTTGTGGTGTGGAATACCTTCATCGCTCCTCTTGGCGGAGTGTTTGCGGTGTACGAGCTTCTCCCTGGATTCGTTTTGAGCATGCTCGCCATCATAATCGTCTCTCTTGCGACGAAAGAGCCCCCCGCAGAAGTGACCGACGAATTCGATTCGTATCTCAAGGCGGACTGCTAGAAGCGGGATTTCCGCAGCGATGCGGGATGGGCGCAAGATGGTATGGCGAAAATAATTTTTTAAGAAAAAAGTCTCAATAAAACGAGCGCTGGGAAGAACAAGCTCCCTGCGCTCGTTTTGCATAAAAAGAAAAACCGCAATTGAACAGGGGAAATGTAATCAAAGCAGCAAAAAAGAAAAAAAGAGTGGAATGGATATGCCCGGGGGCGTGTATGGCGTTGACACGGTGAGATTCCTAGCGTATTATTCCTTTGCTGCTTGAGACGGAAAGACGTTTTCAAGCAAGCAGCAGCTTGAAAATTGCACATGATCACAAGCGAAATCGGGAGTGTTCCAGAGCGGTCAAATGGGACGGACTGTAAATCCGTTGGCTCAGCCTTCCAAGGTTCGAATCCTTGCACTCCCACCATCTCGCCCACATAGCTCAGCAGGTAGAGCACTTCGTTGGTAACGAAGAGGTCAGCAGTTCGAGTCTGCTTGTGGGCACCATTTTCATGGCGGTGTAGCTCAGTTGGTTAGAGCACACGGTTCATACCCGTGGCGTCACTGGTTCGAATCCAGTCACCGCTACCAAATTTTCCGCTTACGCACGGTAAGCTTTTACTTTTAACGTTAGTATGTCTCCTAGGAGTTCATACACCTTCCCACTATAAGGAGGAACAATGGCTAAGGAAAAGTTCGAGCGTACTAAGCCCCATGTTAACATCGGTACTATCGGCCATGTTGACCACGGCAAGACCACGCTGACTGCTGCGATCTCCAAGACCCTGTCCATGAACGACGGTTCTCACGGCACTGCGACCGCTGACTTCACCGAGTTCGCTGACATCGACAAGGCTCCCGAAGAGCGCGAGCGCGGCATCACCATCTCCATTTCTCACATTGAGTATCAGACCGATACCCGTCACTACGCACATGTTGACTGCCCCGGCCATGCTGACTACGTCAAGAACATGATCACCGGTGCTGCTCAGATGGACGGCGCTATCCTCGTTATCGCTGCTACCGACGGCCCGATGGCTCAGACCCGTGAGCACATCCTCCTGGCTCGTCAGGTCGGCGTTCCCTACATCGTCGTTTTCCTGAACAAGTGCGACATGGTCGACGACGAAGAGCTCCTCGAGCTCGTTGAGATGGAAGTTCGCGAACTTCTCTCCAGCTACGAATTCCCCGGAGACGACACCCCGATCATCCGCGGTTCCGCCCTCAAGGCTCTCGAAGGCGACAAGGAATGGCAGGACAAGATCTGGGAGCTCATGGACGCTGTCGATAAGTACATCCCCACTCCTGAGCGCATGGTCGACAAGCCCTTCTTGATGGCCGTCGAGGACACCATGACCATCACCGGCCGTGGCACCGTTGCTACCGGTCGTGTCGAGCGTGGCGTTCTTCATGTCAACGATGAGCTCGAGATCGTCGGTATCAAGGATACCGAGAAGACCGTCTGCACCGGCATCGAGATGTTCCGTAAGCTTCTCGACGAGGCTCAGGCTGGCGACAACATCGGTTGCCTGCTTCGTGGTGTTAAGCGCGAGGACATTCTCCGTGGTCAGGTTCTCTGCAAGCCCGGCTCTGTTACTCCTCACACCGAGTTCGAGGGTCAGGTCTACATCCTCACCAAGGAAGAGGGCGGCCGCCACACTCCGTTCTTCGATGGCTATCGTCCTCAGTTCTACTTCCGCACCACCGACGTTACCGGTGTTGCACACCTCCCCGAGGGCACCGAAATGGTTATGCCTGGCGACAACGTTGAGCTCAAGGGCGAGCTTATTCACCCGATCGCTATGGAGGAAGGCCTCCGCTTCGCTATCCGTGAAGGTGGCCGCACCGTTGGCTCTGGTCGCGTTACCAAGATCATCAAGTAACTTCGACCAACTCAAGTTGGATCCGGCAGCGAGCCCGCTTTATGCGGGCTCGCTCGTCGGTTGATCATGTGGCAATACAAGTAATGCTTTACAATATTAAGGAGAATTCATGCGTACTTTGGTCACCCTTGCATGCACTGAATGCAAGCGTCGAAACTACACGACCAAGAAGAACAAGCAGAATAATCCTGACCGAATCGAGTTCAAGAAGTATTGCAAGTGGTGCGGTCATCACACCCTGCATAAGGAAACTCGATAGAATCAGGAACTGAATACGCCAGTAGTTCAATTGGTAGAGCGTCGGTCTCCAAAACCGAAAGTTGAGGGTTCGAGTCCTTCCTGGCGTGCCAGCTTGTTTAATGAGCAGCTCGACGTGGCTGCTTATTTGGCGTATAGGGTAAGTAATTTCCAGAGCAGGAAGTTGTATGGCAAAGAAGTCTAAAACACAGAGGGCAAAGGCATCCGCTAACCGCGCGGCCAAAAAGCAGGAACGCGCTCGTCAGGAGGAACTTGCTTCTCATGAGGTAGAGGAGGCTCCCAAGAAGAGTCGCTTCTCTTTCTCTAAGAAGGAAGAAGGTTCTAAGCCTCAGCCCAAGAAGACCTCTTCTTCGCAGCAGTCCAGCAAGAAGGCTGCTCCGAAGCCGAAGAAGAAGCGCTTTGCGTTCCTCTCCGATGTTCGTTCCGAGATGCGTCGCGTCACGTGGCCCACGAAGCATGAAACGCTTCAATGGACCGGCGTCGTCATCGTGGCACTTCTGTTCTTTGGCATATTCGTGGTCGTCTTGGACGATTGGGTAGTCACCCCGATCCTCCTGGCTATCTCTGGTTTGGGGGCATAAGTTCATGACGAAGAAATGGTATGTTCTTCACACCTACTCGGGTTACGAGAACAAAGTGAAGAAGAATCTTGAGACTCGCATTGAAACCATGGGTCTTGAGAACAACGTGTTCGCTATCCAGATTCCCACCGAAACGGTTACGGAAATCAAGGAAGGCGGACGTCGTGTGGAAAGTGACAAGAAGGTTTTCCCTGGATATGTCCTTGTCCGCATGGAACTCGATGATCGTAGTTGGGCTGCTGTTCGCAACACCCCTGGTGTTACCGGCTTCGTTGGCAGTCAGGGCAACCCCGCCCCTCTCACTCGCGAAGAGTACAACAAGATCATGAAGCGCACGTCACCCGAGGCTCCCAAGAAGACCTCTTCGAATCTTGAGGTTGGCCAGACCATTAAGGTTGTTTCCGGTCCTCTCTCTGATTTCGATGGCGTCGTTTCCGAGGTTAACGCTGAATCGGGCAAGGTTAAAGTGCTCGTTTCTATCTTTGGTCGCGAGACTCCTGTCGAACTTTCCTTCGATCAGGTGGCCACCATTTAATTTGAAAGCAATACGCCTGTGCGCCCGTATGTGGACGGGGCTTCTCGCAAGGCGTTTTGTCATACATGGTAAGCACGACATTTCAGTCGAAAGGAACAACCGAAATGGCTGAGAAGAATATCACGGGCTTCGTTAAGCTTCAGATTCCGGCTGGCGCTGCGAACCCCGCTCCTCCCGTTGGCCCGGCTCTTGGTGCCCAGGGCGTCAACATCATGCAGTTCTGCCAGGCATTCAATGCCGCTACGCAGGACAAGGCAGGCACCATCATCCCTGTCGAGATCACTATCTACGAAGATAAGACCTTCGATTTCGTCTGCAAGACCCCTCCTGCTGCATTCCTGATCAAGGAAAAGCTCGGTCTCAAGGGCGGCTCGGGCATTCCGCAGCTCAAGAAGGTCGGCGAGCTCTCTCTTGACCAGCTCCGCGAGATCGCCGAGATCAAGATGCCCGACCTCAACGCTCACGATATCGATTCCGCTATGGAGATCGTTGCGGGTACCGCTCGTTCCATGGGCGTCACCATCGAAGGCCGTGCTCCCAAGACCGAGTACAAGGTCACTCGTCGCCTCCAGGCTCTTCTCCAGGGCGAAACCCTCTCCGAATAAAGGAAGAACGCTCGAACCACATATTCGAGCTTACATGAACAGTGGAAGGATCAATCGATCCGCTACAACCACGAAAGGATTGCATTATGGCAAACAAGAAGTACAAGGCTGCTGCCGAGAAGATCGAGGCAGAGAAGCTCTACGCTCCGCTTGAGGCGCTTGCCCTCGTCAAGGAGATCGCTCCTGCTAAGTTCGACGAGACCGTCGAAGCTCACTTCCGTCTCGGCATCGACACGCGCCAGGCTGATCAGCAGCTTCGCGGTACCGTCAGCCTCCCCAACGGCTCCGGCAAGACCGTCCGTGTCGCTGTTTTCGCTGAAGGCGATGCCGCTCGCGCTGCTCAGGAAGCTGGTGCCGATATCGTCGGTTCCGACGACCTCGTCGCTTCCATCCAGGCTGGCAACCTCGATTTCGATGCCACCGTCGCCACTCCCGATCAGATGGCTAAGGTCGGTCGTCTTGGTAAGGTTCTCGGTCCTCGCGGCTTGATGCCCAACCCCAAGCTCGGCACTGTTACCCCGGATGTTGCCAAGGCCGTTACTGAGCTCAAGGGTGGTCGTGTTGAGTACCGAGCTGACCGTTACGGCATCTGCCATGTGATCATCGG
Source organism: uncultured Eggerthella sp. (assembly GCA_959607715.1). Lineage (GTDB taxonomy): Bacteria > Actinomycetota > Coriobacteriia > Coriobacteriales > Eggerthellaceae > Anaerotardibacter. Next base: position 15,025 of record CAUHNN010000013.1, on the reverse strand, counting down.
TAAGTGCTCCTTCACTCCCGAGAAGCTTGCTGAGAACTATGGCACCGTTTACGACGAGATCCTCCGTATGAAGCCCGCTTCCGCAAAGGGCAAGTACGTGAAGTCCGTCACGGTGACTTCCACCATGGGTCCTGGCGTTCCTGTTGACAGCTCCGTCAACCGCGACTACACCCAGTCCGAAGCTGAATAGTCTCCGCTTACCAACGTGTGACTTTAAGGCGCTCCGTAAGGGGCGCCTTTTTTTGTCCGTTTAACGATTTTACTTTAGCGCGATAAAGGATTGGATTCCTTGACCCTCTATAATCAAATAGGAAATTCATACATTTGCTCATGCGTCTGTGATCGCGAATCGCGTGCGTGCTATGAAAGATGAATATGGAGGAAGTACATGAGCGAAAAGACGGATAGTGTAAAAGCGCTTGCCGAAATGGCCAACCAGGGCAAAATCGATGCTGCGGAGTTCGTTGCGTCCCTTGAAGGCTCATCTCGTCGGTCTCGGCAGAATGCCGCCGCTGTTCTTGCTCAGCTTGCAAAAATCAACCCCGAAGCGCTTTCGGATCACATCGATGCCTTCATCGATGCCCTCAATCGCCCTGAGGCTCAGACGCGTTGGGAGTCTCTCGATGTTCTTACCGAGATGATTCCGATCGATTCTCGTTCGTGCGACAAAGCGCTTGATGGCGCCGAAACGGCTCTTTTCGATGAGGAAAACGGTTTTGTTCGCCTTGCCGCACTTCGCTTTCTGTGTCGTTTGGGTGCAACCACGGAAAATCGTTCCCAAAAAATCTGGCCTTTGCTCGACGAGGCGATCCAGTGCTATCACGGCGACTACGAGTATCACGATATGCTCGCTGCGCTTATTCAATTTGCGGAAGGGAAGCTCGCCGATGATGTTAAATCGGGTCTCTCTGAGCGGGTTTCGTTCGATGCTGAACATGGTAAGGGCATATTGAAGCGCCGTAGCCAGCAGATCATCGATACTCTTGGACCCCTTTCGTAATCAAGTGTTAACACGGTACGCGTCCGAGGCTTCTCTTGGGCGTGTAGCATTGGATCGTGTCTTCTAAGCGTATGTACGCGGTAAGGTGATAAGGAGTAGTTGATGGCCAAGCAAACGGTTACTTTGATTCCCGGTGATGGAATCGGACTCGAGACGTCTGCAGCAATGCAGCGAGTCGTCGAGGCATCAGGGGCCGAGATCGAATGGGAAATAGCCGAAGCGGGAGCCCATATGATGGATTCGTGCGGTACTCCGCTTCCTGAGTCCACTATCGATGCCGTTCGTCGGAACAAGGTTGCCATCAAGGGTCCGATCACCACTCCTGTGGGGACGGGTTTCAGAAGCGTTAATGTCGCGCTGCGCAAGACGCTTGACCTTTATGTCTGTCTTCGTCCGGTGATTTCGCTTCCCGGGGCAGGCGGGCGTTACGACGATGTCGATCTGGTCATCGTGAGGGAAAACTCCGAGGACCTTTACGCCGGTATCGAATTCGCCGAAGGCTCTGACGGTGCACGCGATTTGATTGCGTTTTGCGAAGAGCGCAATGCGGGAACGATACGACCCGATTCGGGGATCTCGCTTAAACCCATCTCCCGAACCGCCTCTGAAAAGATCGTCCGCTTCGCGTTCGACTATGCGGTGAAGAACGGTCGTTCGAAGGTCACGTGTGCTCATAAGGCCAACATCATGAAGTATTCCGATGGGCTGTTCCTCGAATCTGCACGTTCAGTTGCGGCGAATTACGAGGGACGCATCGCATTCAATGACAACATCATCGATGCCTTCTGCATGAATCTTGTCATCGACCCGTCGCAGTTCGATGTCATCGTCTTCCCGAATCTCTACGGCGATATTGCGAGCGATCTTTCTGCGGGCCTCGTTGGAGGACTCGGCATCGCTCCAGGAGCTAACATCGGTGATGAATACGCGGTCTTCGAGGCCGTGCATGGGTCGGCTCCCGATATTGCCGGAAAGGATATATGCAATCCTACGGCCGAGATCCTCTCAGCTGCCATGATGCTCGACCATATCGGTCAGCAGGGAGCGGCGCAGCGTATTCGCTCTGCGGTTCGTGCCGTCTACGAGCGAGGAGCGGTTTTGACGGCTGATATACGCAAGGCGTCGGGCTCCTCCCTTCCTGCCGCATCGTGCAGTCAATTCACAGACGCTCTCGTCGCTGAACTGGCTTCGCTCTAGGCTTTCATCCGTGTCGTAGAATTTGGTTAGGAGACTTTCTCTTATGGATAAAAGGGCAGCAAGGCTCGAAGTTGGCGATCATTCTTATTCGTACTTTCCTGTAAGCCAAGTGGATGGGAGCGAGCGTCTGCCTCTATCGTTGACGGTTGTTCTCGAGAACATCCTTAGGCATGCCGACTCCGACGAGCGCGCGCGGGAATTGTCCCAGCGCGTTCTCGAGGCCGGCCTTTCGGGCGAAGTGGGGGATGAGGTCGAATTCAGCCCCGCTCGCGTTCTCTTCCAGGATTTCACGGGTGTTCCGGTTTTCGTCGACTTTGCCGTCATGCGTGAAGCATGCAAGGAGCTCGGCGGCGACCCTCGGACCATCAACCCCCAAATCCCGTGCGATCTGGTTATCGACCATTCCGTCATTGCCGATGAATACGGATGCCAAGCGGCCCTTGAGCAGAATATGGATCTCGAGTTCGAGCGTAATCGCGAACGGTACGATTTCCTGAAATGGGCCCAAGAGTCATTCCAGAACGTTCGCATCGTCCCTCCTGGAGCGGGGATCTGCCATCAGCTCAACATCGAGCGCTTCGCTTCGGTGGTGATGACCAAGGAAGCGGGCGATGAAACCGTTGCCTACTTCGATACCCTGGTTGGAACGGACTCGCATACGCCCACGGCAAACGGTCTTGGCGTTCTAGGGTGGGGCGTCGGGGGCATCGAGGCCGAGGCGGCTGCGCTTGGGCAGCCTATCACCACGCTTGTCCCGCGCGTTATCGGCGTCGAGCTTGTCGGGGAATTGCCTCGCGAGGCGAGCGCGATGGACGTGTCTCTCACGTTCGCTCAGATGCTTCGCCGAGAAGGGGTTGTCGGTTGTTTCGTCGAATGCTTCGGCGAAGGCGTTTCCAATCTCTCTGCCACCCAGCGTGCCTGCATCTCCAATATGACGCCCGAATACGGCTCGACCTGTACGCTCTTCCCCGTTGACGAGCGCACCTTGGACTACCTTAGGCTGACCGGCCGCGATGAGGGGCAAATCGCCCTTGTTGAAGCCTATGCGAAAGCCCAGGGATTCTGGAACGACTCCAGTGCTTCTCAGCGCGTTTACGCGAAGACGCTCAAGCTCGATCTCTCCAGCGTTACGCGTAGCATCGCCGGTCCTTCTCGTCCGCACGACCGCATCGATCTCGATGCGTCTCAGTCGTCGTTCCGCTCTGTCTGCGCTAAGCGAAGCCTTGATCTTTCGAAGAGCGTTTCCGTCGACATCATGGGCCAAACGCATCAATTGACGCATGGCGCGCTTGCCATCGCCGCGGTCACGAGTTGCACGACGGCCACCGATGCAAGCATGATGCTCTCCGCCGGTTTGCTGGCTCGCAACGCGGTCGCTCGCGGCTTGGCTTCGAAGCCTTGGGTAAAAACGATTCTGGCTCCCGGAAGCCATGCTACCGAAGACATCCTCTCCCAGGCAGGGTTGATGCCGTCCCTGCGTGAATTGGGATTCCATACGTGTGGCTTCGGCTGCATGAGCTGTATCGGCAACTCCGGTCCTGTTTTGCCCCAGATGCACGAGATCGCTTCAGACGTAGAACTTGCGAGCGTGCTTTCGGGGAATCGTAACTTCGAGGGCCGTATTTCTCCCGACGTTTCTCAAAACTATCTTTGTGCCCCTGCTCTCGTCATCGCCTACGCGCTTGTGGGGACGATGGATTTCGATTTCGATAAGCAGCCCCTTGGAGAGGACGAGCAAGGCGGGCCGGTCTATCTGCGCGATATTTGGCCGGATGCGAATGAGGTAGCCTCGCTTCTCGAGGAGTGCTGCACGGCCGAGGTGTTTGAGCGCGCAGGAGCGAATCTGTTCGAGGGAAGCGAGGGGTGGCGCTCCTTGTCTCGCGAAGCAAGCGATACCTTCGAATGGAATGACGCGTCAACCTACGTTCGTCGCGCGCCCTACTTCGATGGCATGCCGAAGACCCCGGTAGACCCTGAGCCCATCAAGGATGCGCGTGTTCTTCTCAAGCTCGGTGACTTCATCACGACGGATCATATTTCCCCGGCTGGCGCTATAGCGCCTGATTCTCCGGCGGCTCGCTATCTTGAGGCGCGTGGAGTCGATGTGCCCGATTTCAACACGTATGGCGCGCGACGCGGCAATCATGAAGTGATGATGCGCGGTACGTTCGCCAACGTGAAGCTGTCCAACGATCTAGCGGAAGGCAGGATCGGGGGGTGGACGAAGGATCTCCTCGATGGGGAAGTGAAGGCGGTCTACGATGCCGCAGAGCACTATCAACGCGAGGGGATCGATCTCGTGGTGCTTGCGGGCAAGATGTATGGAAGCGGCTCTTCTCGTGACTGGGCAGCGAAGGGCCCGTTGCTTCAAGGCATTCGTGCCGCTTTTGCGGAAAGCTTTGAGCGGATCCATCGTTCCAATCTGATTGGCATGGGCATTCTTCCCCTCCAGTTCGTTGAAGGCGAAAGCGTCGCATCGTTGGGCCTGGATGGCACCGAGGCCATCAGCGTCGATGGGATCGATTTCTCGACTGGGTTGCCCAATCCCGCCGTTGTGGGGGTGCATGCGAAGAAGTCCGATGGCTCCTGCGTCGATTTCAACGCGGTCGTGCGTATCGATACCCCTACCGAAGGAATCTATTATCGCAATGGCGGCATTCTGCAGTTTGTCTTGCGTTCCCTTTCGCGTTAAAACGCAGGTTCGCATTAAGGAAGATCTAAAGCGGGGCGCAGAGATGCGCTCCGCTTTTTTGTTCCAGGCGATAACGTTACGCATTTGATTCCACGTCAGTGTGTCTTTTGTGGACCATTCCTATACAATTATTGTTTGCGTATTTAGTTAAGGAAGGAATCTTATGGCGGATCCAAATCAGCAAGGACCCGTAAGTTGGGCCGACCTGCTCAAGCAGTTCGGCGCCGACGGTGCGGGTGGGGGTCCCGGTGCCGGCGCAGGCCAGACGCGCGGTTCCGGTCCTAGTGAATTCTCACATCTCAAAACTCGTTTTTCCCAGATGAGCAAGAAGGCGTTCGTCGTTCTGGCCATTATCGCTCTTCTCGTCGCGGCATTTTGCTACTGGTGGTTCCATCCTCCGATCAACATCCATAGCGTTGATCTGTGGTTCTTCCTGGGCATTTTCGTTCTCCTGCCGTCGTTTGTCATCTTCTACACGTTCCGGCAGATCTATGCGAACGGTATGGGCAAGCGCGAGAAAGACGAATCGAAGTCGAAGCGCTTCAAGTACCTGTCGTACGTCCCTGCGGCGATCGCTTTGGTCGGCGTGTTGGGCGCTGTCGCCTCGTTGTCGCTGTTTCCCGGCAATGCGGAGAAGTACTCCAGCATTCTGAAGACCGAGGAAGGGAACTTCGCGGAAGATATCAGCGAAGCCGATTACTCCACCATCCCCTTCATCGATCGCGATTCTGCCGTTCTTCTTGGCAATCGCACGATGGGCACCATGGCGGATTACGTCAGCCAGTTCGAGATCTCGGGACTGTATTCCCAGATCAACTACAAAGATGCCCCTGTTCGCGTTAGCCCCTTGAATTACGCTGACCTCTTCAAGTGGTGGGCCAATCGCGACACGGGCATTCCTGCCTATGTCGTTGTCAATATGAGCACGCAGGACACCCAGATCGTCCGTCTTGACGACGCGATTCATTACTCTGATTCCGATCCGTTCTTCAAGAACGTCGATCGTCATGTTCAGCTGTCTCACCCCTTCTACATTCTCGGTGAGAAATCCTTCGAGGTTGACGACAACGGCAGGCCCTACTGGATCTATCCGGTCATGGACTACACCATTGGCTTGTTCGGCGGCCAGACGGTTTCCCGCGTCATCCTGTGCGATGCCAGCACCGGCGAATGCCAGGATCTCGCAATCGGTGACGTTCCGCAGTGGGTCGATCGCGCGTATCCCGCTGAACTGCTTGTCGAGCAGTACAACTGGTATGGCTCCCTTGCAGGAGGCTGGATCAACTCCTGGCTTGGCCAGAACGGCGTGAAGCAGACGACTCCTGGCACCGATGGCCAACCCGGCTACAACTATATTGCCCAGGATGACGACGTGTGGGTCTACAGCGGCGTTACTTCCGCGACGGGAGATAATTCCATCATCGGTTTCGTTCTCATCAATCAGCGTACGGCGGAATCCAAGTTCTTCCCCGTTGCTGGCGCTACCGAGGATTCGGCGATGATGTCGGCTGAGGGTCAGGTCCAGAACCTGCGTTACGAAGCGACGTTCCCGCTTTTGATCAATGTCGAGGGTCAACCGACGTACTTCATGGCTCTGAAGGACAGCGCAGGCCTCGTTAAGAAGTACGCCATGATCGATATCCAGCGCTATCAGAACGTCGCCGTCGGTGACACGCTCGAGGAAACCGAGAAATCCTACAAGACGCTGTTGCGCAACAACGGTATCGAGCTTCAGGGCGATTCCAGTGAATCGACCGTTACCGATGGATCGGCGACGGGTACCATCTCGTTGATCTCCCCGGTCGTTCTCGATGGTAATTCTCATTACTACGTGATGCTGTCGGGTGATGAGACGCTCTACGATTGTCCCGTCGACAAGGTGAGGGACATCGTTCGTTACCGTGAGGGAGATCGTGTGACTTTATCGTTCGGTAAGGGCGGCACGTCTATGGTGAAGGTTGATTCGGTTGCTGCGGCAACTGAGAGCACCGATGCCTCCAGCGAGCAGCCCGCCGAGGGTGCGGCTGCATAGCGACAACACGGTATAGACGCGTGATAAGCAAAGGCCAGGGAGAAGTCCCTGGCCTTTCTTGATTTGGTTGATGCTGCGAATGCGTTATCGGGCTTGGATGCGCCAGATAGAGCGCGCGGCTGTTCTTTAGTCGTCGATCAGGATGACCCCGGCGAATACGGGTCCGTGTACGCCGACGACGCGTACGAGCTCGATGTCCGCCGTATTGGACGGCCCGCTGATGAAGGTAATGTTGGAGGGCATCTCGTTCCCGGCTGCAACGGATTCCTCCCAGTCATCCATGAGCTGCGTCATATAGGGCCGGATCAGGCTTTTGCGCAGAAGCGCGATGTGGCCGATGGGAAGAAGGCAGACCGCGCGTCCGGATGGGGAAGAGGCGTATTGGATGATGGTCGCGGTCTCGGCGATACCAGCAGAGGCAACCGTAATGCCCACGTCGGCGCTTTCCGCGCGCCCCATGCTCTTCTCTCTGCTGACCGGATTCCAGCGATGGGCCTCGAGACCGGCGTCGTTCAAGGTTTCGGGGATACGGTAAGAATCCATGTCCGGGACGTCGGAGTAGACAACATGCCCTCCGTTGCCGAATTCATTGACAAGATCGAGAACCGTTTGGGCGACGGCGTCGGGCGAGCATGAGCGGACCGTGGTGCCCATCTTCTCGGCTTCCGTCATGAACCAAGAAGCAAGTTCTTCGGTGGAGTAGTCGCGATAGTCGCCGGGAAGGGGAGCCTTCGTCGCAGCGCAAGGTTCCACCTCCGTAGGGATATGCGTGCGACCGAGTGCGCGCGAAACCGGCTTAAGGAATTCTTCGAGGGTTACGGTGCTCATCGGGTCTCCTCTCGTTCTTTAGAGGCGTTGAAAGCGGCGCTGACAGCTTGGGCCGTATGGATTCGCTGCTGCTTCTCGACTTCTGCGCGGTGCTCCGCGAACCAGGTGCGGAATTTCTTGCCGCTCATGGTGTCGAGATTTCGCGATGCGGTCCAGCCGTTGAGGACGGGGATCCAGGTGCTCGAGCGATCGAGCTGATTGGTATTGCCCGTGAGCAGCTTCATGGCAGGTGCTGCCGCCGAGGTAAGCGCTCCATAAAGGGCGCGGTGTGAGAAGGTTGCCGCCGCCGTTGTGAAGACGGCTTTCTCGACGGGGGATACGTAGCCTTGTTCCACCACGTTGCGCCTGTGCTGCGAAATGAGTTGAGGTAGCGGGATCTTCACCGGGCAAACGTCGGCGCAGGAGCCACAGAGGGAACATGCGTAGGGAAGCTTCGCGGCTTTCTCGTAGCCAACGAGGAGCGGAGTGAGGACGACGCCCATCGGGCCAGGGTAGATGGATCCGTATCCATGGCCAGTGATATGGCGATAGACAGGGCATGAGTTCATGCATGCTCCGCAGCGGATGCAGCGAAGCATGGGACGGAACTGGCTTTCGAGGATTTTCGAACGACCGTTGTCGACCATGATGATGTGGACGTTCTTCGGGCCGTCGGCCTCGCCTTCGCGACGCGGACCGGTGTTGATGGAGAAGGACCCCGAGATCTTCGCGCCCACGGCGCTGCGAACGAGCAGCTTCATCATCACGTCGAGGGAGCGCAGGTCGGGGACGATGCGCTCCATGCCCATGACGACGATTTGCGTTTCGGGGACGCTCGAGGCCATGCGGGCATTGCCCTCGTTCGAGACGAGGGTGCATGAGCCGGTCTCGGCAACGCCGAAGTTGCATCCCGTGACGCCGACGTGGGCATTCATGAATTCGGGGCGAAGCATAGAACGAAGGAATCGAGTGATCTCCTCAGGATCGTCGGAGCCCGTGTAACCTTTTCTCTCGCGATAGAGATCGCGGATCGATGTGCGATCGAAGTGAAGCGCGGGAACGACGATGTGGGAGGGGGCGTTGCCGGCAACTTGGATGATGTTCTCGGCGCAGTCCGTCTCAACGGCGTTGATCCCGTGCTTGTGAAGGAAAGCATTGAGGCCGATTTCCTCGGTCATCATGCTCTTCGATTTGACGCAGGAGGTGGCTCCGGCGTCCTCGAAGATATCGAGGATGGTTTCGAGCGCGTCTTCGCCGGTGGGTGCGAAGTACACGTGGGCCCCGTTCTTCTCCGCATTCGCTGCGAACGTCTTGATGTAGTAGTCGAGATTGGAGAGGACATGGTCGCGAATCTCGGCTGCATGGGTGCGGAAGTCTTCCCAGTTGTCCACTTCGGCCACAAGGGCGTCACGCTTAGAGGTGATGACGTCTTGGGCTCGTTCGATAGCGCGATGCTTGAACGTGTCGGAGAGGGATCGGTGGATGCGCTCCTCGAGAGGGGCGTCGTCGTAGATGATCGCTGACATAGGATTATGCCTCCAATCCAGAATCGAGGATTTGGGCAATGTGGAGCACCTTCATGTTGCTGCTCACAACCCCTTGCTCGCGAAGGCGATCGAGGCCACCCTTGATGTTCATCAGGCAGGCTTGGTCGGCACCGCAAAGATAATCGGCTCCCGTCGCGAGGGCGAAAGCGACCTTTTCCTGGACCATGTGGCCGGAAACCTCGGGCTCCTTCACGCTGAAAGTTCCGCCGAAGCCGCAGCATCGGTCCGCTTCGGGCATTTCGATGTAGGAAAGACCCTTGACGTTCTTGAGCAGAGTCAGGGGCTGCTCTTTGATGCCGAGCATGCGGGTGAGATGGCAGCTTTTGTGGTAGGTGACGGTGCCCTCGAGGTGGGCGCCCACGTCGGTAACGCCAAGTACATCGACGATGAACTGCGTGAATTCGTAGATGCGCGGGGCTAGCTCCGCGATTTTGCGGCTGTACTCGGGATCGTCTTCGAAGAAGTGAGGGTATTCGGCCTTGATGGCCCAAGCGCACGAACCCGTCAAGGAGACGATGGTGTCGTATCCGCTGTAAGCGTCGACGACCTTTCGCATCATGGGCTTGGCTTCTTCGATGTAGCCGGAATTCGAGAAGGGCTGTCCGCAGCAGACCTGGTCGTCGGGCAGGATCACTTCACATCCGAGCCTCTCGAGAACGTGGACGGCGGCAATGCCTACTTCCGGGTAGAACATATCGACCATGCATCCCGGGAAGAACGCGACTTTCATTCGGGTGTCCTTTCTCTATAACCTAATTAGGATGTTAATTCTTGCGAAATAATGCAAGGTTCTCCTGGCGGGCGTAAGGGCGCGGGCTGTGAATGGCCGCTCAGGGGGCAGGGGCTCTTTAGTTGGGTTTGCTTCAAGAGGCGCGCGAGGTGTTGTGGTGGCGCAAAATCAGCTTGACAAACCAAAGATCTTTTGAAATCATAGATCGGCTGCAAAATGCAGCTTTGTGGAAACTAGTTCCGCTGCCCAAGACAGCCGGTACCGAAAGGTTTAATCGCGAATGAAGCGGCCTGCCGAGGTGGTCAATAAGAAATGATCTTACGGCCCCCTGCTGTCTCGTGCATCAGGGGGTTTGCTTTTTTCAAAGCGCGACCCACCCGACGCGGTGCGGAACACGATGCTTTGAAGAAGGAGGTGCTCGAATGCCCAACGCAAAGAATGTTGCTACGCTCGCCAAGATCAAGGAAGAGCTCGACGGTGTTGCTGCAGTGTGGGTTGTCGATGCTTGCGGCTTGACCGTCAAGGAGACCCAGAACCTGCGTAACGCTGTTCGTGAAGCCGGTGCTCACATGACCGTCTACAAGAACACGCTCATGCATCGCGCTCTCGACGAGGCCGGTCTGCCGACCCTCGACGACATGCTCGAAGGCCCCAGCGCTTTCGTTTTCGCCGACGGTGATGTCGCCGCTGCCGCCAAGGCAGTCAAGAACTTCGCCAAGGAAAACGACAAGCTTCAGATCAAGGGCGGTCTGATGGAAGGCGCTGCCGTTAGCGCTGCTGAGGTTGAAGCCATCGCTTCTCTGCCTTCTCGCGAAGAGCTTTACGCTCAGATCGCAGGCGCTATTTCCGGCGTCGCCCGCAGCCTCGCGGTTGCCCTCAATGGCGTACCCAGTGGTCTGGCCCAGTCCATCAAGCAGGTTGCCGACCAGAAGGAAGCTGCGTAGTCGCAGTTTTCGCGGCGTGATGAGCGCCGCATGATACGAACGATAATCGGCTGGCTGATGCCGGCCCCTTTGAAAGGAACAAACATGGCTGTTACTCGTGAAGAGATCATCGAGGCTCTGAAGGAAATGTCCCTGCTCGAGGCTTCTGAGCTCGTTAAGGACATCGAGGAGACCTTCGGCGTTTCCGCTGCTGCTCCCGTTGCTGTTGCTGCTGTTGCTGGCGCTGAGGGTGGCGCTGCTGCTGAGGAGAAGTCCGAGTTCGACGTCGTCCTCGAGGGCTTCGGCGACAACAAGATCGCTGTCATCAAGGCTGTCCGTGAGATCACCAGCCTCGGCCTGAAGGAAGCCAAGGAGCTCGTTGAAGGCGCTCCCTGCCCCGTCCAGGAAGGTGTTGCCAAGGACAAGGCTGAGGAGATCAAGGCTCAGCTCGAGGAAGCTGGCGCTGCTGTTACCCTCAAGTAACTCGATTTCGTGCGATTTTTCTGACGCCTTGCAGTTTGCAGAACGTCAACGCATCGGAAAGGGGAGCATCGTGCTCCCCTTTCTTTATTTATGATGAAGCTGCTTCGAGGACCCGTCGCTCCCTGTTCCGCGGGAGGCGACACGCGGTCCGTCTTTTCAACGCGATGCCTCAGCGGGAGGTTTGGTATGACGGAAAAAGGATATTTCGCCGCCTCGTGGGGCGATCTGGTTAAAACACCTGGCTGGTTGGGGAAGATGCTTCGCCTCGGTCTGGTTCTTCTTATCCCTGTGTTCGGCTCGATCGTCGTTGCCGGCTACCTATACGGGTGGGCGCGTGAAATCGCATGGGGCGTTCATCGTCCGTTGCCCAAGAGGATCTTCGGCAACGAAGACGGACAGCTTTACAAGCGCGGCTTCTTCGTTTTCCTTGTCGGCCTTGTCTTTTCTCTTGCCCCTATCGTCTTCAGCTTTTTCGGGGGAGGCGTATTAGGTTTCGTTCCCCTTCTTGGCTACGGCTACGATGGCACGGTATTCGGGATCCTCGTGTTTTCGATGCTCTTCAACTTCTTCGTGCTTGCCCTGTCGTTTGTCGCCGTCTTCTTCGCCTGGGTGGGTTCGATGCGCTGCTCACTTTACGGAACCCTTTCCTCTGGTTTCCAGATCGGGAAGATATGGGCGATGATGCGCTACGACTTCGGTGGTTTGCTCCGCATCTTCGGCATGTATCTGATCTGCTCTACCGTCACGATATGCGTACTGGGTCTTTTGTTCCTTATCGCGCTCTTCGTCGGGGTTATGTCCGTCTACGCCCTTTCGCTTGGCGGGGCCGACTGGTTGGCTGTTCTTTTGGCCATAGTCGCGTTCTTCTTCTTCGTTTACGCCCTCTTCGTTGCGTCGGCGGTTACCGAGACCCTCGTGGCGCGCGCCTTGGGATACTGGACTCGTCAGTTCGAGGTGAATCGTTGGGGCGGTCAGGAAGACCTCATGCCTTTCGAACAGCGTGCCATGGCCGCCGAGGCTCAGTGGCGCGCAGCTCAGGCTCAGGCCGCATCTTCTCAGGCGCAAGGTCGGGAGGCGCCTTCTCCTCGTATGGGTCAGCCGTATATGCAGTCGGGGCTCGATGAGCGTCCCGTTCCATCGGCGCAAGGCCCTTCGTCTGATTCGTCTCCGACCGATCATGTCTTGGATTCGGTGCATGATTCCGCACCATCGTCCTCGGCGGCTTCTCAGGATTCGGGGATCGAGGCGCGTCCGTCCTCGGTTGCTGAGCGGGTTTGCGCCGATGGTACGCTCGCTGCTGATGTCTCTATGCAGGGTGGGGCTTCGGATGGGGCGGGGGTTGCTCCCGTTGCCTCGGGCGAGGAAGTCCCTTACGCCCATGCAGGGGAGCCGTACCCTTACCAGCGAACGATCGATCAGCGGGAATCTTCTGTGACGATGGCTTCCGATCACGATCGAGATCGGAAAGATGAAGCTAAATAACGCTGCTTCGATTTGTTGGGGCGCAGGCGGGTTTTCATCCGCTTGCGCCCCCTTTTTTTGACGGAGGCCGATTGTCGAGCCATAAAATGCTAGACTTCGCTAGAGACGGGTTTCTGGGTTTTTTACCCGGGCTTATGAAGCTCATCGTTAGAGAGGGAAACGAATGAAAACGGAATTGTGTGATGTTCTCGGCATCGAATACCCCATCATCCAAGGGGCGATGGCCCATATTACCGATGGTAAATTTGCGGCAAGCGTGAGTGAGGCTGGCGGCCTAGGCGTTATCGCCTCGACGCTTCATGATGCTCAGTGGGTGAAGGAGCAGGTGGAGATCGCCCGTTCGTTGACCGATAAGCCCTTCGCCGTCAATCTGATCATGGAAAGCGATCTGGTCGAAGAGTGCGCTCGGATGTGCGTCGAGCTGAAGGTTCCCGTTTGCACCATCAGTGCCGGCAACTCTGAGAAGATCGTGCCTATCCTCGTGGAGGGGGGCGTCAAGACGGTTTGTCTCATTCCTCATGCGCGCGCGGCGAAGAAAATGCAGGACCTCGGCGCTTGCGCGGTTGTCGCGGAGGGTATGGAGGGCGGAGGCCACATTGGGCGTATGTGCACATACCCCATGGTTCGCCAGGTTGTCGACGCCGTTGATATCCCGGTTATCGCCGCAGGTGGCATCGCGGATGGCAAAGGCTTCCTTGCCGCACTGGCTCTCGGTGCTGTTGGCGTTCAGATGGGAACCGTGTTCCTCGCGTCAGAGGAATGTCCCGTTAGCCCTGTTTACAAGCAGATGATTATTGATGCAGCCGACTGCGATACGGTTTTGACCGGCGAATACGGCAAGAAGCAGGTTCGCTGCATCAAGAGCCCCTTCACGAAGGCATACTGGGATCTCTACGATTCCGGTGCCAGCAGCGAGGAGCTCGATCAATTCTGTCGCGGTTCCGTTGCCGATGCGAGCAATGGAAACATCGAGCACGGCGCGTTTTCTGCTGGCATGATCGCTGGGCTTGTCAAAGAGGTGCGTCCTGTCGCTCGGATCATTCGCGATGTGATGGACGGAGCCGATAAGGAATACGCAGAGCTCAAGAGGATCTACGGCTAGTTTTCGGGATGCGTAGCGGACAAACGGAAAAAGAACGGCGTCGTCTCGAGAGGGACGACGCCGTCGTGATGGCCATGGTCTCGATGTATTGTCGAGGCCATGGCCATTCTCTTGTTCGGGGCGGCCTCTGCGATGAGTGTCGTGAACTGGTTGATTATGCTCGGCAGAGAACGAAAGCCTGCTCTCGGGATCGTAAAGGGGTGTGCGAAGAATGTTCTATACAGTGCTATCGCCCTACGATGCGAGAGAGGATTCGCAAAGTTATGGCGTGGAGCGGTCCGCGGATGATGGTGCGCCACCCGCTGATGGCGTTTCGTCATGTGGCGAGAAAAGCATGTTCGGGGCATCGTCATCGCGAGGATGCGTCGATGGAAGCTCGGAAGGGAAAACAGTGAACACCATAGAAAGCATTCTTGAATTCAACAAGGAATTTGTGGAACAGGAGCGCTACCGCGCATTTTCGACGGATAAGTATCCCGACAAGAAACTTGCGATCGTTAGCTGCATGGATACGCGATTGACCGAATTGTTGCCAGCGGCTCTTGGTTTGAAGAATGGGGATGCGAAGCTTATCAAGAATGCTGGTGGCGTTATCTCTCATCCGTTCGGAAGCGTAATGAGAAGCATTTTGGTGGCGGTCTTCGAGTTGGGCGTAGAGACGATCATGGTGATTGGGCACAGCAACTGCGGAGCGCAGCATATGAATGCAGAGTCGATGATCGAGCATATGATCGATGCCGGAGTGCCCGAAGATCATATTGAGATGATGAAGTATTGCGGTATCGACTTCGAAACATGGCTTTCGGGATTTGGCGACGGAGAGGAAAGCGTAAGGGCGACCGTCGACACTATCGCTCATCATCCTTTGATCCCCGACTTCGTTGAGGTCGCAGGATTCATAATCGACTCCCAGACAGGCGAACTCTTCGAGGTCGCCGCCGAGGGATGAAACGCCCTCTCACCAGGCGAAACTACCCCCTGAAGCCGCGCCCTGCCGGGCCCTCCCGAAAAAAATCCCGGATTTCCCGGA
>CAUHNN010000012.1 GCA_959607715.1 uncultured Eggerthella sp. | reverse complement strand
CGACCAGATCGACGAGCTGGCCGAGGCCGGCGTCGTGAAGATCGGCTAGTTAACCTTCTCCAGCGCCATCGGTTCGTCCCCCCCTCTAGTGCCGATCGGCGATCTTCAAATGCCCCGCCTCGGATCCTCCCGAGGCGGGGTGCTTATCGAGTTTGATATTCTTTGCAAGAACGAAGTCTATGGATGTTCCTTCTTTTCGATGCGGGGAAATCGAGAGGGATGAGGCCAGACTCTGAATAGGGCAGTGACCGTTCAAGGAGGATTAGAGGGATGACTGACATCGTTGGCAACGAAACGTTGCGAGATCTATGGGAAAGCGTTGTCGAGAGGCGAGGGGCAAGGAGCTTCCTTACCTTCCAGAACCGTGACGGCGGGGTATTCGAGTACACCTACGCTGAATTCGACAAGGAAATCAATCGCATCGCGAACGTCTTTCTTACGCTTGGGGTTGAGAAGGGTGATTATGTTGCGCTCCATCTGCACAGCTCACCCGAGTTCCTCATGTGCTTGTTCGGTGTCGCCAAGATAGGCGCGGTCGTTGTCCCCGTCAACGAGCAGTACCTCGCAGACGAGGCTCGCTACATCCTTGACGATGTCAAAGCTTCCGTTGCCGTCGTTGAACCACTGTTCTTCGATACCTACAAACAGCTTCTCAACGAGGGGATGCGTTTTCCAAAGGGACTCTTGGTGGCTCGAGCAGGGAGCGATTCGCCTGCTTCGGACATCGACTTTTCGAAAATGTATACCTTACCGGGAGCGGAGGTCTCCCATGGGGAACAGGGCATCTACGATTTCTGGAGCATGCGCTGCTCTGAGATGCCGGTGCTCAAGAAGGAGATACCCCTTTCGTCGGACGATCCCGTTCAGATCATCTACACGTCGGGCACGACATCCAAGCCCAAGGGCGTGGTAACCACTCACGCCAACATGGTCTTCTCGGGCCTCTACGGCGACTGGGAGGTGTCGCTTCGCGGGTCGGACCGCGTTCTCACCTCGATGCCCGCCTGCCACTCCAACTTCCAGCTCGCCGCGCTCATGCCGGTCATCACCGCCGGCGCGACGATCATCATCGTCGAGAAATTCTCTGCTCGCCGTTTTTGGAAGCAGGTTCGTCACTATCGTGCCACCGTGATTCAGTTCGTCGCCATGATGCTGCGCACCGTTATGCTCCAGCCCGTCGATCCCGAGGAACGCGACCACTGCGTTCGCGAGGTGCTCTACTTCATCTCGGTCACCGATGCCGAGAAAGAAGCTTTCGAAGAGCGTTTCGACGTCAAGATCATGAACACCTACGGCTCCACCGAATCGATCGGCTGGGTGCTGACCGATCCGCCGGTCGGCAAGCGCAACTGGCCCTCGGTCGGGCGCGCGGGGCTGGGCTACGAGGTCCGCATCGCCGATCTTGAGGACAACGAGCTTCCCCATGGGGAGGTCGGCGAGATACAGGTGAAGGGCGTTCGCGGGCGCACGCTCATGCTCGAGTACCTCAACAAGCCCGAGGCAACCGCAGAGACCTTCACCGCGGACGGTTGGCTCAAGACCGGCGACCAGGGTTACCAGGACGACAACGGATGGTTCTTCTTCGTGGACCGCAAGTCGAACATGGTCAAGCGTGCCGGCGAGAACATCTCGACGACCGAGATCGAGCATATTCTCGAGGATCATCCCGAAATCGAGGAGGCTGCCGCCATTGGCGTGCCTGATCCCATTCGCGATCAGGCGGTGAAGGCGTTCGTCCTTCTTACGCCCGGCTCCTCTCTCACCGTCGACGACGTCAAATCCTATTGCGAGTCGCATATGGCGTCCTTCAAGGTGCCCAGCTTCTACGAGATCGTCGAAGAGTTCCCCCGCACCTGCAGCATGAAGATCGAGAAGAAGCTGCTCAAATAGCTCTTCCGTTATTCAGATACCGACCCCGCCGCTCTCCTAATCACTTCGGCGGGGTCGGGTGTTGTTTTCGTGCTTTCCCTACGCGTTTTTCTTCGCGTCTTGGGGGCCTTCCCTTGAGAGATGTGTGTTTTGCGCGTATAGCCTTGCATCAAGTATGCTCTGGTCTTGGTTTTGTTCTGCATCGCACACAACGTTCTGGGTAATCCCGAGCAGGAAAGGGAGGCGTGCGTGGTTGGATCGTGCGAAAACGAAGGGGCTTTCACTCGCGATGAGATTCTGCGCGCACGCGAGGGCGGTGCGTCTTTAGGTGCGCTCATCGAACGCGATTCTGCGCATGCTCTTCGTCTTCATGTTCTTGCAAGTGGAAGCAAGGGAAACGCCACCTTGATCGAGAACATCGAATCACGCCAGGTCGTGGCGATCGATTGCGGTATCTGCAAACGCGATTTCTTCGCGAGAAGCGAAGAGGCAGGAGTCGATCTGTCTCGTCTCACCGACCTCTTTATTACCCATGATCACGCAGACCATACCAAAGGCGTCGGCGTAGTGCTGAGGGCCCTCGCTAAACGTGGAGTCAATCCTCTCGTTCATGTAAGCGAAGCCGTTTACGAAGCGAGCCGCGATCTTCACGAGAACGTGGACTCTGGTTCGATGAGGAAGCTTATGCCCGATCGGACGATCTACGCAGGCGGGATGGATGTCCTGGCCTTTCGCACTTCGCATGACGCTGCCGAATCCTTTGGTTTCCGCATTGAAACAAACGGAGATTCGCTGGGCTTCATGACCGATTCGGGGATGGTGACCGAATCGGCGCATGAGGCTCTATCGGGGTGCCGCGTTTTGGCCCTCGAGTCGAATTTCGATGAAGTCATGCTTGAAAATGGCCCCTACCCCTATGCGGTTCGCAAAAGGATAGCTTCGGAGTATGGGCATTTGAGCAACGACCAAGCCCGTGCTGAGCTTTCAGGGTTGCTCCATCCAGGGCTTGAGGCCGTAGTAGCCATGCATATCTCGGAAAACAACAATCAGTACCGTTTGGCAGTCGAGGGGTTCAGATCGGTCATCGAGCGGCAAGGCCATGCTGCGTCTGTGATTTGCGGTTACCAGAATCGCCTTTCCCGCGTTCTGTAAAGGTTAGTGGGAGGCTAATTCGCCGAGCGTCACACTGTCGACGTACTCTTCGATGACGCGGTCGAGTCCAGCCCAGAATCGCACGGCGTTGCATTCGTTGCCGCGTTCGCATCCGGTTTCGAGCGCCGAACAGGCTACTGGTATCGTGGTGCCCTCGACTGCCCGAAGGATATCACCGGCTTTAATCTGGGAAGCGTCCCTGGCCAATCGATAACCGCCGTTCTTGCCTCGCACGCCTATGAGCAATTCCGCATGAGTCAAGGGGCGGACGAGCTGTTCAAGATATTTCAAGGAAATGCCTTCTACTTCGGCGATTTCGCGTAAGGAAACCTTGCCGTCGTCGCCTTTGAGGGCGATATCTATCATGAGGCGCATCGCGTATCTGCCCTTGGTGGAGATGAGCATGGGCAACCCTTTCTGTGCAGTGCATTTTCGCTGATGTCGAGACAAGGCATCCGTTCGGCGTAAAACTCATGCTGTCGCTTGACTTATGCATCCGAGCGATTATCTTAATCCTAGCAAAGCACTATGAATAACGAAAGGCAAAGCACGATGGCCGACGCAAATTCGCTTCTTTCCGTCGAGGGACTGACCGTTTCCGTTGACGAAAAATCTATCCTGCGCGACATAGATCTTACGGTACGTGCCGGCGAGACTCACATCATCATGGGGCCCAACGGCGCCGGAAAATCCACGCTCGGTCGCGCTATCATGGGCGACCCTGCCTATGAGGTCACCGATGGCCGCGTCGTTTTCGATGGGGAAGACATCACCGAGCTTTCCGTCGACAAGCGTTCGCGCGCCGGCCTCTTCCTCAGTTTCCAGGCGCCCACCGAAATCCCGGGTGTCCCCGTTTCCAGTTTCCTTCGCGCAATGACTGCTGACCGCGAGGGTTTCGACATGAAGGGGAAGCAGTTCCGCAAGCACGTTCGCGAGCTTGCGCGCGAGCTCGATTTCGACGAATCGTACCTTGATCGTGAGCTTGGCGTGGGCTTTTCCGGTGGCGAGAAGAAGAAGCTCGAGATGCTCCAGCTTCTGTTGCTTAAGCCCAAGTTGGCCATCCTCGATGAAACCGATTCAGGTCTTGACGTCGATGCCCTCGGGGTCGTTTCCCGCGGTATCGAGACGTACCGCGCAATAACGGGCGGCTCGTTGATCATCATCACCCACAACACGCGCATCCTCGAGCATGTCGACGTCGATCGCGTCCATGTCCTGGTGAAGGGGTCCCTCGTCGAGGAATCCGACGCTTCCCTCATCGATGAGATCAATGCGCAGGGCTACGAGCGCTTCGGTGCCGCCGAATAGGAGTCTTTTGTGAGCAAGAAAAGAACCGAGGTCGAAGATATCGACCGCTCGCTCTACGATTTCCGCTACAGCGACGAGGACGCCGAAAAGCTCGACGCTGGCCTCACTCCGGAAATCGTTCGCGAGATATCAGCAAAGAAGAATGAGCCCGAGTGGATGCTCGAGTTCCGCTTGAAGTCCCTCGAGACGTACCATCGCATGCGCACTCCCGATTGGGGGCCGGCCATCGATGGGCTCGATATGGACCATATCGTCACCTACGTGAAGCCCAATACCGAGCAGCAGGCCGATTGGGATTCCGTTCCCGAGGATATCAAGGACACGTTCGAGCGCTTGGGCATTCCCGAGGCGGAGCGCAGTTATCTTGCCGGCGTCGGGGCCCAGTACGATTCCGAGCTCGTGTACCACAACATGCAGGATACTGCGGCGAAGATGGGCATCGTCTATTCCGGCATCGAGGAAGCGCTTCAGGAGCCGAAATGGGAAGCGATCATCCGCGAGAAGTTCATGACGCTCATCCCGCCTACGGACCACAAGTTCGCAGCGCTTCACGGCGCGGTGTGGAGCGGCGGTTCGTTCGTCTACGTGCCCAAGGGCGTCAAGCTCGAGTTCCCGCTCCAGAGCTATTTCCGTCTCAACGCAAAGGGCGCGGGTCAGTTCGAGCATACGCTCATCATCGTCGAAGACGATGCCGATCTTCACTTCATCGAGGGGTGCAGTGCGCCGAAGTACAACGTCGCTAACCTCCATGCGGGCGCAGTCGAGCTGTTCGTGGGCAAGCGAGCGCATCTTCGCTACTCCACGATCGAGAACTGGTCGAAGAACATGTACAACCTCAACACGAAACGAGCCGTCGTAGCTGAAGAGGGTTCGATCGAGTGGATCAGCGGGTCGTTCGGCAGCCATGTGGGCTATCTCTACCCGATGTCGATTCTCTCTGGCCGCAAATCGACCAGCTCGTTTACGGGGATCACGTTCGCCGGCGCTGGTCAGAACCTCGATACGGGCACGAAAGTCGTGCTTGCGGCGCCTGAGACCTCAGCTGCCGTCGAGACGAAGTCCATCTCGAAGGGCGGCGGCATCTCGACGTTCCGCAGCTCCGTCGTGGCGACCGAGCGTGCTCAAGGCTCCGCAGCCACGGTATCGTGCCAGTCGCTCATGCTCGATGACATCAGCCGCTCCGACACGATCCCGACTATGGACATTCGCTGCAAGAACGTCGATATCGGACATGAAGCGACCATCGGCCGAATCGGAGACGACAAGGTTTTCTACCTGATGAGCCGTGGTATTTCCGAAGAAGAGGCGCGCGGTATGATCGTCAACGGATTCGCCGATCCCGTCTCCAAGGAACTTCCGCTTGAATATGCGGTCGAAATGAACAATCTGATCAAGCTCGAGATGGAAGGGGCGATCGGCTAATGACTACGCAAACTGCTGCTCAGGCCGCACCTGAGCAAGAACTTCGCCCTCTCGCGTCATTGCCCGCAAAAACCTGGCATCGTCTTTCGGTGAACGACGAGAAGATCGCGCTTCCTGAAGACTGGGGGTACGCCTCCACGTTCGGCATAGAGCTCGACGGTTCGGCGTTCCTGGCTGAAGCCGGCTTGTTCGAACGCGAGGTCGCTTCGTTCCAGGCCGTACTCGATACTCGCCGTGCGGCTTGCGATTCGCGTGCCGTTGTGCGCGCTGCCCGCGGCGAGGCCCAGGCGGGCGACCTCGATGCCCCTGCGCTTTCTTCCTATCAGCGCGAAGCGGTTCTCGACGAGCTTGCCCACGACGCCCGTTTTTCCTTCGAGACCGGCTTGGGTCCTGCCTGCTACGACTTCATCGCGCAGGCCTCCGATGATCCTGTCGTCGTTTCGGCTCGTGCTGGACAGTCGGGCGGCGCGCTTATCCGCATCGACGGGAAAGACGGGTGCGCCAACGTCGTCCCCATCGACGTCGTCGCGCCGAAGGATGCCCATATCTCCGTCGAGATATCCCTTGATTCGCCCGAGAAGGGCGCAGGGCTCGTCGGCGTTGCTCTCCGTATTTTCGCTGCAGAAGGATCTCGCGTGGAGATCTCCTCGCTTCATACGCTTGACGATTCCTGGATCTCCCTCGACGATTCCGGCTATATCGCCGCCGACGATGCGCAGATCGTCGTGAATCATCGTGTTCTCGGCGCTGGCTCTTCGTTCACTGGGCTCCGCTGCGACCTGTGGGGTAATCGCTCTCAGCTGGAGACCGCAACGCGCTACGTCGGCGTCGCCGACGAGAAGCTCTCGTTCAACTACGTCATCAAGCAGCGCGGCCTTGAAACGCACAGCAACCTTGATGCCAACGGCGTTCTTGCCGGATCGTGCGCTAAGACCCTTCGCGGAACCATCGATTTCGTCCATGGCTGCAAGGGATCCACGGGCAATGAGCGTGAAACGGTTCTCCTCGCCGATGACGGCGTGGACAACAAGACCGTTCCCGTCATCCTGTGCGACGAAGACGACGTCATGGGCAACCACGGTGCGACCATCGGCCATGTCAAGCCCGATCAGCGTTTCTACCTCCAATGCCGCGGGCTGTCGGATGAGGCTCTCGAACAGCTCTTCACCGTCGCGGCGATAGAGGAGGCCCATCTCGCCCATCGCGATTCCCGCATGCGCGCCGGCATTGCGCGTCTCGCGATGGATCGCGGCATCGATGCGGATGTGTTCGAAGCGAGAGAGGGGGAGTAGATGGACCTCAAGGACAGGGAAGTCATCGACGAGAATCCTTATCTGAGCGATTTTCCACTGCTTGAGAACGAGGGCGATCTCGCGTTTCTCGACAGTGCAGCTACGGCGCAGCGTCCGACGTGCGTGCTCGAGGCGCAGCGCTCCTTCTATGAAACGATGAATGCAAACGCCCTTCGCGGCCTGTATCGTCTTTCGGTTGAGGCGACCGAGGCCATCGATGCGGCTCGTCGGGTCGTGGCTGACTTCATAGGTGCGCCTGATTCCCGCGATGTTGTGTTTTGCCGCAACACGTCCGAGGCTCTCAACATCGTCGCCAAGTCTTTCGGCGGCGATGCTTTGGAGCAAGGTGACGAGGTGTGCATATCCATCATGGAGCACCACTCGAATCTCATTCCTTGGCAGCAGATCTGCCGCGAACGTGGAGCACATCTCGTCTATCTTTTCCCCGATGAAAACGGCGTCATAACCGCCGAGGAAATGGAGAGGAAGATAACGAGCCGCACCAAGATCGTCTCAATAGCCCATGTTTCAAACGTCCTCGGCGTCGAGGCTCCTGTTAAGCAACTAGCCGATCGGATCCATGCGCAGGGGGGCTATCTTGTGGTCGACGCGGCACAGTCGACTCCTCACATGAACGTCGACGTTGTCGACCTTGGGTGCGATTTCCTCGCTTTCTCTGCTCATAAGGTGTTTGGCCCCTTCGGTGTGGGCGTCTTGTGGGGTAGGCATGAGCTTCTAGAGGCCATGCCCCCGTTCCTTACCGGCGGAGAGATGATCGATTCCGTCACGCAGACCGATGCCGTGTGGGCTCCCGTCCCCGAGAAATTCGAGGCCGGCACGCAAGACGCAGCGGGCATCGTCGCTTCCGCCGAAGCATTGCGCTACGTTGGGTCGATCGGCCTCGATGCCATCGCGAGACGAGAGTCACTGCTCATGGAATACGCTCTCGAGCGGTTGAGCGAACTCGACTTCGTCGACCTCATCGGCCCGAGCGATCCCTCGTTTCGCCACGGTGCCATTTCGTTCAACGTGCGCGGTATCCATCCGCACGATGTTTCGAGCATTCTCGACGGGGAGAACGTCGCCATTCGCGCTGGCCACCATTGCGCGCAGCCGCTCCTGGCTTGGCTCGGCGTCGAGTTCGGTGCTTGCTGTCGCGCCTCTATCGCTTTCTACAACGACTCGTCCGATATCGATGCGCTCATCGATGGACTGAACCATGTCTGGAGGATGTTCCATGGCTAACGCATCAAACAGCCTTTACACTGCCGCTCTTATGCAGCATAACGCCCATCCTGACTATAAATACGAGATGACTTCGCCGACGGCTAGTCAGGAAGGTATCAACCCGAGCTGCGGCGATGAACTGACCTTACAGCTTCGCATCGAGAACGGGGTGATCGAGGAAGCTTCCTTCGTGGGTAGCGGCTGCGCTGTTTCGCAGGCGTCTGCTGACATGATGGCCGATTTGATTACGGGTGAAACCGTCGAGGAAGCGCGGCGCCTGCTCGATCTGTTCTTCCGCATGATCAAGGGCGACGAACTTTCGGCCGATGATATGGATGATCTTGACGAGGCGGGGGAACTCGAGGGAATCTCACGTATGCCCGCACGGGTAAAATGCGCTGAGCTGGCCTGGCGTACCCTCGAGAAGATCCTCGGGGAGCATGCCTAGGCCTCATCTTATTCCTACGGCTGTTCTTTCCGTAACATCGCAACGTTCGATATCCACGGTGGGCGGGATGATGCTTTCGGGCGCGTCCCGCTTACCGAATGGATTTATTTCCTGGGCGATGCTTCGCCGGTCTTTCCCCTCGCTTAAGTAAAGTAAACGTATCGCGACATTTTTAGTCGCATTTTTCTTTTGGTCTGACATTGAAGGAGGGGCGTCAATGGAGCTGATGGGCTTTCTCATCTTGTTCCCCTTGCTCGTGGCAGCGCTCGTTGCTGTTGTGCGCAAGACTAAGCCGCGCAACGTCATCGTGTGCGTTGGCTCGGCGGCTATCGCCATCGCGTCGATCGCGTTGGTGGTTCAGAACATCGGGACGCAAGGTACCTACTACGATTTCGAGTCGGAGATCGTCGATGTGGCGTTGCTTGTGGTGAGTGTCATCGTCGTGGTGGTTATCCTCGCGTTCGGCGTGAAGT
The DNA here is from genome assembly GCA_959607715.1 of uncultured Eggerthella sp. Classification (GTDB taxonomy): domain Bacteria; phylum Actinomycetota; class Coriobacteriia; order Coriobacteriales; family Eggerthellaceae; genus Anaerotardibacter. Next base: position 55,906 of record CAUHNN010000012.1, on the reverse strand, counting down.
ACCGCAACGTTCCCGCGCTCATCCTCGCCATCGTTCAGCTTGTCGCCGAATTGGTGTTCGAGTTCTTCGTGATGCCCGGCACGTCGTGCGCGCGTGGCCTCTACCTCGACTCCCTTTCCCTGATCATGGCCTTGATCATCGGCATCGTCGGCACGGGTATCTGCGTGTACTCTATCGGCTACATGCACGACTTCTACTTCGGCATCCATCATCCCGACACCAAGCAGCCGGATCGTCGCCCGACGTTCTTCGCTTTGATGTTCATCTTCCTTTCGGCGATGTATGCCATCATCTTCTTCAACAACCTTGTGTGGCTCTTTGTTGCTTGGGAGGTCACGACGGTGTGCTCCTTCCTCCTGATCGGCTTCACGAAGACCGACGAGGCCATTCGCAATGCCTTCAGGCAGATCATCATGAACCTCGTCGGTGGCCTGGCTTTTCTCGCGGCTTTGTACTACCTCGTCATCAACTTCCATTCCATCGACTTCATGGAGTTCATCGTCTTCGGCACGATCGCGCCGACGCTCGTCGTGCTGCCTCTGACGTGCCTGAGCCTTGCCGGCTTGACCAAGGCCGCGCAGATGCCTTTCCACACGTGGCTGCTCGGTGCCATGGTCGCTCCGACTCCGACTTCTGCGCTGCTCCATTCTTCCACGATGGTGAAAGCGGGCGTGTTCATGCTCATCAAATGCGCGCCGATTTACGCGGTGTCGTTCGCCCCTTCGCTGCTCGTGATTCTCGTCGGCGGCATAACGTTCCTTCTGTGCTCGTTCTTGGCCATCTCGCAGTCCAACGGCAAGCGCGTGTTGGCGTATTCGACCATTGCGAATCTCGGTCTGATCACCGCATGTGCTGGTGTGGGCACTGCTGAGGCTATTTGGGCCGCTATCTTCCTCGTGATCTTCCACGCTGTCGCGAAAAGCCTCCTGTTCCTGTGCGTCGGCACCGCCGAGCACCATATCGGCTCGCGCAACATCGAGGACATGGATTTGCTTTTCGAGCGGATGCCGCGTCTTTCCCGCATGATGATCGTGGGCATCATGATCATGTTCCTCGCTCCGTTCGGCATGCTCGTCGCGAAGTGGGCGACGCTCGTCTCCTTCGTTGATACGCGTCAATTCGCTCTCATCCTCGTCCTTGCCTTCGGTTCGGCCGCAACGTTCATGTTCTGGGCGAAGTGGCTTGGCAAGCTTGCCGGCATCACGGGAACGCCTGAATCCATCGAGAAGACGGTCCATTGGAGCGAATGGATCGCGACGACCACCTTCACGGTCCTTGCGCTCGCGTGCTGCATGGGCATTCCGATCATCTCCTCTTATCTCGTTGAGCCGTACATCGGAAGCGTTCTGGGCATCGCCATCCAGCCCATTCTCGATGACGAGCTTTGGATGACGGCGATCATGGTCGTCGCTGTCGCCATCGTCCTTTTGGGCGGTATGCGCAAGTTCAAGAAGGGCCAGCGCAAGACCGACGTCTACCTTTCCGGCATCTCGGTCAGCAACGAGGACCGCATGTTCACCAACTCGTTGTCCGCTCCTGCCGTTGCCTCTGCTCGCAACTGGTATCTCGAGTCGGTTTTCGGCGAAGACAAGATCGCTCCCATCGGTGTGATCTCGACCTACCTTCTTCTGGCTCTCGCTTTTGGATGGGCTGGATATGCAACCGTCGTTACCCTGGGAATCCTGTAGAGGGGGAGGAATTCAATGAACACTATCATCACCATCTTGACCACCCTCCTCGCTTCTGCGGTGTTCGCCGTCGTGGCAACCGTTTTGGGATGCTTGCTTTCCGGGCTTGACCGCAAGATCTCCGCTCGCATGCAAGGCCGAGTAGGCCCGCCGATTCTTCAGCCGTACTATGACGTCATGAAGCTTCTTTCCAAGGAAGACGCAAGCCCCAACGCCGCTATCGGCACCTATATCTTCTGGGCGCTCATCTTCGTGTTCGTCTCGGGCGGCATCTTCTTCTCGGGCGGCAACTTCCTTCTGTGCGCGTTCGTGATCACGATGGCCGAGATGTTCTTCATCATGGCCGCCTATGCGGCGCGTTCGCCTTTCGCCGAAGTGGGTGCCCATCGAGAGACGCTGCAGGCTATGGCCTACGAGCCCATGGTGCTTCTTCTCTGCGTCGGTTTCTTCATGGCGACGGGCAGCTTCGACGTGTCGTCGGTTTTGTACCTGCCCCAGCCCATCATCGCGCCTTGCATCGGCATCTTCATCGGCATGTGTTTCGTGCTGACCATCAAGCTTCGCAAGTCGCCTTTCGATCTGTCGTATTCGCACCATGCCCACCAGGATCTGGTCAAGGGCGTCACCACGGAAATGTCCGGTAAGGTGCTCGCTCAGGTGGAGATCATGCACTGGTGCGAGAACATCCTGTTCATGGCATGGATCGGGCTGTTCTTCGTTTGGGCAAACCCCTTGTCCATCCTCGTCGCGCTTGGCGTCATCGTCGCGGTCTATTTCCTCGAGATCTGGATCGACAACAACTTTGCCCGCGTGAAATGGCAACTGCTTTTGAAGTCCACGTGGATCGTCACCCTCGTCTTCGGTGGCGTCAACCTCGGTCTTCTCATGTACCTGTAAGGAGAGCGTATGTCTTCGATTTCAAAATCTCCTTGGATCATCCATTACGATGGATCGAGCTGCAACGGCTGCGACATCGAGGTTCTCGCCGCGCTTACGCCCCTCTACGATGCTGAGCGTTTCGGCGTCATCAACACCGGCAATCCAAAGCACGCGGATATCTTCCTCGTGACGGGAAGCGTCAACGAGGCCAACGTTTCGGTCATCAAGGAAATCTACGATCAGATGATCGAGCCCAAGGTCGTTGTCGCGTGCGGCACGTGTGCTTGCTCGGGGGGCATCTTCCATGATTGCTACAACGTTATCGGTGGAATCGATCAAGCCATCCCCGTCGACGTGTATGCGCCTGGGTGCGCCGTTCGGCCGGAAAGCATCATCGATGCAGTAGTGCAAGGCGTTGCCGTTCTCGAGGAAAAGGCAATCGCCATGAAGAACAAGAAACGAGGTGAGTAGGAATGGCCATCGAACAGGATTTCCGTCCTCTTGCATTGGGGGATCTGACCGCGACATGCAAGAGCTTCAAGGAGAAGGGCTATCGCCTCGCCCAGATCGCTCCCAAACTTGAGCAGGACGATTCCATCACGTTGATCTATTCCTTCGTGAAGGGCGCAGAAGTCGTCAATTTCAAGATAACCGGCATCATCAAGGGCGAAACGGAGGTGCCTTCGGTCACTGAGGATTTCATCGCCTGTTTCGTCTACGAAAACGAGGCGCATGACCTCTTCGGAGTCAACGTTGTCGGTAACGTTCTCGACTTCCATGGAACGTTCTACCGCCTCGGTGAAGGCGTTGAGGCCCCCATGACGATCGTTTCGCCCGCTCAGCTCGCGGCACGCGAAAAGGCCGCTAAGCTTGCTGCGGCCAAGGCGGCGAAGGAAGCCAAGGCGAAAGCCAAAGCCCAAGGCGAAGCCCCCGCTGGGGGAGTCGACCCCGAACTTGAAGCGAAGCTTGCCGCCATGGATCCGGAAAAGGCTGCGAAGGTTCGCGCGGCGATGCTCGCTAAAGCGAAGCGCGCGAAGAAGTCCACGGCCGATGATTCTGCGGAGAAGGGTGAATAGCATGGGAAAAGCGCAAGTCATTCCATTTGGTCCTCAGCACCCGGTTCTTCCCGAACCGCTCCATCTCGACCTTGTCGTTCAAGACGAAACCGTGCTCGATGTGTTGCCTCAGATCGGCTTCATCCACAGGGGCCTTGAAAAGCTCGTCGAGACCCACGACATCCATCAGTACATCTATGTTGCAGAGCGCATCTGCGGCATCTGCGCCTTCGGTCATAGCTACGGCTACGCCCAGACCGTTGAGGCCCTTATGGGCGTCGAGGTTCCCAAGCGCGCCGAATTCCTTCGTTCGATCATGCACGAGCTGTCCCGTATCCATTCCCATCTGCTTTGGATGGGCCTTGCCGCTGATGCCTTCGGTTACGAATCGCTCTTCATGCACACGTGGCGTTTGCGCGAGCGCGTTCTTTCCATCTTCGAGGCAGTCAGCGGTGGCCGCGTGATTTTGTCCTACACGCTTCTTGGTGGCGTCACCAAGGACATCGATGCACCTATGCTCGCTTCGATTAAGGACACCATGCAGGGCATGCGCAAGGAGTACGACGAGCTGTGCGGCGCATTCCTCAAGGATTCTTCGGTGAAGAACCGTACCGTCGGCGTCGGATACATCGACGAGGAGCACGCGATCGAATACGGGATGGTCGGCCCGTTCGCCCGCGCGAGCAACGTGAACAACGACGTTCGCTGCCTCGGCATCGGAGCCTATGGCGATCTTGCCTCGTTCGAGCCGATCCTCGATACGGGCGGCGACTGCTATGCTCGCATCAAGGTGCGCGCTCTCGAGGTTTCCCAGTCCATTGACATGATCTGCGAGCTCATCGACAAGATCCCCGAGGGCGATTTCCATGTGCCCGTCAAGGGTGCCCCTGCGGCTGGAAGCGAGGCCTGCAGCATCCTTGAGCAGCCTCGTGGCGAGGTTTACTACTACTGTTCCGGCAACGGCACGAAGAACCTCGAGCGTATGCGTATCCGTACCCCTACTTCGCAGAATATCGCCGGCATGACCATGGCGCTTAAGGGATGCGATATCGCCGACGTCAATATGATCATTCTGACGATCGACCCCTGCATCAGCTGCACGGAAAGGTAGGCAACGATGGGTGGTTTCAAACTGGGAAAAATGACCCTCCGGTCGTTGTTCAAAAAGCCTGAAACGGTTATGTATCCGATAGCGGAGCCTGAGCACCCTGCTGCCATGAAGGGCCTTATCGAATGCGATCTGCACGACTGCATCATGTGCAGTATCTGCCAGAAGCGCTGCCCTACGGGCGCGATCAGCGTCGATAAGGAACATGGCACCTGGTCGATCGATCGCTTCGCGTGCATCCAATGCGGTTCCTGTGTGCGCGAGTGCCCCAAGTCCTGTCTTTCGATGAACCCCGTCCTCGTTCATCCTTCCGCTAAGAAGCGGATCGAGACGTTCGAGAAGCCGGAGTTGACAGAAGACGAACAGGCGGAGCTTAAGCGCAAAGAGGAAGAGAAAGCTGCTAGAATCAAGGCTGCAAAAGAAGCCAAAGCGGCGCGCGACAAGAAGAAAGCTGAAGATCAAGGCGAATAAGACGCACTTCTTCGAAACCGCAATGACGTCGAAACCGGGCTCGTAATGAGCCCGGTTTCTGTGTGAGGGATGAAATACGTGTCGAACGATACCATCGAATACGAAGTAAGCGATCGCATCTTGACGTTGCCTAACGTCTTGTCCTTCATGCGCCTTTGCATGATTCCTGTCTTTCTCATCCTGCTGTTCAATGACTTCAATCTAGCCGCTACGCTCGTCTTCGCCTTCGCCGCGGGCACCGACTGGATCGACGGTCATATTGCACGAAGCACCAATACCGTCACCAAGCTCGGGCGTCTGCTCGATCCGTTCGTCGATCGTTTCCTCATGATTTCCGGCGTCGTTGCCCTTCTCATTATTGGGCGTATGCCCGTCTGGATTGTCCTGCTCGTCGTGGCGCGCGATCTTCTCATGCTTATCGGCGGGGGATATCTTCTTTCACGCTGGAAGGTGCGTGTCCCGGTTGTTTACGCCGGAAAGTTCGCCACGACGTTTCTCTACGTGGGCTTTGCCGGCGTTCTGCTCAATTGGCCGCTTTTGACTGGTTTGGGAATGGTTGATTTCGCTTGGTTGCCTGGGTTCAACGGTGAGCTGTACTCGTGGGGCTTTTGGTTCATCTACGCCGGACTCGCTTTGGCGATCGGCACCACCGTCTACTATGCTCAGCAGGGTATAGCCAAGATGCGCATCGCCATGCGCGCTGAGAGGGAAGGCGCTGGTAATTCCCGATGAGCGATTCGCACCGCAGTAGACGCCCACGCGCCGTTGCGTCGCCTTCCTCTCGACGCGATCCCGCCGCCTCGCGCCCGAGCGTGAACCGCGCGCCCCGCGCGGAAGAGATGCGCACGCTTCGCACGTCCGCTCGTATCGATGAAATCAGAAACGCCGCGATAAGCGCCGCAGAGCCTTCGGGTGATGAAGGCGCTGCGCAGTCGCCTTCGAATCGAAAGCAGGAGCGCAGCGCTCAAACGGGCGCTCCACGCCCTCGTCAACGCACGCGTATCGACGCCGAGCCCTCGCGTCGCAAGGCGGGCCCCTCTTCGTCGTCGGCATCCAGTCGCGTCGGCGATCAGGCGCTCTACGACGGCATTTGGACGAAAGGGGCTTCCCCTTCCTCGAAGCGCGCCGCCCATCAAAACGCGCCTCGCCCGCGTCGGCGCAACGACGTTCAGGTCGGTAGCGTTCAGGGTGGTCCTGGCCGCCGCGGCGAGCCTTCTTCCGCGCGCACGGATCGAAGCGGTGTACACGCTTCGAGCGCCCAGGAGACGCGCACTCGCAAGAAGGGGAGGGGATCCCGTTCTCGTATGAGTCGGCGTATCGTCGTCGCCGTGTGCATGGTGGCGCTGGTGTTTGGCACGGGCCTTTTCCTCGATCATCAGCTCACTGACGGGAAGATCCATGCCGGCGTTTCCATCGGCGACATCGAAGTCGGCGGAAAGACGAAACAGGAGGCGGTCGATCTCGTGTCGAACGAGTACTCCCATCGCGTCGCTTCCAACGCGCCTGTGTTCTTTGCGACGGCTGACGACCAGGCCAATCCCAAGGAATATGCCACCGACCCTTCCCTTGAAGAGCAGATATCCTACGAGGAATCGCTTGATAACCGTACCCAGTGGACCGTGCCCGCATCGTATGTCGAGGCGACGCTCGACGTCGACGCCCTTGTCGAGGACGCCTATCAGGTTGGCCGAGGCAACGGGGGGCTTGTCGCGAGGATCCAATCCGCGCTGGGCGGTTGGCTCGTCGCTCCCGCCTGCACGTTCAACGGGACGCTCGTCGACGAATTGCGTCTCGAGATGACGAAGGCCGTCGGACAGCAGCGTATCAATTGGGATGTGGAGGTCAAGGACGGCGTAGCGTCGACGACTCAGGGGCAAGATGGCAACGAGATCACCTACGAGTGGCTCGTCGATTGCCTCAATGCAGCCTATTTGGGCACCGAAGAAGCGCCCTCGACCGTGCTAGAGGCCACGTATCTTCCCCTCCAGATCGATGAAGCCGCCGCTCAGCATACGGCAGACGTCATCAATTCCTCGATTTCGCAAGGGGCGGTCTTCACCTTCGAGGATCAGAGCTGGAACGCCTCTCGGCAGGACCTCGGTTCACTCGTCGTCACGTCGGTTGAGCAGGACGGCGATTCATGGAAGCTTGTTGCATGCTTCGACGAATCGAAGGCGACGAACGCCATTCTCGCCTCGCTTCATTCCAAGATCGATCAAGACAACCTTTCCGTGTCCCTCTCGAAGGGCGATGACGGATCCGTGACCGTATCGACCAACGCGAGCGGCACCGTCCCGAAGGCAAGCGACTCGGTGGCCGAACTCAACGCTTCGTTTTTCGTCGAAGCCTCACGTACCGAGGCCCCGACCTACGAGGTCGCCTCCTCCGAGCTTCCGAGCTCCATGTCCTTCGACGAGGCCAAGAGCTTCGGTCTTGTGATGGAGATCTCGTCGTTTACCACGCAGTATTCTTCGGGTAACGACGCCCGCGTCAATAACATCCACGTGGCCTCAGATTACCTCAACGATTCCGTGTGCGTCGCGGGCGGGGAGTGGTCGTTCAACGACATCGCGGGCGAGGCCACCAAGGAGCGCGGCTACAAAGATGCGGGAGCTATCGTGGGGGGAGAGTATTCCGATGCGATCGGCGGTGGCATCTGCCAAGTGGCCACCACGGTATTCAATTGCGTCTACGATGCGGGATACCCCGTCACCAAGCGCTACAACCACACGCTTCGCATCTCCAGCTACCCCGAGGGGAGGGACGCTGCGATTGCGTATCCCGACATGGACCTCGCCTGGCAAAACGACACGTCCTCCGATGTTTTGCTGGTGATGACGTACACGAACTCTTCGGTAACCGCTACACTGTGGGGAGTCGATCCCCACTATCAGGTTTCAACGGAGTACGGTGAATGGCAGGAAGGCCAGAAGTTCTCGACGACCTACCGCACCGACGACACCGTTGCCAAAGGCACCGAATACGTTGAAACGACCGGGGTCGATGGGAGCAGCATCACCATCGTTCGCACGGTGAAGGACTCCGAGGGGAAGACGCTGCATGAGGACACCTTCTCATCGTCGTACGACCCGAAAAACGAAGTGATAGTCAAAGGCACGGCCAAGCAGTAACGCCACCCGAGCCGGAGGACCGGAAGGATTGAGCAGGTGTATTACCAACCCGAGATCGAAACCATGCCGCGTCAAGAGCTGGAAGAACTTCAGCTTGAACGTCTCAAGGCTCTCGTCAAGCGCGTATACGAGAAAATCCCGTTTTACCGCGAATCGTTCGACAAGGCCGGCGTGAAGCCGGAGGACATCACCTCTCTTTCCGATTTGGCTCGCTTCCCGTTCACGGTCAAGCAGGATATGCGCGATGCGTATCCCTTCGGGCTGTTCGCTGTCGACAAGAGCGAAGTTTCGCGTATCCATTGCTCCTCGGGCACCACCGGCACCGCTACGGTGGTCGGCTATACCCAGTCCGATCTCGAGCGTTGGGGCGATTGCTTCGCCCGTGCGCTCTATGCGGCCGATTGCGACAACAACTCCACCCTTCAGGTTTCCTACGGCTACGGCCTGTTCACGGGTGGTTTGGGAGCTCACTACGGCGGCGAGCGTGCCGGCTGCACGGTTCTTCCCATGTCGACCGGCAACACGAAGCGCCAGGTTCGCCTGATGGACGAATTCGGCGTCGATTGCTTGTGCTGCACTCCTTCCTATGCCCTCAACATCGCCGAGGTCGCCTACGAAGAGGGGTACGATCCCGCAAAGGATTTCCCGATCCATGCCGGTATCCTCGGCGCCGAACCCTGCAGCGAGTCGACGCGCAAGGAAATCGAGCAGAAGCTCGGCATCCAGGTCTACGACATCTACGGCCTTTCCGAGATCATGGGGCCGGGCGTTGCCTGCGAGTGCTCGGAGCAGCACGGCCTCCATGTTTGCGAGGACCAGTTCATCATCGAGATCGTCGATCCTAAAACGCTTCAGCCTGTCCCCGACGGTGAATGGGGCGAAGTCGTGTTCACGACTCTCTGCAAGGACTGCTCTCCGCTCGTTCGTTACCGCACACGCGACATCTCCCGCATCATCCCGGGTCAGTGCGCCTGCGGTCGTACCTCTCGTCGCATGGATCGCATCCAGGGTCGCACCGACGACATGATGATCCTGCGCGGCGTCAACGTTTTCCCCTCGCAGATCGAAGAGGAGATCGTGGCGTTCCCCGAGATTGCTCCGCAGTATCAGCTCATTCTCTCCACGAAGGGCACGCTCGATCACGTTGAGCTTCTTGTCGAAACGGTTCTCGAATTCCCGTTCGACGAGATTCGTCGCCTCGAGAAGCTCAAGAAGGATCTTCAGAAGGCTCTGAAGGAGAATCTTCAGATCGCCGTCGACGTGAAGATCGTCGAACCGAAAACGCTCGAGCGCAGCGAGGGCAAGGCTAAGCGCATCGTAGACTTGAGGGAAGGACTCTACTAATGATTTCTCAGCTCACTGTTTTTCTTGAAAACGAGGAAGGTCGCCTTGCAAGCGCCGTCCGCACCATTTCCGATGCCGGCATCAACATGCAGGCGTTGTTCTTGGCGGACACGGCGGATTTCGGTGTTCTTCGCATCTTCTGCGATACTCCCGAAATGGCATGCTCCGTTCTCCAGGATGCTGGCTACCGTGCGCGCCTCATCGACGTCGTTGCCATCAAAGTGCCCAACAAGCCGGGCGAACTGGCCAACCTCATGGATTACCTCAACGAGTCCAACATCAACATCGAGTATGCGCACTGCTTCATAACGGGCGACTACGCCGTCGATGTCCTCAAGGTTGCCGACCCGTCGCTTGACGTGAAGCTTGCCGCTGCCGGCTTCGACGTCTGCAAGCCGGAAGATATCTATGTCGTCGACTAAAACCTTCCTTTTTGTCCGAACTCGCAGGATCGCGGGTATCTGCATTGCTTTCGCTCTGTCTGGCGCGCTTATCTGCGCGCCAGCGCTTGCGTTTGCGGACGTGCGCACGAGCGATATCGTCGCGGGCTTATCGGTCGAGCAGCGCGGGCTCACCACTTCGGATTGCCCCAACATCGTCGCTGAGCGTTCCATTCTCGTCTCCGAGGACGGTACCGTCTACTTCGAGCGCGATGCGGACGCCCAGTGTCATATCGCTTCGGTCACGAAGGTGATGACTTCCCTTGTTGCCCTGCAATACGGGGATCCTCAGAATACCCAGATCACCATCAGCGACACCGCCGCTTCCATCGGTGAATCGTCTGCGCAGCTCAAAGCAGGCGACACGATGACGCTTGAAACGGCGCTGAAAGCCCTCATGCTCGCGTCGGGCAACGATGCCGCTCAGGGCATCGCGGAATCGATGGGCGAGGACATCAAGCGCCAACTCCAGGAGTCGGGAGATCAGAACGTCCCCGAGTCCTCGTACGACGTTTTCATCTATGCCATGAACAAGAAGGCCGCTGAACTCGGCATGACCAATTCCCTGTTCGCGAATCCTCATGGCCTTGACTTCGACAACTACGATGCCGACATGCACTCATCTGCGCGCGATGTCGCCACCATGTGCGCCGAAGCCATGAAGAACGATGTCTTCCGCGAGATCGTCAAGACCCCGAAGACGACCATTCAGGTCACCCGTGCCACCAAGTCCGTCGACATCAAGCTCGAATCAACCGATGTGCTGCTTGGTGAGCTCGAAGGCGCATGCGGCATCAAGACGGGTTACACCGAGAAGGCCGGCGAGTGTTTCGCGGGGGCGGTCGAGCGCGACGGGAAGCTTCTTTATGCGATCGTCTTAGGGTCCAATTCTGAATCCCAGCGCTTCACCGACGCCAAGACGCTCGATGAATGGTTCTACGGCAATTCGGTCAGCTACCCGCTCGTTCACTCGAGTGAAACGACGTCCTACGACATCGATGGGCAGAGTGTGTCGGTCCCTGTCGTTGCCGATGTTGCTCATTCGGGCTGGATCGACCGGACGTTCAAGGCCACGCTCTCCGATCCGAATGCCTCTGTCGATGTGTTCGCCCTTGAGGGCAATGTTTCCCAGGAATTCCAGTTCGATTCGGTTTCCGGCGATGTCGTTCCCGGTCAGAGAGTTGGAACCGTGACGTTCTACCAGCACAATGAGGTCATTGCCACCGCTGATGTCGTTGCCGCTGAATACTGCGCCGCCCCTAACGTGATCGAGGGGATCGGAATTTGGTGGGACCGTCTCTGGCGAGGCTTCAATGGCGATGTCACGGTTGCGCAGAGTTTCGTGGTCAATAAGACGCCCTTGATTTACGGCCCTAACGCCGAAACCGATTCCAATACCGCTACTCTTGAGTGATAAGGAGGTCTGATCTCTATGAAATCTTGTCCTGTGTGCAAAAGCGAGATGGATGATGACCGCGTTTCATGCCCTGCCTGCGGTTACCATCTTCAGGGGGCTACTGAAAAATTCCATGTGGTCGAAGTAGAGCCGGATAGCGCCGAGTCCAACGCATCGTCGTCCGTTTCTTCCCTCACTGTTCTTTACGGCAAGCAGAAGGGCCTGGTCTATCAGCTTGATGCCGATCAAGCCTCGATCGGACGTTCCCCGAAGTGCGACATCTTTCTTAACGACATGACCGTCTCACGCGAACATGCGCTGTTGGAGCGCGTTGAAGGCGGCTGGTCGCTCCGCGACATGGGCTCCTTCAACGGCGTTTGGGTCAACAACGTTAACGTGGACCACGTCATGCTTACCGACCATGACATCATTCAAATCGGATGCTTCATCCTTCGTTACGCTGAATAGGAGTACTTAATGGAGCTGCTGTCAGGAAATGAGGCCATCGCACAGGGCGCTTGGGAAGCGGGTTGCCATATCGGCTGCGCTTATCCGGGCACGCCTTCCACGGAAACGATGGAGTCTTTCGCGAAAAAAGAAGGCGTATACGCCGAATGGTGCCCTAACGAGAAGGTCGCCCTTGAGGTGGCAGTCGGCGCAAGCGCCGCAGGGGCGCGCGCCCTGGTCACCATGAAGCACGTCGGCGTGAACGTGTGCGCCGATCCGCTTTTCACCGCAGCCTACACCGGCGTCAACGGCGGCCTTCTTATCCTGGCGGCCGATGACCCGGGGATGTTCTCGTCTCAAAACGAGCAGGACTCGCGTTACTACGCCATGGCCGCTCAGGTCCCTATGCTCGAGCCATCCGACTCGGCTGAGGCTCATGCTTTCGCTCGAGATGCCTACGAGCTATCCGAGCGTTTCGACACCCCCTTCATGATCCGCTCCAACGTCCGCATCTCCCACACGAAGACGCCCGTTGAGGTGGGGCAGCGCGCCCAAGTCGCCAAGCGGCCCTATGTAAAGGATGCCTCCAAGTGGGTCATGATGCCCGCGTTCGCCAAGCCCAGGCGAAAGGTGCTGGCCGATAGGATCGAGCAGCTTCGCGCATGGGTCGAAACATGCCCGTACAACGTCATCGAGCGAAGCGGCGCCAACGCCGAGGGCATCGGCATCATCTGCGCCGGCTCGGTCTACCAACACGTCAAGGAAGCGTGCCCCGACGTCGACGTGTTCAAGCTTGGTGTTACGTGGCCGCTGCCCGCTGCGTCCTTGAAGGAATTCGCTCGCAGCGTGAAGAAGGTCTACGTCGTCGAAGAGGCCTCCCCCTATCTTTCCGATGCGGTTCGCGCCTGCGGTGTCGAGCTCGACGAATTCGCCGTGCCTCTCCCTGTCGACGGAGAGGTTCATCCCGCCGAGATTCTCGCATCCCTTGAGCGTCCTTTGCCGGAGCATCGTCCTGAAGAGCGCGATATCCCTGGTCGTCCTCCGGCCCTGTGCCCGGGCTGCCCTCATCGTGTCGTGTTCAAAGAGCTTTCCCGTGTGCGTGCTATCGTGACCGGCGACATCGGATGCTATACCCTCGGCGCCTTGCCGCCTTTGGCTGCCATGGATTCGACGCTTGACATGGGGGCGTCGGTTTCGATGGCCCACGGATTCGAGCTGGCCCTCAAGGGTACGGAGCATGCTCCGGTCGTCGGCGTCATCGGCGATTCCACCTTCGCCCATTCCGGCTTGTCGTCTTTGATGAACACCGTTTACAACAAGGGCGTCGGCACGATTTGCATCCTGGACAACCGCACGACCGCTATGACCGGTCAACAGGGCAATCCCTTCAACGGGGTCACCCTTCAGAACCGCGAAAGCCGTGAACTCGACATGGTGGCTATCCTGAACGCCTTGGGGGTCGATCACGTCGAACAAGTCGATGCGTTCGACGTTAAGGCCGTTCGTGCAGCACTCAAGCGCGCGACATCGTCCGACTCCCTCGATGTCATCGTGTTCCAGGGACCCTGCGTCCTTCTTGATAAGAGCCCCAAATCGTCCTACGTCGTTACTCATGAGTGCACGGGGTGCGGCATCTGCAAGACGATCGGCTGTCCTGCCATCGCCTCTGATCCCGAAACCGGCATCTCCTCGATCGATCCCGACCTGTGTATCGGATGCGATCAGTGTCGTCAGTACTGCAACTTCGGTGCTATCGTGCCGCGAGAGGGGAACTAACATGAACGATTCCAACGTCTATACCATTCTCTTGTGCGGTGTCGGCGGCCAAGGCACCATTACCGCCGCCGATCTTCTCGCTCGTGTCGCCATGGCAGCAGGGAAGAACTGCAAGATATCCGAAATCCACGGTATGGCTCAGCGCGGCGGGGCCGTCACGACCGTGGTACGCTTCGGCGACAACGTTTCGACCATGGTGTGCGATGAGGGCTGTGCCGATAGCGTCGTCTCCTTCGAAGTCGTCGAGGCGCTTCGCAACATTTCCTTCCTCAAGACCGGCGGGTCGCTCGTCGTCAACGATGAGTCCATCAAGCCGCTGCCCGTTCTCACCGGACGTGCCTCCATGCCCTCCCGCGCGCGTGAGCGCCTTCAGGGTTATGGTGCCACCCTTGTTCCGGCGAGTGAGATCGCTCGTCGTGCGGGAACAGCCAAATGCGCCAACGTCGTTCTTCTGGGTGCGCTTTCGACGTCTCTTCCCTTCGAGGCTGAGCTTTGGGAACAGGTGATCAAAGAGAAGGTCCCGCCCAAAACCATCGATATCAACATCGAAGCCTTCCGCCGCGGTGCGGCCCATGCGAAAGGGGAGAACTAATGAGCATCAAGCAGATCAGCCTGTTCGTTCAAAGCCGTCCAGGCCATATGAAGCGCTACCTTGATTTAATGAGCGGCGAAGGCATCAACGTCCGCGGTTATAGCTGCTCGGATACGGGCGATTACGGTATCGTTCGTTTCGTTGTGGACGATCCCGATCGCGCCCTCGCCCTCTTCACCGATAAGGGCCTCGCTGTCGCATCCTCCGATGTCGTGGGCGTCAAGCTCGCGGACACCCCGGGGGAACTGGCTCGCGTTTTCGGGATCATTTCCGACTCTGGTCAGAACATCGCCTACAGCTATTCGCTGATCTCCACCTTCATCGCCTTCAAAGTTGAAGACGCCGCATCGGTGGAATCCCTTTTGACCGCAAACGGTATCGAACTGCTTGATCAAAGCGATCTTCGCTAACGTCCTATCGGACCGACAACCACATCGCCACTAAAGGAAAGAGACGAACTATGTACCAACCTGAGATCGAGACCATGAGCCGCGAGGAGATCCGCGCTCTTCAGCTGACGAAGCTTCAACGCCAAGTGGCGATGATCTACGACAAGGTTGCCTGGTATCGCGAGAAGATGGATGCGATGGGCGTAAAGCCGAGCGATATCCGCTCCTTCGACGACGTTCGTCTTCTTCCGTTCACGGATAAAACGGCGCTGCGCGATACCTTCCCCTACGGACTGTTCGCCATTCCCCTCGAAGAGGTGATCGAGCTCCATGCGTCGTCGGGAACCACCGGTAAGCCCATCGTCGTCGGTTACAATCGCCACGATATGGACATTTGGAGCGAATGCATCGCCCGCCTTGCGACTATGGCCGGCGTCAAGCCCGGCGACCGTGCCCAGATGGCTTTCGGCTACGGGATGTTCACGGGTGGATTCGGGCTGCATTACGGCCTTCAGAAGCTTGGATGCATGATGATCCCCGCGGGCTCGGGCAATACCGAGCGCCATCTTCAGATGATCGAGGATTACGGATCGACGGTGCTCATCGCCACGCCTTCCTATGCCCTCCACATGTGCGAGGTAGGCGAGAAGACTGGCTTCGATTGGGCTTCCAGTTCGCTTCGCATCGGTCTTTTCGGGGGCGAGCCTTGCACGCCTCAGCTCAAGCATGAGATCGAGACGCGCATGCACATCACCTGCACCGACAATTACGGGCTTACCGAAGTGATGGGGCCAGGTGTTTCAGGTGAGTGCCTTTCGTGCCGCGATATGCAGCATATCGCCGAGGACCACTTCCTCGCCGAAGTCGTCGATCCCGAAACCGGCGAGCCGGTTGCCGAAGGACAGGAAGGCGAGCTTGTTCTCACGCCGCTCGACAAGCAGGCGATTCCCGTGCTGCGCTACCGTACGCACGACCTGACGTATCTCACGAGCGAGAAATGCGAATGCGGACGCACCCATGCTCGCATGAAGAAGGTGCGCAAGCGCAGCGATGACATGCTTATCATCAGGGGCACCAATGTATTCCCCTCCCAGGTCGAGGATATTCTTTCCGGTATCGACGGTGTAACGCCTCACTACCGCATCGAGGTCGACAATGAAACCGGTCTTGACCGCATGAGGATCAAGGTTGAGCTTGAACCCGAAGCATTCAGTGACTCCTACGAGGAAATGAACTCCTTCCGTAAGCATATCGCTCAGAAACTCAAGGAGACGATGCTCGTCGCATCGGAGGTTCAGCTTATCGAGCCCGGCGGAATCGAGCGCTCACTCGGCAAGACGAAGCACGTCATCGATCGTCGTTCATAACCCCATCTACGTCCGTGCACTGCCATGTCGGGCGCTTGGCCCCTACGCCATCGGGAAGACTTCATGTAGGCAACCTCTTTTCCTTCATGGTTGCCTACATCATCGCCTCTCGAGAGGGAGGAGATCTTCGTCTGCGCATCGAGGATCTCGATAAGGCACGGTGTAAACCCGAACACATCGATCAGCTTCTATTCGATTTGGAGTATCTTGGGTTTTCCTGGAATGGACCGACCGTATACCAAAGTGAACGTACGGAGTATTACCAGGAGGCGCTTGATGAACTTGCCTCCCAGGGATTGATCTATCCTTGTTTTTGTTCTCGTGCCGATCTTCATGCTGCCAGCGCGCCCCATTTCGGCGAAGAGGTGGTTTATGCGGGAACGTGCCGTAACTTGAGCGACCGTGAGCGAAGCGAGCGTTCATTGAGGCGTGACCCTGCTGCGCGCCTCAAAGTCGCTTCCGATCCTCTTTCGTTCGACGATTGCTTTCAAGGCGCGCTTTCGTTCGATCTTAGCCGCTGTTCAGGGGACTTCATCGTTCGCCGCAGCGACGGGGTTTTCTCTTATCAGCTAGCTGTCGTCGTCGATGATGCCGCTATGGGCGTTACCGACGTGGTCCGCGGGGCGGACCTCGTCTCTTCAACGCCGCGACAGATCTACCTGCAATCGCTGCTTGGTTATCCTCATCCTTCGTATGCCCACATCCCGCTGATCGTCGACGGGGAAGGAAAGCGCTTGGCCAAGCGGCTGGGTGATATGAGCCTTTCTCATCTTATCGACGATAGAAAAGAAAGCTCCGCGAGCATTCTTGGCCGCATCGCGTATCGCTGCGGCTTGATTGAGTGCGATGAACCTGCAACGCTTGATGAGCTCGTGCGATTCGCTCGCCTTGAAGCGCTCAACGGGAAGACATCGATCACTTGGGACTAGCTTCGCGACTACGTTGCTGTCCGGTTGGAGCCTCGTCGATCGTCACTTCCAGATGACGCCTAGACCCAGGCGACGAAACTCGGTGCTGCCATGGCGAGACAGTAGAAGGTTCCGAAGATCACATTGAGCGTGACGATCTGCGCCATAGCTCCGTCTCGCGAACGAGCGATGAGGGGATTGTTCACCAAGGCCCTCATCGCCGGAAATGCGCAGAGCATCATCATGAGGACGAAGGGCATGCCGCTCGAATAGAAGATGCCGATAAGGGCGACGATTGCGAGTATCCATACGCAGAGGGCGGCGTTGTACGCTGATTTCACGCGATCTCGACCGAGAAGAACGGCGATCGTACGGCGTTTAGCGGCGATATCCTTTTCGATGTCGCAGGAATTGTTCGTAAACAGGACAAGGCCGATGCCGATCATCAGGGGAACGGAGACGAGAAGCACCTCGAAAGCAAGGATCCCCGACAAGGCATAGCAGCAGGCAAGCGGAATGAGCCCACCCATCACGATGCCGCTTACCGCTTCCCCGATGGGGAGATACGATATCGGCGTTTTCCCACCCGAGTACAGCACGACGATGAGCGCGCCGACGATGCCGATGATCAGCAGCGTAACGCTCGTCTGGAGCGTAAGATAGACGCCTAAGAGGCCAGCAGCGGCAAGATAAGCGATGGCGAGAGCCAGGGCGCTTCGGGGGTTGATGTTGTTGTACACGAGGACGGCATCGAAGGCATCGTCCGATGAATTGTCCTCCGAGTCAGTTCCCTTCACGTAGTCGAAGTAGTCGTTGAAAACATTGACCGCAGACTGCATAAGCACGCAGATGAGCAGCAGAATGAACGCGTAGAGGGTATTGAGTTTCCCGGAATACGTAATAGCGCAGTATACGTAGGACACCATGACGGGGACGAGGGCGGCGACCCACGTGTGGGGGGCCGCGAGTTGGAATGCGAGAGAAGGCGTTAGGCGTCCATACGCGCCGTTCTTGGTGCGCGACTGGTTATTGTTCTTCATGCGTACTCTATCTTTCATCGTTTTTTGCTGAGCCGACGAGGGGGACCCGTTCGAACATCTGGGAAAGTCGTTGCGAAAAATAGCCAGCCGCCTGCGTGCGGATGTTGGTCAGCAGCCGCATGATCACTTCTATGATGATCTCGCGCGTGGCGTCGTCTATTTCGGTGCTGTTCTTCAGTAGGATTCGAGCATTCCCGAGCGAAGAACTGAATTCATCCCAACTCGTTGCATCAGTCGATTTTACCAAGTTGAAGATGGTTGTCAGGAAAATCTCGCGCTGCTTGGGCGTTGAAGAGCGCAACCACGTGTCGAGCGTTTCGTCGAAGAGACGGGCTTTGCCCTCGATCGCCTCTACGTAGGAGAAGCGATGGTTGCTTGAAAGCCAGGTAAGCGGTCGATGCTGAAAGACTGTGGAGGCCTTCGATCTTACGACGCGATAATTATTCCTTCGCTCAAGAACCATACCGAAGATCGATGATTCGGGAATGGTCTTGTGGAGCTTCCTGTTGTAATCGGCTCCGTTGAAACGAACGGACGGCTCTTTCAAAAACGAGGGACCATCGTGGTTGTAGATATGATCGATTCTCATGAAGCCGTTTACATCGATACAGGCAGCGGAATATTCGGCGAGATGACCGCCTTTAGAATGCCCACCAACGTTGACGTGGATCGACCGCGGCAGTGTGCTCAACACGCCGGATAGGTATCTAAGGGCAGCGGTATAGGAAGGGATAACGTCTTTGTAGGCGATATCGAAATCCTCTTTCCACCCCGACACGCTTCCATCGGTGCCGCGGAAAGCGATATAAGGAGGCATATCGGCGGCGAAGAACGTAACTGCGCTGAATTGCTTGTCGATGCGAGGGGAATCTTCCTGGGCGAAGAAGCTGATCGATAGATCGCGATACCTTACTGATGTCGCTACCGCAACGAGGAACGCTTCAACGTCATCACCTTCTTTGAGCCACGTACCGCAGGTGAGGTCAGAGAATCCCGAGAAACGAAGAATGTCGATAAGAGGGACGCGTTCTTGCGTACTTACCTCTTCAAGGGGGTATGAAGAGAAGTTGAGGTAGGAGAGGGAAGAGAGCACAAGGCTGTCGACATCGTCGAACGGAAGCTTGGAAAAAGGGAGCTTACAGCCGTGTATACAGGAGCTGAGATCCTCCTCATCATCGGTACTGTGTGTTCGTTGCGACATGAAAGAAGCCTCGATTCGTCGAAATCACTATAATAGATAACCATTCGATAATTCAGCTTGGAAGGCACATCAGTTATGGAAACCACGACAGAGATCAAGGTCCGCTATGCCGAGACCGACGCGATGGGCATCGTCTATCACGCAAATTACCTTGTGTACTTCGAGGTTGCCCGTACGGACTACCTCGAGAAGCTCGGCTTTCCTTACGAGAGGATAGAGGAAGAGGGTTATTTGTCACCGGTGTTGACCTGCGATCTTTCCTATGGTGCGCCGTGTGCCTATGGAGACACTATCGTAGTCTATACCCGAGTCACCAAATTAACGCCTGTGCGCGTCGAATATTCTGCGCGAATTTATCTGAAAGGGGAGGACCCCGACACGTGCAAGCCCCGTTTCACGGCTAGGATGACTCTCTGCGTCGTTGACAAAGAAAAGTTCAAGCCGGTTAACCAGCGGAAGCGTTTCCCCGAGCTGTACGAGTTGTACCAAAATGCACTTGAGCCTCAGTGGGAATAAACGCTTGCTTGCATTTGGCCCTAAACCACTGATGTGGTGCATGACTCAATAAGAAGGGCGCCGGTATCCTTCATGGGTACCGGCGCTCTTTCGCGTTCCTTTGGAGAGGCGAAGTGGTACTTACTTCCAGGTTTCCTTGCGATAGCCAACGCAACGGACGAGGCAAAGAAGCTTGTCGTCTTGGTTACGTACCTCGATTTCGTTGCGGACGATCTTACGTGCCTTAGCGATGGTGGTGCACGTTGCCGTAACAACGTCGCCGACCTTAGCGGATGCGATGTATTCGATGTTCGAATTAAGCGTGACGATGGAGTTGCTGATGTAGTCGTTGGCTGCTCCGAAGCAGAAATCAGCAAGCGTGAAGTATGCTCCACCCATGGGGATGCCGAGACCATTGAGGGTCGATTCATCCATGGTCATCTGGCAGCGGGCAAAGCCGTCGCCAAGCTCGATAACCTTCATGCCGTTCTTTGCGGCAAAACGATCTGAGGTGCAATACGGATCGGGTTCGCGTTCCATTACTAATCTCCTTTGCTGCGCGTCTTGGACAAGCTAGTAGCCAAGGCGCAACGTTCAACACAAAACGTTATCGATTATACGCCGTATCGAAGCCCGAAGAGCGATTCGCGTCTTTAGATGAAGAGGCAAATAGAGGATTCGATCGAAGGACGCGATTTGAACGAAGGGAGCCTATAGATCAATGCCATCCGTGACGTCTGCAAAAGAGAAGAGTTCTGTGATCAACTACTTTACATAAGATATATTATCAACAATTAGATCAAATCTTGCGATCTGAAGGGGGAGAGCTTGATGCGGTGAAAAGAAGAAGCAGCTAGCGTTACACGCCAGACGATCCGAACCCTCCGACTCCGCGCTGCGTATCGTCGAGTTCCTCAACTGAGGTAAACGCACACCGTTCGACTTTCATTATGACGAGCTGAGCGATGCGATCGCCGATGGAAATGGAGATGTCGTTACGTGGGTCAAGGTTGATGGCGATCACCTTGATTTCGCCGCGGTAATTGCTGTCGATGAGTCCCGGCGCATTGACGAGGGAAAGCCCTTGTTTGATGGCCAGGCCACTGCGAGGCAAGACGAATCCCGCGTAACCTTCAGGGATGGCCATGGCGAGACCCGTTGGGATAAGAGCTCGTTCGAATGGCTTGAGCACAAGTGCTTCTGTGGCGCACAGATCATATCCGGCATCACCTTTGTAGCCATTTGCGGGGACCGTTGCGTTGTCGCACAGCGGTTTAATTGGAAGGTTCAAAAGCGGTGACGTCATGCGAATCAGAATCCTTTCAGGGCGTCTTTGAACTCATCGACGTTCTTGAAGTCCTTGTATACGCTTGCAAAGCGAATGTAGGCGACTTCATCAAGGGTGGCCAGGCGTTCGAGAACCATATCGCCAAGCTCTTTGGAGGTGGTTTGAGGACGAGGTGTGCTTCGGAGCTCGTTTTCGATGTCATCGATCAATGTGGCGATCTTTTCAGATGAGATAGGTCGTTTTGCGCAAGCGATCAACAGGCCACGGAAAAGCTTGTCTCGGTCATAAGCCTCGGACGAGCCGTCTGATTTGATGATGATCAGCGGGTTTTCTCCGGTGCGTTCGTACGTAGTGAATCGAGAGCCACAGGAAAGGCACTCGCGTCGACGGCGAATCGACGAGCCGTTTTCAACGGGACGTGAATCAACGACTTTGGATTCGAGATGACCACAAGAAGGACAACGCATATTACTCCTCTAATTGAAGAACACATGCGAGTATACAAGATAGTGTGGTCCAGAGACAGGCACGTTAGACCCGTTGCTGAAGAGTGAACGCCCTTTGTATTGGTGAGATAAGGGCGCGGCTAGAATCCCATGAAGGCGAAAACGATGAAAATGGAGCTGAATACGGTAGTGGCTGCAAGAATGACGCGCCGATCTTCTGCACAATAGGGATGCCGCAGAGAGTCGGAGCGGTGGTAAGGCGTTGTTGAATGATCGGCGCGATGGCCCTGCGGATTGATCTTGCTGAAATCGATGATCCGAGCCTCGTGTTCCGTTTCGATGACTTCAGGCTTAAGAGCCGTGGATCCCTCAATTCGATACTGTGCGCGATATGCCATGACCTGCCCCCTTATTTACATAGAACCTTTGTTCGTCTATACTCTAAAACGAACATACGTTCTTGTCAATATAAATACGAACATCCGTTCTTTTAAGGAGCATCCATGGGCGATTCCCTCACTAAAAAGCAGCAGAAGGTATACGAGTTCATCGAATCGTATATCGAGGCGAAGGGATTCGGTCCCACCGTGCGCGAAATCGCCGAAGGCTTGGAGCTGTCCTCCCCTTCCACCGTTCACGTCCACCTCAAAACGCTCGAACAGAAGGGCTATATCGTGCGAGACAACCTCAAGTCCCGCTCGATAGCCCTTACGCGCCCCTTGGAGTCAGCGCCTACACTCGGGGAATCGGGTTCCTCCCAGTCCCTTACGCTTCCTCTTGTGGGAAACGTTGCCGCCGGTGAACCGATCCTCGCTGAAGAGAACATCGAAGAAACCATGACGCTTCCCACGGAATTGGTCGGCGATTCAGCATCCTTCATCCTGAAAGTCCATGGTGAATCGATGATCGAGGCGGGTATCAACGATGGTGATTTCGTCGTTGTGAAGCAGACTCAGGTTGCCCATAACGGTGAAATCATCGTTGCCTTGATTGACGACGGCGCCACCGTCAAGCGCTTTTTCAAGGAAATGGACCATATTCGTCTTCAACCTGAAAATTCATCTATGGAGCCCATCATCACGCGTGATTGTTCCATCGTGGGCAAAGTGGTAGCCGTCATGCGTCGCGTCTACTAGGGGCTTCTTTGCCTTATAGCATCGAGGCTCCCATTCAGAGGGAGCCTCGATAGGGTGAGACAAGAGCGGAATGGCGTCGCACTACCCTTCGTTCGATACGAAGGGTTTAAGCTGGGCTGCGGCCTGCGCTGAAGCGCGCACGACAAGATACGTACCGCGGTCCGTGTACTCTTCGTTGAGCACCGCACAGCGCGTATGGGCGAGAGACACAAGGTCTCCTCTATCGTATGGGATCAGGACCTTCAGCAGTTCATCCTGGGCTGATGCGGTAAGGGCGATGCGCTGAATAAGCTCATCGATGCCCGAACCATCGAGGGTAGAGGTGAGGACAGCCTGCTCATGGCGAACCTTCAGTGCTTCCAACTCCCCTTCCGACAAAAGATCCATTTTATTGAAGACTTCGATGCGCCCGATCTTTTCCGCACCGATTTGCTCCAGAACCATGTTGACCGTATCGATCTGGTGTTCATGGTTCGCATCGGAAGCATCCACGACGTGGAGCACCAGATCGGCTCCGTTGATTTCGTCAAGAGTCGATTTGAAGGCCTCAACAAGGGTTGTGGGTAGTTTCTGGATGAATCCGACGGTATCGGTGAGCGTCACTTCCCTACCTTCGGGTAACGTCAATTGACGTGTGGTTGAATCGAGAGTGGCGAAGAGCTTATCGTAGCTCAATACCTCAGATCCAGTGAGCGCATTGAGCAAACTGGACTTGCCGGCGTTCGTGTAGCCTGCAAGCGCGATTTTGTAGACCCCGGATTCGCGGCGATTCTTGCGTTGTAGATCGCGCTTTTTCGAAAGATCGGCCAACTCGCGTCTGATCGAGGTGATGCGTTGACGAACGAGCCGTCGGTCGACCTCGAGCTGGCTTTCTCCTTCGCCGAAGCGCGATCCAACACCGCCACCCATCCTGTTGGAGGCGAGATGCGCCCACATGCCGCGCAAGCGAGGATAGAGGTACTGATTCTGGGCGAGACGAACCTGAAGGCGCCCTTCTTTGCTCGTGGCATGAAGGGCGAAGATATCCAAGATCAGCGCGGTGCGATCGATAACCTTGACATCCTTGCCTACTATTCCCTCAAGATTCGATTGCTGGGATGGCGTGAGCTCGTCGTCGAAGATGACCACATCAGCTGCGTAAGAGCGCGCTAACGAAGCGATTTCCTCGGCTTTGCCACTACCCACGAAAGTGCGAGGGTTAGGTGAATCGAGACGCTGCGTCGTGCTTGCCACCATGTCGGCGCCCGCCGTCCAAGCGAGGCGCTCAAGCTCGGCCATCGAAGAGGAAAGCGACCATTCCTGACCGGGTCGGTCGACTCCTACCAGGATCGCGCGTTCGCGCGGTCGCTCGATGACCGTAGCCGGTCCGTGTTGCTTTACTCCCTCGAATTCGATCATGCAGGATCCCTCTAAAGCTCGATGGATCCCACGAAGCTTTGAGTTGCAGGACCCGTCATCATGACATGATTGTTGCTCGCCCATTCGATGTGAAGCGCTCCCCCGCGCAGATGAACCGTGTTCGCACGTTCGGAGCGACCCGTCAGAACAGCGGCTACGAGCGATGCGCATGCCCCTGTTCCGCAGGCAAGGGTCTCGCCGCAGCCGCGCTCGAAGACGCGCATATGAAGACCGTCGTCCGCAGGAACGATGAACTCGACGTTCGTTTTAGCCGGGAAAACATCGTTCGATTCGAAAAACGCGCCGATTTTCTGGAGATCGAAGGTCTCGAGCGATCGAACATCGCTTACAAACCACTCAGTTGGCAGGCTTTCGATGTCGTCGAAAAAGCAGATGGCATGGGGGTTGCCCATCGAGACGCACGTGAAACGGAAATCTCCCCAAGGAGAAGCGACGGGAACCTCCTTCGCGAAGGGAATGCCTCCTTGCGTTTGACCCGTAGCATCGAGGGTGGTCGGCACGAGGGACGGCTCGAGGATGGGTTCGTCCATGTCGACGGTGGCCGAAGCCATCAGGCCCTCATCATTGAGGGAGAACGTGATGGGAAGGGGTCCGCGCAGCGTGTCGGCGACGTAGGAACCGCGTGCTTTGTCGACATAGCCGTGGTCGACGAGGAACTTCGTGAAGCAGCGGACGCCATTGCCGCACATTTCAGCAAGGGTGCCGTCGGAGTTGATGTAGTGCATGTAGCCAGCGCACTCTTCGCGCTGGGAGGGGCGAACGAGCACGACGCCATCGGCTCCGATGCCGAAATGGCGATCGCAGATGAAAGCGACCTGGTCTGACGTCAGTTCGACGGTTCTGTCGAAATCATCGACGAATACGAAGTCGTTTCCCAGCCCATGAAGTTTGACGAAATCGAGTTTCATCGAATCACCTCTTGTCTCAAGCGGATAAATTGATAAGTGAATGAAGGGGTATCTAGTCCATAGTAGCGAAAGAGCGATACGCCTTGACGATCGTTTCGCAGAGTTCATCCGGCGCTAACGAATCCGCGTCGAGTTCTCGCAGGCGCGAATCTCGCCTCAACCAACTTCGTTGGCGCTTGGCGTATCTGCGCGTGGCGATCTTGATTTGCTCTCGTGCTTCGTCGAGCGAGCAGTCCCCATCAAGGGCGGCGACGACTTCTTTGTAGCCAATCGCTTGCGGAGCGGTGAGGGCATCGCGAAAACCCGAGTCGATAAGGCTCTTCACTTCATGGACGAGCCCCTGGTCGAACATGGCGTCGACGCGCTGATCGATCCTTTCGGCAAGCATGATAGGGTCGCGCTTAAGCCCGAATCGTATCGAACGAACCACTTCGGGCAGCTCCTTCATACCCGCGACCTGCTGAGCGTAAGAGATACCCTGATCATGCATTTCGAGCGCCCTTACCACGCGTCGAATGTTGTTGGGATGAATCAATGCCGCAGAAGCGGGGTCGGTGTCGTTCAGAAGCGACCATAAAGCGTTAGCCCCCTGCGTGCGGGCGATTCCTTCATACCGGTCCCGGATCTCGTTGTTTGAAAGCTCCCCCGAAGGAAACTCATATGCCTCAAGCGACGCTTGCACATAGAGGCCTGTTCCGCCGCACAAGACGGGAACCTTTCCTCGGCTATCGATGTCATCGAATAAGAAGCGCGCTTGCTGCTGGAACTGTTGAACCGAGTACGGTTCACCGGGATCGAGGATGTCGATGAGATGGTGAACGATGCGTCGTTGGGCTTGCGGGATCTTCGCCGTGCCGATGTTCATACCGCGATAAACCTGCATGGAGTCGGCGGAGATCACTTCCCCATCGAGCCTTTCGGCAACGAGTTGCGCAACCTCGGATTTCCCTGAGGCGGTAGGACCGAGAATGGCGATTACGCAAGCGGTCACAGGACCTCGCCTTTCAGGTACCACGTACGTGCCAGGTTAATACGCACATTGACGGTCGTTCCCTGAAGATCCTCGATCGTGGTCCCGCTCGGTAGCGGTGCATGGACGGTGAGGTTCATCGGATTTCGGCCGGCGAGAATGGCGCTATCGCGCTTCGATGTTCCTTCCACGAGAACCGGCGTAACCGTGCCTACAAGAGGCTGGTTCACTTCGAAGGCGCGCTTCTGGACAAGATCGACGAGACGCTCGAAGCGCGCTTGGATCACCTCATGGGGAGTCGGATCCTCCATAGCTGCGGCGGGCGTGCCTTCTCGTTTGGAGTAGAGGAAGGTGAAGACCTGGTGATAGCCCACCTCGTCGATCAGGTCGAAGGTGCGCTGGAAATCTTCTTCCGTTTCTCCGGGGAAGCCGACGATGACGTCTGTGGAAAGCGCGATATCGCTGCGTGCATCGCGAAGCTTGGCGACGGTTTCGAGGTAGTGTTCGCGTGTGTAGCGACGACGCATCGCCTTGAGAATATCGTTGGAGCCCGATTGAACCGGCAGATGGAGCGCGGGCATCAGGTTATCGAGCTCCGAGAACGCGCGGATGACTTCGTCGTTAAGGTCCTTGGGGTGCGACGTAGCGAAGCGTATCCTCTCGATTCCCGTATCGGAAACCCGACGAAGCAGCTCCGCGAATTTCGGGGATCCGTACAGGTCTCGACCGTAGGAATTGACGTTTTGGCCCAAGAGGGTGATTTCCTTGACGCCGTCTGCGATCAGCGATTGGGCGTCACGCACGACATCTTCGATGGTTCGCGATTTCTCGCGACCGCGAACGTAGGGGACGATGCAGTACGAGCAGAAGTTGTTGCAGCCGATGGAGATGGGGAGCCAAGCAGACCATCTCGATTCGCGCTGGCTGGGAAGATCCGTCGGGAAGGAATCGGCTTCATCGAGAACCTCAACGCGGTGTTCATGCTTGGCGAGTGAATCCATGATAAGCCGCGGGAGGCTTGAAAGGTTGAAGGTGCCGAAGACGACATCGACATGAGGAAGGGCGCTTACCAGTTCGTCTCCGTCGCGTTGGCCGATGCAGCCGCCGATGGCGATCATGCGCTTAGGGAGCTTGGCGCCGGCGCGCAAAGGGATGTTCTTGATGGAGGAAACCTGACCCATAAGACGCACGTCGGCTGCCTCTCGCACGCAACACGTGAGAAAGACGACGATGTCTGATTCCTCTATCGTGTCGACCTTACGTGACCCGAAGCGATTCATCATGCCGACGACGCGTTCCGAGTCGTGTTTGTTCATTTGGCAGCCGAAGGTGACGACGGAAAAGGTCGTATCGAGGAGCGTGCCGTTGTCGATTTCGTCCCAATCGGGAATATGGTTCAAAGGATGAGAAGTATCAACCACGAGGCTGATGTCCTTTCGTACGGGAAAAGCTATTCGGCGATGTCGGCTGGGCGATCGAGCGGAAGGGGTTCGCCCGCAGATGAAGTACGCGCCTCAACGGCGAAACGGATGGCGGTTCGATACTCACCGTCGATGACGATGTCGGCAAAGGAAGGGACGCAGACGATCTCGATACCGACGGGCGAAAGGAAGCCGCGGGAAATGGCGATCGCTTTCACAGCCTGATTCACCGCTCCGGCGCCGACCGATTGGATCTCAACGGGCACACCGTCTTTCATCATTCCGGCAATGGCGCCCGCGACGGAAGCGGGAGATGACTTCGAAGAGACCTTCAAGCAGCCTACGGTTCGTGATTGTTCAGACGGAGAATAGACGCTCATCGTGTGTTCTTTCGTACTTGCAGTTCAACATTTATCGTGCATTTAAGCGACCGGGTATATGCCGAGACGGCAGAATACACCGATTGAATCATTCTATACGTAGCGCTTTGCACAAGCAATGAAAGAGCCCTCTTCGGCTTCCATGCGCAAAAGCTCACCTCAGCTGCGCTCGACAAGCGGGATGCGAACAACAAGATCGCCTCGGTTCACCTTGACCGATGGGGCGACATCGGATTCAAGGTAGTATGCTTCAGCGATCTTCGTGAAAGACGCAAGGCAGTCGTGCCCGAAGGCCTCAAGGTCTTGTGCGGAAATCGCCGGCGCACGCCTAGCCAAGGCGCTCTTAGCGAGCGTCGTGGCTGGTTCAGCGTCTTCCTTCTGTTCGACAAGGCGCTCGAGGTGAGTTGGAAGAGGCGCTATCTCCCCTTTCAGGATGCGGCGCGCGGTACGAGAAGAAATAGGAAGCGCAAGCTCATTGGCAAGGGCGGTGAGCTCGTCGACCTCGGTCGCGAAGGCGAACCTCTGAAGATAGGGGGTGGTGTCGTCGCAGTGGGCGAAAATGGAAGAAAGGCGCGAGGTAGCCGCGTCGGCTAGGGCGTGGAGCGTGGAGGCAATTTCAGCAGGAGACCCGACGTAGACGGCGACCCTACCCCGTTCGTCTATCGCGAACTCCATGGCAACCCGGGCGATGTTATGGGGCCCTTTCAGCACTAGAGCACCCTCGTCGTTTCGCGTTACGCTCGGTAGCGTGGATTGGTCGCGTTTTTCGGGTAACCGGGAAGGTTCGCTTGACACAGAGAAAACCGATCCGAGGTGAGGTGCCGAAGTCACAATATGCGCGTTTTGGCAGTTCTGCTTGATGGAGTAGAGCGCCATACCGCGCCCGTGAACGCCCCACCTATCGGAATGGAAGGTGTCGAGCTTCGAAGTGACGAACGGCTCGAACACGGTTTTGTGCAGTTCCCTCGGAATGCCGGAACCGTCATCGAGCATCGTGAGGCGACGCGTCTTTCCTTCGTTCCACGTTGCGACGAATATGCTGCGAGCACCTGCATCCCGTGCATTCCTGAGAAGCTCAATGACGACGTCCTCAAAGGATCGGATGTCTTGCTTCGCCTGACGGCGCTGCGCTTCCGCTGCGCGGAGACGCACGAATCCGCTTCCGAGGTCGTCCTGGACGCGAAGGTAGTTCTCGCCGGTGTGCTGCTCTATGAAATCGTGAAGTGAATCGTCCATGATTGCACCTGCGCCCGTGCATGGTCAGTACCGTGCACGGGCGCGAAAGGTCGTGACTGAAATGCGCTACTTAGCGTAGTCGACGGCGCGGGTCTCGCGTATGACGACGACTTTGACCTGGCCAGGGTACTTCGTCTCGCTCTGAATCTGCTGAGCGATGTCGTGGGCGAGAACGGTTGCGTGAGCCTCGTCGACCTTATCGGGAGTGACGATGACGCGAACCTCGCGGCCAGCCTGGATGGCGTGGGTGCGCTCCACGCCTTCGTGGGAATTCGCGATCTCCTCGAGCTTTTCGAGGCGCTTGATGTAGGACTCGATATTTTCCTTGCGGGCGCCGGGTCGAGCCGCGGAGACGGCATCGGCAGCCTGAACAAGGACATCGATGACGGTATTGGGCTCGACGTCGTTGTGATGAGCCTCGATGGCGTGAACGATCATGGGATCCTCGCCGTAGCGACGAGCCAAGTCGGCGCCGATGACTGCATGGGAGCCTTCGATTTCATGATCGACGGCTTTGCCGAGGTCGTGGAGGAGGCCTGCTCTCTTTGCCGGCACGGGATCGAGGCCGAGCTCGGAAGCCATCATGCCGCAAAGGTAGGCGACTTCGAGGGAGTGGTTGAGAACGTTCTGGCCGTAGGAGGTGCGATAGCGCAGGCGACCGAGGATCTTCTCGATCTCGGGATGGAGATCGTGGATGCCGGTGTCGAACGTGGCCTGGGCGGCAGCTTCCTTGATCTGCTGGTTCACATAACGCTCCGCCTTATGGAACATCTCTTCGATGCGGGCGGGATGGATGCGGCCATCGCTGATGAGGTTCTGCATGGTGACGCTCGCGATCTCGCGACGCACGGGATCATGAGAGGAAACGGTTACGCATTCGGGGGTGTCGTCGATGATGAGGTTCGTGCCGGTGATCTGCTCGAACGAGCGGATGTTGCGGCCTTCACGACCGATGATGCGTCCCTTCAGATCGTCGGAGGGGATGTGAATCGTGGAAACGGTGATCTGCGAGGTGTGGTCCGCGGCAAGGCGCTGAATCGCAACGCTCAAGATCTCGCGAGCCTTCTTGTCGGCCTCGGCGCGGGTACGGTTCTCAGAATCGCGGATGATGGCGGCGGACTCGTGTACGCATTCATCTTTGAGGTTATCGAGGAGTTCAGCTTTCGCCTCCTCGGCCGTCAGGCCGGCAACGCGTTCGAGTCGCTGATTGACCTCGGCTTCGGCATCTTGAACATCGCGCATGCGACGATCGACCTGCCCCTGGAGAGAGGAAACCTGATGCTCGCGCTGATCAAGGGCCTCGATGCGCTTGTCGAGGTTTTGCTCGCGCTGGTTGAGATGGTTTTCCGCGGAGCGTACCTCGCGCATGCGCTCTTTGCTTTCGCGTTCAGCGTCCTGCTTGATCTTGAGTGCGTCGTCCTTGGCCTCGACGATAGCCTCTTTCTTCAGGTTCTCGGCCTCGCGTTTCGCGTCGGCGAGGGCGAGTTTTGCTTCATTGGCCGTTGCGTCGTTACGATCCTTCAGGACCTTCTGCATGAGAAAGTAACCTATCGCGAAACCGACAACGATCGCTACGACGGCAGCGATGATGATCTCGATCATTCCATTCCCTTTCGTTCAAGCTGCATTTCAAGATATGAAAGGTAGGACATAAAAAATGCCCTGACATACCGGGCAAGAGCACACGTCTGAATGACTAGCGTCACTATTCACTTTTTCTAAAATAAAAAAGTACCTAAAGCGGTACGTAAGCTCAAGCGAGTCTATGATAACGGAAATACCCACCTTTTGATAGGCATTACCTCTTCAAAAGACAAGAGCCGAAGAAGACCCCCTGGACTGAATGGTAGGTCCAGGGGGTCTGATCAGTGCGGATCGGAAGCGAAAGTCGAAAACCATCGTTTCGTCGCTTCGGCGGCTATCGACGCCGGATACCCCGCTCTTACCAGCTTGGCGTAGGCTGCTTGGCGAGCGTTTTTTGCGCGAGGGGGCTTGCGGCACAGAAGCGCGTAGGCGCTATCCTGCTGAGTCGGGAATGCTTCGAGATAGCGTTCGGGAAAGCCGTTGATGGATTCTGGGTCGATACCATGCGATTTGAGCTCGCGGACGATGCCGTCGAGTCCCTTGCCCGCTCTCAGTCTGGATCGGATCAGCACATCGGCGAACCTGTCGTCGTCAAGAAACGAGCAGGCGCAAGCGCGTTCGATGGCCTTCTCAACATCGATCTCTTCGATGCCATCGCGAATCAAGCGGCAGCGAACCTCGTCGCAGGAACGATCCCTTACTTTGACGAGGCGGGCAATCTTTTTGAAGGCTTCCTGCTCCCCTTCCGATTCTTGGGGGCGCGCGCCGTGCGTCGATGCGCTGTTCGCAGAGGCGCACGGGGATCCCCCGCACAAACGTGAAAGAACTTCAGGCGTGAGTTCGATCATGGCGACGACCTAGGAGTCGAGCTCCGGCGCTGCGTCTTGAGCGCCTGTTGGCGCAAGATCGTATTCGGCGCGCACCTTGTTTTCGATTTCGTCGCGGATCTCGGGGTTCTCTTGCAACGTGCGCTTGGCCGCTTCGCGCCCTTGACCAAGGCGCTCTTCGCCGTAGTTGAACCAAGAGCTGCTTTTCTTGACGATTCCCGCTTCAACGCCCATGTCGAGGATGCAGCCTTCCTTGGAGATGCCCTCACCGTACATGATGTCGAATTCCGCCTGACGGAACGGCGGAGCGACCTTGTTCTTGACGACCTTGACGCGAACGCGATTGCCGATGAATTCCCCATCCTTCTTCAGGGAATCGAAGCGGCGCACGTCAAGACGTACGCTTGAGTAGAACTTGAGGGCGCGACCGCCCGTCGTGGTTTCGGGGCTTCCGAACATAACGCCGATCTTTTCGCGTAGCTGGTTGATGAAGATGCAGGTCGTGTTAGAGCGAGAAAGGGAGCCTGCGAGCTTGCGAAGGGCCTGGCTCATGAGGCGCGCCTGCAAGCCGACGGTGGTATCGCCGATCTCCCCTTCGATTTCAGCGCGGGGGACGAGGGCGGCGACCGAGTCGACGACGACGCAATCGATAGCGCCCGAACGTACGAGCATGTCGCAGATCTCAAGTGCCTGTTCGCCGGTGTCAGGCTGGGAGATGAGCATCTCGTCAACATCGACGCCGAGTTTTGCTGCATACACCGGGTCGAGGGCATGTTCGGCGTCGATGAAAGCGACGACGCCGCCAGCCGCCTGGGCCTCGGCGATGATGTGAAGCGCGATGGTGGTCTTGCCGCTTGATTCAGGACCGTAGACTTCCACGATGCGGCCGCGCGGCACGCCCCCGATGCCGAGCGCGATATCGAGAGGAAGGGCGCCGGTGGGAATTACGCCGATTTGAAGATCGGATTGCTCTCCGAGCTTCATGATGGCGCCCTTGCCGAATTTCTGCTGGATTTGATCGGTGGTTATCTTGAGAGTCTTTTCTCTGTCTTGGCTCATTGTTCGCTCCCTTGAAGAAGACTGTGCGCGTGTGACGTAATGAGACTACACGAACACCTGTTCGTTTGCAAGCGCGAAAACGCATTGCATCAATCGTAGGCTCATCCGATGAAATCGAGCGAAAGCGCTACCTACGCCGATCGCAAATAGAACGGATGCTACGAGAGCTCGGCTAGGAACAGCTCGAGCGCATGCTTGACGGTGAGAAGGCGGACCTGATCGCGATCGCCCTCGAAGTACTTCACATGGGAAGAGACGCCGCGGCTACCGGCGATGCCGAACCAAACCGTTCCGACCGGCTTGCCGGGGACGGCGCCACCCGGACCGGCGATTCCCGTAACGGAAACGGCCACGTCGCTTCCGCAGGCCGTGCGCGAACCTTCGGCCATGGAACAGGCCACCTCGCTGCTGACTGCGCCCTTGAGGGCCAGGTCGTCTTCGGATACACCGAGCAGGCGCTTCTTGACATCGTTGGAATAGCTCACCACTCCCCCTTCGATCACCGAAGAGGACCCGGGGATTGCGGTCAGGCATCCGGCTATCAAGCCGCCCGTGCAGCTTTCCGCGGTGGAGAGGCGTACACCCGCATTGCGCGCCGACTCGATGACCGCCGCAGCAAGATCGCGGATCTCCCCCTCGATGGCGATATCGCCCTTCAAGGGCGCAGGTTCGACGGCGGGAGCGGCATGGCCGAAACCGAGGATAGGTGCGCACTTCTTGAAGTAATCGATCATGGAGATGATCGTCAAAGCGAGCGCAACGATCATGAACGACCAAGAAACGCAGTAGGCGATGAGGTCCATCTGGGGATGAAGCACGAGAAGGACGCTTGACTTCTTCACGATGAACATCAAGATCGCGATGATCTGGAAGACCGTCTTCGCCTTACCGTACCAGCTTGCGGCAACGACGACGCCATGCGTGGCAACGAGCATGCGCAGGCCGGAGACGATGAACTCGCGGCCGAGGATGATCAGCGCGACCCACGAGGGAAGAAGCTGCAGTTCGACCAAGGCGAGCAGCGCGGCGCAGACGAGGATCTTGTCGGCTAGGGGATCGATGAACTTGCCGAAATTGGTCACTTCGCCGCGACTGCGGGCAAGGTAGCCGTCAAGCGCGTCGGTGCAGGACAGAAGGGCGAAAATGAAGGCAGCGATCCAAGGCTTCCACAGCTCTGCATCGGGCCACGCAGGGAAGTAATCGGGCCACGGGGAGATGAGCGCGACGACGAAAACGGGAACGAGGAGGATCCTCACCAGCGTCACGACGTTCGCCGGAGTCCATACCGTGTTCTCGTCGCAGTTCGAAACCGCCACTTTATTGCGCCTCCATTTCGTAGAGGAGCGTATCGGCGATCGTCACGGTGACGATGTCGCCGACTTCTCCCCGATCGAGATACACCACGCCGTCGACCTCGGGCGCCTGGCTCTGGGCGCGACCGTAGAGCTGTCCGTCCTCTTCGCAACCGAGGACGAGCACATCGCATGTCGTTGCGATTCGTCGGGAAATACGCGCAGAGGAAACAGAGTCGGCGATATCTCGCAGGGTCTGAAGGCGTTCCTGCTTCGTGTCCTCGTCGATCTGGTCGGGAAGCTCGGCGGCCTTGGTGCCGTCTTCGCGCGAGTAGGCGAAGATGCCGACGTAATCGAAGTCCGCATCTTCGACGAAATCGCAGAGATCTTCGAATTGATCGTCCGTTTCCCCGGGATAACCGACGATCAGCGTCGTTCGGAGGACGACGTCGGGGATACGGGTGCGAACCCGCGCAAGCATGGCCTCGATGCTCTCCCGATCGCCCTGGCGGTTCATCGATCGGAGGAGCTCTCCATCGCAGTGCTGCAACGGAATATCGAAATAGCTGCAGATGTTGCCGTGGCGCGCTACGACGTCGAGAAGCTCGTCGGTCATACCGGCAGGCTGAAGGTACATGACCCTGAACCATGTCGAAGGATACGCCGATGCCAGACGTTCGAGCAGGGAGGCCAGCGTTTCACGAGGGGATAAATCGAGACCCCAGATACCGGAATCCTGGGCGATGAGCACGATCTCACGCGTTCCGCCTGCGATTTTTCTTTCGACGTCCCGCTCGATTTCATCATAGGAATAGCTATGGTAGCGACCGCGGATGAAGGGGATGGTGCAAAACGAGCAGAAGCGGTTGCAGCCATCCGAGATCTTCACGTACTCGCTCGGCTCGAAGGAGAATTCGACCTGCGCCGGGGCCGAGGCGGATTCGATCCCGAGCAGATCGTCGATGAGATCGACGATCCCATCTTCGTCCTTGCACGGCACGAAGGCATCCGGCTCGGTTAGCTCGTCTGCCAGGTCTTCCCCGAAGCGCGAGGGCATGCATCCGCAGACGACGAGCTTGCAGCGACCGGAACGCACGGCTTGCTCGTCAGCGATTTCGAAGATAACGTCGAGGCTTTCCTCAATCGCGGGCTGGATGAACGAACATGTGTTGACGACGATGCAATCGGGCTCTTCATCGATCTCGACGATACGGTACCCCGCTTCGATGAGGCGCTGTTGCATCGAAGCGCTGTCGACTTCGTTCTTCGCGCAGCCGAGCGTAAGGAAGGAAACGTTCTTTGGCATGGGAAAAGATGCTCCTCGATGCAGCTTAGCGATAGTTGGTGAACTGAAGGGGTTGACCGTAGTCCTGGTCCTTGAGGAACGCGATCACTTCCTGAAGCGTATCGAGCTTAGGGCCGGAAACACGGAGCTTGTCGCCTTCGATGGCGACCTTTACCTTGAGCTTCGTTGCCTTGATGTCCTTGTTGATCTTGCCGGCGGTCTCGCGGTCGATCCCTTCGATGATCTGGGCGCTCTGGCGAACCGTGCCGCCGGATGCCGCTTCGAGCTTGCCCCAGTTCAAGGCGTTGAGGTCGATCCCGCGCTTGATGAGCTTGGAAGTCAGGACATCGATGACCTGCTTGCACACGAAGTCGCTCGGAGCGGAAACGGTGACGGTCTTTCCGCTCTTATCGAGGGAGATGTCGGCGCCGGAATCCTTGAGATCGTAGCGCTGGGAGATTTCCTTCTTGGCCTGCCCGTAGGCATTGTCGATTTCCTGCATGTCGATCTGAGACACAACGTCGAAACTGGAATCTTTAGCCATGATGTTCCTTTCGCTTGATATGACGGTATGACGAGGTTCGCTATTCGTTGGACGAGGAGGATGAAGAGGACGAGGAATCCGACGAGTCGCTCGACGAAGAAGATGAGCTGCTCGAGGATTTGGTGGCTGACTTCGAGGAGCTGGGGCGCTCGACATCCGGATGATCATCGTACCATGCGTCGAGAATGTCCGAGAACTTGTACGTCTTGCTGACGATCCCGGAGCTGTCAGCCTTGAGCTTCACTTCCTCACCGTCGATTTTGAGGGTCACGCCCTTGGTCTCCGAGCATACGAATTTGATGGAGTCGCTACTCGTGTATGTTTCCGAAGCAGGTCCATCGACGTCATTCGCTTCTTTCGTCTTTCCATCGACGATGACCTCGATATAGGTGCTCGACCCATCGGAAACGGAATACTCAAGCGTGAACTCGGTCGGAGGCTCTTCAGTCGTCTCGGTCTTCTGCTGATCCTGGGTTTGCGCATCCTCGCTTGAAGTGTTTTCGGGAGCCGTTGCGGTCGCTCCGGTCACGGGAATATTCGCCTGAGGTGCGCTTTGATGGGAAAGGGCGAAGCCGACGATGAGCGCGACGATGATGACGACGGCGAGTGCGATGGCGATGATCGCGTTGCGTCGACGGTTAGGATCGGGCATGTTGCGCGGAGCCTGGTAAAGGTTCGTGTACTTACCCTCCGGCATGGCCGAACGACGGGCACGATGGGCGGTACCACCGGCATGGGACATGCCACGCGTAGGGTTGGAAGGGCCAGACGATACGGGGCGCGGGATGTCGGGGTCCTGAGAGTAGAGACGGCGGCCAAGGAAGTTAGTGGAACCGTCGTAGACCTCCTGCGGTTCTTCGCGATTCGAATGCGAGCGCGAACGCGAGGAGGCGCGGTCCCCTTCCACGTCATGCATCCTAACGGCGGTGCCGACGCTGCGATGGGCCTGCTCGACCTGGTAGGCGTACTCCTGATCGAGGTACATGCGGCTGACGTCGTGGGCGTTCAGGCCGACGAGTCGCGCGTAGGCGATAACCATATTACGGGTATAACCGCGAGAAGGCATCCGAGCAAAGTCGCTGCTCTCTATCGCGACGACGATGTCTTGGCGAATGCGCAGCTCTCGGGAAACGGTCGCCAGATCCATCCCCTTTGCCAAACGTGCTTCCTTCAGCACGTTGCCGAAGCTGATGTGATGCATCAAATCCCCTTGCCTCTGCCTTAGGAGTCTTGTTCTTCAAATGCGCGGATCGTCTCGAGCTCGAGAGCGTCGACGAGGACCTCGCGAGGCTTAGAGCCGTTCGGGGGGCCGACGACGCCCTTTTCCTCAAGTAGATCCATGATACGACCGGCGCGCGAATAACCAACGCTCAATCGACGCTGAAGATTGGAAGTCGAGCCCATGCCGGAAGAAACGACGATTTCAGCCGCGTCCCACACAAGCGGGTCGTCCGAAAGGGCCGATCCGCCCGAGCCGTCAGGGGCGGAATCGCCCAGCGTGATGAGATTGGTCTTCAAAATATCATTGTGGTATTCGGGCTCGCCCTGCGATTTCAATTTCTCCACAACAGCCGAGATCTCGTCTTCCGATACGTAGCAGCCTTGGATGCGCTGGGGCTTGGCGAGTTCGGGCTTGGAAAGAAGCAGGTCGCCTAGGCCGATGAGGTGCTCGGCGCCTGGCGTATCGAGAATAACGCGCGAATCGATGCCGGACGCGACGTTGAACGCGATGCGGTTGGTGATGTTCGCCTTGATCAAGCCCGTGACGACGTTGGTCGAAGGACGCTGCGTGGCGACGATCAGGTGAATACCGGCAGCACGGGCGAGCTGCGCCAAGCGAGAGATCGAGAACTCGACTTCCTTGCCCACGTTCATCATCAAGTCGGCAAGCTCGTCGATGATGATGACGAGGTAAGGCATCTCGACGGCGGTAGTGCCGTTTATCTCGAGGCCTTTCTGGGCTTTGGCGTTGTATTGGCCGATGTTGCGGGCGCCGATGCCCGAGAACACCTTCAGTCGGCGCTCCATTTCCGCGACGGCCCACGAAAGCGCGCTTGCCGCTTCGCGTGCTTCGGTGACGACGGGAACGTAAAGATGGGGAATGCCGTTGTACGGGGTGAACTCAACTCGCTTCGGGTCGATCATGATCATGCGCACCTCGGAAGGAGTCGCGCGCATGAGGATGGACATGATCATGCCGTTAATGGCGACCGATTTACCGGATCCGGTCGTTCCGCCGATGAGAAGATGGGGCATGGTGGCAAGGTCGCTGACAATGCAGTTGCCTTCGACGTCCTTGCCGATCGCGATTTGCAAGGGACCCTCGGGAGCGTCTTTGAGCACGTCGCCCAAAAGCACCGTTTCCCTGGTTTTATTGGGCACCTCGATACCGACGTAGTTGGTGCCTGGAACCGGCGCGAAGATGCGAACCCCCGGAGCGGCGAGGGCAAGCGCGATGTCGTCGGTGAGGTTGGAGACGCGGTTGACGCGCACGCCGGAAGGCAAGTCGACCTTGAACAGGGTGACGGTCGGACCGGGAACCCAGCCAACCACTTCGGCGGGAACGCCGAAATCCGCAAGGGTTTCCTGCAGAAGGGCCCCTGTCGCGCGCAGTGTGGCCTCGCTTTCCTTGGAGGAGCGCTTGGACGAAGAGGTGTTGAGCAGTCCCCTATCGGGAAGCTCGAATCCTTCGAGGGGTTTCGGTCGGGCGACATCGGTCGCCTTCTTCTTTTTCGGTGCAGGGGAAAGGATCTGCGTTTCACCGCGATCCGCTTCGTCTTGGCGAGAACCGAGCTTGCGCGTCATCTGCGTAGCACGTTGTCCGGGTGCGTCATCGACGCCGGCTTCTTCCCTCAATTCACGACGAGGGCGGCGCTTGCGGGATTCGGTTGCAGGGGCATCGAGCACCTGCGTTTTGGCAGCGGAATGCGCCTCCCCCGAACCGAGGACGTGCGTTACCTGGGCAGAGGGGTCTTCAAGGCCCTCGTCGACGCGAGCGGCCTTCTTCGCTCGCTTGATGTGCGCAGAAGGGAGTCGCGAGAGGTGGGCGAAGGGGTTTGCTTGGTCGTCGTCGACCCTGTCGCGATCGCGCAGCTTCTCGATGATCGAGGACACGGAGAAACCGATTATCAGCAGCGCGACGATCACAAGGCCAACCACGAGAATCAAAGAGACGGTGAAACCGAACAGCTTCAACAGCGCCCAGCCGATCCCGGCGCCGAGGTAGCCCCCGTGGACGATGAGGAACTGCTGGATGAACAAGCGGTTAGGATCGACTTCGGCCCCAGGGGTGAACAGGGCCGAAGTCGTCAGGAACGCCAAGAGGAGAAGAGCGAAACCGATAGCGACACGCGTAGGCACCATTTCACGCTCGAAGCGCACGAGAAGCGTTCCAGCCAAAACGAACAGGAGGAACGGAAGCACATAGGAGCCGATGCCCAGGCAATAGCGAAGGGCAAGCGACAAAGCGCCGGTGACGACGCCGTCCGAGCCGATGAAATCCATCGCGAGCAGGGCAACCCCGACGATGATCATGACGACTGCCGCGATATCGCGTTTGGTGCGGTCATCCAACAAAGGAGCAGGCTGATGAGCCTGCCCCTTGACCGTTCCTGGTTTACGCGAGGATGACGACGCTTTCCTATTCTGCTGTTTGCCGCGGCCCTGAGTTTTGTTGGTAGCCATATGCCGTCCTTAGTGTGATGAATGGTGCGATAAGCCGGTATGGGTACGGGGTAAACCTAGACTTCGAGAATGTTGATGACAACGAGCGGACGCTGGTTGGTGCGCTCCCACAGAATGGAAAGAAGCGCACTGCGAGCTGCTTTCTTGGCCGCCGCGGCGTCCTCGTTCTTCGAAAGGGAGCGTTTGAGAGCGCTTGAGACGGCGGAGCAGACGGTCTCGACGAAATGAGGTTCGTCTCCACCTGGGATGCCATGCATCTCGACGTTCACCTTCCCTATGACGGTACGCTCCTT
Source organism: uncultured Eggerthella sp. (assembly GCA_959607715.1). Classification (GTDB taxonomy): domain Bacteria; phylum Actinomycetota; class Coriobacteriia; order Coriobacteriales; family Eggerthellaceae; genus Anaerotardibacter. The sequence goes on along the minus strand of CAUHNN010000012.1, from coordinate 16,407 downwards.
CTGTTTGACGGCGCACGCGATGACGGCGACGCCCTGAGACCCGAGGTTGGTCCTTTCATTAAGGATGAATTCGGAGGTATCGCCGACCGACAAGCCGTCAACGAGGATGATGCCGCTCGGAACCGACTTGCCTCGACGTACGCCGCGCGACGTCAACTCGAGCGATTCGCCGTTTTCGCACAGGAAGATGTTGTTCTTGGGGACGCCGGTGGCCTGAGCCAAGCGGGCGTGGGCACGCAGATGCGTCGCTTCGCCGTGGACGGGCATGAAGTGCTTCGGTTGAACGATGGACAGCACGAGCTTGAGCTCCTCGGCGGAGGCGTGGCCCGAGACGTGCACACGCGCCCGAGACTTATCGAAGACATCTGCGCCGATCTTGGCAAGATCGTTGATCACCTTGGTGACGGCCTTCTCGTTGCCGGGAACCGGGGTTGCCGAGATGATGACGGTGTCGCCCTCTTCGACGGAAATGGTTTTATGGTTGTCGTTGGCGATGCGCGCGAGAGCCGAAAGGGGTTCGCCCTGGGAGCCTGTGCACATGACGACGTACGAATCCGTGGGAAGTCCCTTGAGGTCGTAGGCATCGAGGATGTTCTGGTCGGAGATCTTCAGATACCCGAGTTTTCGCGCGATATCGGTGTTCTGAACCATCGAACGGCCGGTGACGGCAACCTTGCGGCCATTGCGCACGGCCGCATCGCAGATCTGCTGCATGCGATGGATATGCGATGCGAAAGACGCCACGATAACGCGTCCCTTCGCCTGGGAGATGATCACGTCGAGCGCCTTGCCGACCTCGGCTTCAGACGGAGTGAACGTTGGGTTCAGGGCGTTGGTGGAATCGGACATCATCAAGTCGACGCCGATCTCGCTGAAGCGCGCAAGCGCGCCGAAATCGGTGCGCACGCCATCGATGGGGCTCTGGTCGAGCTTGAAGTCTCCGGTATGGAGCACGTTGCCGGCAGGTGACTGGAAGAAGACGCCGACCGCACCGGGGATAGAATGGTTGACCGCGAAGAACTCGGCGGTGATGCAGCCGAGCTTGACCGACTGTCCGGGCTTTATCTCGCACAACTTGGCGTTCTTAACCTTGTGTTCAGCGAGCTTACCCTCGATAAGGCCAAGCGTGAGTTTAGTTGCGAAGATGGGCACCTGTCGATCGAGATCTTTAAGCAGATACGGCAGGGAGCCGGTGTGATCCTCATGGCCATGCGTGATGACGATGCCGCGAAGCTTATCGGCGTTCTCGAGCACATAGGAGTAGTCCGGCAGGATCAGGTCGATACCAGGGTGGTTGTCATCGGGGAACATCAGGCCGGCATCGTCGAGGATCATATCGTTTCCGCACTCGAAGCAGGTCATGTTCTTGCCGATGGCGTCAAGGCCGCCGAGCGGGATGATGCGGAGCTTCGCCTTGGGATCTCGTTTGGACTGGCTCTTCGAATTGGAATTACGGCGAGAGCGATTCTGCTGAGAGGAGCGAGAAGGCGTCTTCCTGGACTTTCCCTCCCCTTCCTGTCCATCGAATTTGCTCAGCTTGGGTCGCTGACGCTCAAGGTGGACGTGCTTTACCGACTCCTTAGGAACGGGAGTTGATGAAACGACGTTCTGTTCATCGGAATTGTGTTCAGACATGTACTTCCTTATCTCGGTTCTAATACGTCAAACACCCTTCGCGGCGTAATGCCGCGAAGGGTTAAGGCTAAAAGATATGGCAGGGCACGTCGAAAAGGAGACCTCGATTAGCCGAGGATTCCCGTTTCGCGCATAACCTGCGCCAGGTGGGCGGACTGCTCGGGCGTCGCGTCGACAAGCGGGAGCCGCACGCCGCCGACGGAGAATCCGCAGAGGTTGAGCGCTTCCTTGACCATGATCGGGTTAGCGGTGACGAAGAGCTCATCCATGAAAGGAAGAAGCGCCTCATGCGCTTTCCAGGCAGCGTCGAAATCACCCGCCGCACACAGGGTCGTAAGCTCTTTCATGCGCTGGGGAGCGACGTTGCCGGCGGTCGTGATAACGCCCGCAGCACCGATCTTCATCATATCGTAGGTAAGCGAATCGTCGCCCGAATACACATCGAAACCAGCAGGGGCCGCTTCGATGATGGCGGCAACCTGATCGAGATCGCCGGATGCTTCCTTGATGGCGACGATGTTGTCGACGTCGTTGGCCAGGCGAAGGGTGGTTTCCGCGGTCATGTTGACAACGCAGCGGCCCGGGATGTTGTAGAGGATGCAGGGCAGATCGACCGATTCAGCGATGGTCTTGAAGTGCTGGTACAGACCCTCTTGGGGAGGCTTGTTGTAATACGGAACGACGAGCATGAAGCCATCGACGCCAAGCTTCTGGACGTCCTTGGCGAAATCGACCGTGTCGGCGGTGCAGTTGTCGCCGACGTTGGCGATAATGGGAACCTCGCCACCGACTTCGGAAACAACCGCTTCGAAGAGCTTCATCTTCTGCGGGTAGAACACCGTGGGGCTTTCGCCGGTTGTTCCGTTGATGATCAGGGAGTCCGCCCCTCCCTCGACGAGGCGGCGAGCCAAGGCGCGCGCCTGCTTGAGGTCAAGCTCGAGCTTGTCGTCGAAGGGGGTGACCATAGCAGGTATCATGCGGCCGAAACGCGGCTCATAAGCGGTGTTCATCGTGACTCCTTTTCGATAGATCATCGACAGTGGGTTGAATTATCTCATGCGGCCTTATCTTAGGCCATGAAGTTCTCTAAACCTACAATGAGGCCGCTCCGATCGGTGACGGAGCGGATTCCCAGGAGAACGCCAGGCATGTAGGACGTGCGGTCCCATGAGTCATGGCGAATCGTCAGGGTCTGGCCCATCGAGCCGAATACGACCTCCTGGCTCGCGACGTAGCCCATGGAGCGAACCGAATGGACGGGCACGCCTTCGACGAGCGCTCCGCGGGCACCTTCGCATCCCTCGATTTCCGTTTCCTTGCCCGGAGCGGCAGAGGAGAAGTCGCGCTCGCGCGCGATGATCTGAGCCGTGCGTACAGCGGTGCCGCTCGGAGCGTCCTTTTTGTTGCAGTGGTGGAATTCGATCACCTCGGCCTCGGGGAAGTAAGGCGCGCAGGCCTTCGCGAACTCCATCATCAATACAGCGCCCGTCGTGAAGTTGGGGGCATAGAACAGGCACGTGCCCGGTTTCGCGCTGTCGGCGAGACGGCGGAGGGTCTCATCGCTCATTCCGGTCGTGCCCACGACGCAGTCGACGCCGGCGGGCAAGGCGCGCTCGAGCGTGGACACGACGACGTCGGGTTGCGTGAAGTCGACGAGCACGTCGAAGGAGGCGCCTTCAAGGGCCTCGTCGATCGAGGCGAACGTGGGGAAATCGGCAGACGAGAAACAGGGGTCGATACCGCACGCGACGACCATGTCCTCGGCGGCGGTTACGGCATCGACGACGGCAGAGCCCATGCGGCCACGGTAGCCGGCAACGGCGACGTTGATCATTTACATCATTCCTTTCATGTGCTGGGACGACCCAGCCTTACGAGACAAGGGCGGTGACTTCGGAGGAAGACAAGGGCGAGACGCAGGCGAGTGCAGCATCGGCCGTGAGGAGGTCTTGGGCAAGGTCGAGGACGTCCTCAACCGTAACGCTTCGATAGCGCTCGACCTGCTCTTCGGGGGTGAGGTGCTCAAGGCCGAGCGTCTGGCGCTTACCGAGGCGCACCATTCGATTGCTCGTCGACTCGAGGCCCAAGAGCATCTGGCCGCAGATCAGCTCACAGGTGCGCTCGAGTTCATCTGCGGGAACAGGGTCCTGGACCAGGCGAGCGATCTCGCCCTTGATCAAACCGACAACCTCGCTGATATTGCCCGGCCGCGTTCCGGCGTAAACGCACCACTGCCCCGCCCCCTGATAGGCGCTTTGCGTTGCGTAGACCGAATAGGCAAGGCCGCGATCCTCGCGGATCACCTGGAACAGGCGAGAGGACATGGAACCGCCGAGCAGCGTCGTCATCAGCGAGGCCGCAAAGCGCCGTTCGTCGCCGACGGGAAGCCACGGAAGGCCGTAGACCAGATGCGCCTGTTCGATGTCGCGTTTCTCAACGAAAATCCCATCGGCGAAAGACGGAGCCTCGAGGGTGCGAGACGCCTTGGTACCGGCAGGAAGCGTAGAGAAGAGAGACTCCGCCAAAGCGACAAGCGAGGCATGATCGACGTTACCGGCGGCGGCAATCGTCAAGTTTCCCGCATGGTAGTGCTCGGCGTGAAACGCGCGGCAATCTTCGTTGCGATACGCCCCGACGCGTTCTTTGCTTCCAAGCACCGGCAATCCAACGGGATGGCCGGGAAGCGTGGAAGAAGTGTAGAGATCGAACACGAAGTCGTCGGGAGCATCCTCGGCCCGCGCGATTTCCTCGAGCACCACTTCCCGCTCGGTGTCGATCGCCTCCTGGGAAAAGGTCGAGTTCACGACCATGTCGGCGAGAACCTCGAGCGCCGAAGGAAGCTTGTCGTCGACGAATCGCGCGTAATAGCACGTGTATTCCTTCGACGTGAACGCGTTGAGCTCTGCGCCGAGGCGATCGAAATGCATCGAAATATCCAAAGGGGTGCGGGTGGGCGTCCCCTTGAACATCATATGCTCCATGAAGTGGGTCAACCCAGCCTGGTCGGGCAGCTCATCGCGAGAGCCGACGTTGAACCACAGGCCAAGCGAAACCGATCTAACCTGCGGCATCGTCTCGCTGACGATCGTCATCCCGTTCGACAATACCGATGTTTCCATGGACATCTTCCTGCATCCCTCCTGTTAAATGCTACTTCACGAAAGCGACTGCTCGAGAGCGCGCGCCAACTGATCGGGACAGCTCGTCGGCTTGGGGCCGCAGGTGATCCCCTTGAGGGTCGCAGCCACTTCCTGGGCAGGCCTGCCCTCAACCAAGGCGGCGATGCCCTTGGCGTTGCCGTTGCAGCCTCCGTTGAAGCGCACGTTGCGCACCACGCCGTCAACGACGTCGAAATCGATGGATCGAGCGCAGGTGCCGCGTGTTTGATACGTAGTCATGGGGGTGTTCTCCCTTTCTCGAAAAGACCCCCTGCCCCACATCGGGAACAGGGGGTCGCGTCTCGCGTTGGTTCTACCCTAAAAGGCTAGACGGCGATTGACTAGTCTTCGTTACGACGACGGCGGGGCTTGCGGCCCGAATGGCCGTTGCCGTCGTGGGGGCGATCATCCTTGCGACGTCGGTCCGAAGGCGCCGAGGCAACGTCGGGCTTATCGATGCGATCGAGGCTGATCTTGCCGTTGTCCCCGACCTCGATGACCTCGACCTTGACGATATCGCCGATGGAGAGGACGTCTTCGACCTTACCCACGCGGCCGTTGGCCATGCGGGAGATATGAAGCAGGCCGTCCTTGCCGGGCGTAAGGCGGATGAAGGCGCCGAAATCCTTGATCCCGACGACTTCGCCTTCGTAGATCTCGCCGACTTCGGGAACTTTGACGATGCCGAGGATGGCCGCCTTGGCTGCGGCGCCGGAAGCTGCCTCGATGGAAGCGATGCGAACCGTGCCATCCTCCTCGATCTCGATCGTTGCGCCGGTTTCCTCCTGAAGGCCGCGAATGACCTTGCCGCCGGAACCGATGACGTCGCGGATCTTGTCGGACGGGATGTGGATGGTCTCGATGTGGGGAGCATACGGGGAGATGTCCTCACGCGGCTCCGCGATCGCCTCGAGCATGTTCTTCATGATGAAGGAGCGGCCTTCCTTTGCCTGGGCGAGCGCACGCGCCAGGATATCGACCGACAGGCCCTTGGCCTTATTGTCCATCTGGAGCGCCGTGATGCCCTCCTCGGTTCCGCACACCTTGAAGTCCATGTCGCCGAGGAAGTCCTCGAGGCCCTGGATGTCGGACAGGATGACGATGTCGTCGCCTTCCTTGATAAGGCCCATCGCGATACCCGCAACGGGTGCCTTGATCGGAACGCCGGCGTCCATCAGGGCAAGCGTAGAGCCGCACGTGGAGGCCATGGAGGAAGAGCCGTTGGACTCGAGGATCTCGGAAACGACGCGAATGGCGTAGGGGAATTCCTCTTCGTCGGGAAGAACCGGAAGAAGGGCGCGTTCAGCAAGCGCGCCATGACCGATCTCGCGACGCTTCGGGGCGCCCATGCGTCCAACTTCACCGGTGCAGTACGGCGGGAAGTTGTACTGGTGCATATAGCGCTTGCCCTCTGCCGGGTCGATCGTGTCGAGGCGCTGCCACTCGTTGAGCATGCCGAGCGTCGCCACCGACAGGGCCTGGGTCTGGCCGCGCTGGAACAGACCGGAGCCGTGGACACGGGGCAGGTAGCCGGCCTTGATGTAGAGCGGGCGGATCTCCGTGGAGCTGCGGCCGTCGGCGCGCTCGCCGGTCTCGATGACCATCGCGCGCATGGCATGCTTTTCCAGGGACTTGAGCGCAGCGGCGATATCGCTGCCCCATGCGGCGCGCTCTTCCTCGGTGAAGTCGTTTTCCTTGACGGAGGCCTTGAGATCTTCGACCTTGGCCATACGAGCTTGCTTGTCGGCGTCCTTGAGGGCGGCGGACATCTCATCGAAGTGAGCGTCGACGCGCTCGGCGATGGAAGGATCAGCGACGTGGATGGGCCACTCTTTGGGAGCGGGGTTGACGCGAGCGAGGAACGCAGCCTGCTTCTCGCAGAACGCCGCGATGGCCTCCTGGCCGAAGGTCATGGCAGCGAGCATATCCTCTTCGCTGATCTCATCGGCTCCAGCCTCGACCATGGAGATGTAGTCGGCGGTGCCGGCGATGGTGAGCTCGAGATCGGAGTTCTCCTGCTCATCGTAGGTGGGGTTGACGATGAATTCGCCCGTGTCGATGTCGCGGCCGATGCGAACGCAGGCGGCGGGGCCATCGAAAGGAGCGCTTGCGCACATAAGCGCGGCACTTGCGCCCATGACGCTCATGCAGTCAGGCGGGTTCTCGCCATCGACGACGAACGTGGTTGCAACGACGTGGACTTCCTGCTTGAAGCCGTCGACGAAACCGGGGCGAATCGGACGGTCGATCATACGCGCGGTCAAGATACCCTTGTCGGAAGGCTTCGCCTCGCGCTTCAGATAGCCACCGGGGATGCGTCCGACAGCGTACATCTTCTCGATGAAGTCCACCGTCAGCGGGAAGAAGTCGTAATCCTTTTCCTGATCGGAGATGACGGCAGTCACGAGCACGGTCGTGTCGCCCTGGGTGACCTTGACGGCACCCGAAGCCTGCTTGGCCAACTCGCCGGTGGAAAGGCTGTAGGTCTTCCCGTAGAGCTCGAAGGTTTCAGTGATGTGTTCCATTTTCTTTCTCTTCCCTTGCGCCTCATTGCGCAAAGCCTCTTCGCGCCCTTCCTTCAGGCGCGCGAGCAGCGTCTGTCCCTCAGCCGCCGACCGCTCTATACACAAAAGCCCGCATTGCGCGGGCTGTTTGCTTAAAGGTTGTCGCGAATGCCGAGCTTCTTGATGAGTTCGCGGTATTCGAAGATGTCGCGATCCTTGATGTAGACCAGGAGGCGACGACGCTTACCGACGAGCATGAGCAGGCCGCGGCGGGTGTGGTGATCCTTGGGATGCTCCTTGAGGTGCTCCGTGAGATTGCGGATGCGCTCGGAGAGGATTGCGACCTGGACCTCTGCGCTACCGGAATCCTGCGGGTTCTTGCCGAACTCCGCGATCAGCTCTGCAGTGCGTTCTTTGGAGATGCTGTTCTTATCAGCCATGCTTCCACCTTTCTTCTTTAAGCATTGATCACTCCGATCCGAGCCAACAAGCGGTGGTGCATGCAAGCTAGGCAAGGAGTGGCTGCAGGTTTGCAGCCCTCACAGTATACCCGAGAGCAAAGGAACTTCATCGAGAAATATGCGGGTATGGATGAATCGTGAAGGCATCACGATTGGGAGAGAAGAAGCGAGAGCGATTTCAGCTTCACCCCCAGATGCTGAAAAAGCCACATCTGAATGAAGCGAAAGAGGGAAAGGGCCGTGTCGTCGTCGATCGCGAAGGCCTTGCATTCATCCAGAGAGGAGAACAGAAGCGCGTGCGCCCAGCCGATGACGGCGCTATCGAAGCGAATCGTCTCGACGCTGCGCGCGCACGATGCGCATACCCGACCGCCATCGACAAGCGAAAAACCGACCGGACCGCCCTCACCCGATAGGGGAAGCGCACGTCCGCATTCCACACACGAATCGAGCCGCGGTCGAAACCCGAGGATAGCGGAGGTTTTAAGGAGATGCGCCGCACAGAGGGAAACGGCCTGTCGAGGATCGGCCCCTTTCAGCAAGGAAAGCGCCTTGCACGTCATGGGGAACAGACGCCGGTCCTCAAGCCCTGCTTGAGTGGTTCTATCGAGAAGCTCGACAAGCGGAGCGGCGGCGTCCATGAGGACGTAGTCAACGCGGAGATGATCGTTCGAGGAGACGAGCCTGGCTTCCTTGACGATATCGAGGCTTCTTCCGCTTGAGAGGAGCAGATCGCAGACGGCATACACCTCGAGGCGAGAAGAAAAAGGCGACGACGGCTTACGGGCGCCCTTCGCCACGGCGCGCACCTGCTCTCCGCCCTCGGTCAAAAGCGTGCAGATGACGTCGGTCTCTCCGAGCTTGGTGCGACGCAGCACGAGAGCGCGAAGCGAATACGTGCGCGAAGCCACGCGCGCCTACGCCCCTTCCCCGTATCCGAAACGCCTGATCTGGTTGAGATCGCGTCTCCAGTTCTTCCTGACCTTCACCTGCAGATCGAGAAAGACCTTGCAGCCGAGCAGACGCTCGAGATCCTCTCTCGCTTGGGTGCCCACCTGCTTGATCGCGGCGCCGCCCTTGCCGATGACGATGCCCTTCTGGCTGTCGCGTTCGACGTAGATGGACGCGAAGATGCGCTGCATGTTCTTGCGTCGATTGAAATCCATTTCGTCGACGACGACCCCGACAGCGTGGGGAACCTCGTCGTAGGCGTTGAGGAGGATCTTCTCGCGGATGAACTCGGCCACGATGACCTCGACAGGTTGATCGGTCTCCATATCGGCGGGAAACCACAAAGGGCCGGTGGGCAAACGATCGGTGACCGCCTCGATGAATGTATCGAGATTTTCGCCGGTGAGGGAAGAGAGCTCGACGACGTCGTCCCATTCGGCAAGCGATACGGCCTTGTAGCGCTGCTCGTCGAGCTGGGCATCGTCGACGAGATCGATCTTCGAGAGCACGAGGATCTTCGGAGCCTTGACCTTCGAGAGCTCCTTGATGACCCACTCATCCCCTCGCCCGAACGGCGCCGATGCGTCGAGGAGGAACGCCGCGACGTCGATGCCATCGAGCGACTTCAAGGCCGTGACGTTGAGTTCTTCACCGAGGGCGTCGTGGGGCTTATGGACGCCGGGCGTATCGACGATGACCATCTGGTGGTCTTCGGTCGTGTGAACGGCGCGAAACCGGTGACGCGTCGTCTGCGCGGTAGGGGAAGCGATGGCGAGCTTCTTGCCCATAAGGGCATTTAATAGAGTCGACTTGCCCGAGGAGGGTCGGCCTATGAGGGTGACGAAGCCCGACTTGAAGGTTGACGGGTCGATTGTCGATTGGGTGATGTCCATACCATTACCTTTTCATGAGACGAAACGCTATGCGAATCCCAGCAAAGCGAGAATGCGGGGAAGGAATATGACTACGCCGATGATAAACGATGCGATCGAGAAGAGCAGCACGCCACCGGCGGCTGCGTCTTTGGCTTTTCGCGCAAGCTCATGATAGTCAGGACTCGCGAGGTCCACCACCGCCTCAAATGCGGAGTTGAAGCACTCCCCTCCCAGCACAAGGCCGAAGCACACGATCACGACGATCCATTCCGCAGTGGAGATGGCGAAGAAAAGACCAAGCGCGCAGCACAGCGCCATGAAGGCCACTTCGATGCGGAAATTGCGCTCGCCCGCGGTGTCGACGATACCGCGGAAGGCGCATTTGAACGCCGATAGCAAAGTGAAGCCGGAGCGCGTCATGCGCGCGCCTCGTTCCATTTTCCGATGAGCTCGCGTTCGAGCGCTTCCATCTCCTCGGCTTCGTCATCTTCGATGTGATCATAGCCGCAAAGATGAAGCAAGCCGTGAACGGTGAGCAGCGTCACTTCCTCTTCGAAGGTCGTTCCGTACTCGGCCGTTTGGCGGACGGCGACATCGGGCGCTATGACGATATCGCCGAGCTCGTACTCGACGGCGGAGGCAACATCCTCGTCTTCGAACGGCACGTTATCGCATTCGAAGGAAAGAACGTCGGTCGGCCTATCGATGCCGCGATAATCGCGGTTGAGCTCGTGGATGCGCTCGTCGGTTACGAACGTGATGGAGACGTCGGTCGTCTCGGGACACTCCATCTCCTTGAGCACGAACGTCGCAAGCCCCTCAAGATCAAGCGGGGCGACCAGTTCCGATCCGTGCTCGACGAGAACATTGATCTGCATGGGTCCTCCTCATCGGTGCGTTTTTTCATCCATAGACGATACCAGAGGCCGTCTGAGGTCTGAAGATAAAGAGATGAAACGCTCCCCGTACGACGTCGTCAACCACCAGGGCGCCACGCCTGCTTCCGACCCCTTCATCATGGGGGTATCGCAGGGGGTTGAAGACGCCGATCCAGGTGGTACGCATGCCTACTCAATAACTAGTGATGAACGTGTTATTGGGTAACGTCTCAATACACATGGCCTGATGATGCAGCTCATTTCAAAACCAATAGTATTGAAATCACAGCGACGTTCAAAGGAACGGCCCGGGGGATGGGTCGAGTCGCTGGAGAAGCCTGAAGTTTCAAACAAGGAGGAAATCATGGCAGATTACTTTGGCACCGACACCGTCGTATCCGAGCTGCGCGAGGATGGCTTGCTCATCATCCGCATCAATCGCCCGGACGTCGCTAACGCCCTCAACGGCGCTACCTCGAAGGCCATGGAAAACATCATGAACAACGCGGAGACCGACAAGAACGTCCGCGCCATCATCGTCACCGGCACCGGCAAGGTGTTCTGCGCTGGCGAAGACCTCTCCGAGCTCTCCGAAGGCGGCGAGTGCCAGACCGTTACCGAGCATGGTTTCGGCGGCCTGACCGCACGTCTGTGCTCCAAGCCCGTCATCGCGGCCGTCAACGGCTCTGCTGCAGGCGGCGGCATGGAGATCGCCCTTTCCTGCGACATGGTCGTCGCAAACGAGAACGCTAAGTTCGGGTGCACCGAAGTCGGTCTCGGCATCATCGCTTCCACCGGCGGTATCGTTCGCCTCGCTCGCGACATCAACCGCAAGGATTGCATGGAGCTTCTCCTTACCGGCAAGAAGATCAAGGCTCCCGAGGCTAAGGAACTCGGCCTGATCAACTACGTCGTCCCGGCTGAAGAGGTCATGGACAAGGCTATCGAGCTCGCCGAGCAGTGCCTCGCCAATGCTCCCCTTTCCCTCAAGTGGACCAAGTATCTCGTTCACGCAGCAGACCAGATGTCCGAAGAGGATGCAATGCGCTACTGCGACGCAGCTTACCGCTTCCTCGAGAAGACCGAAGACGGCATCGAGGGTCCCCTGGCCTTCACCGAGAAGCGCGCCCCCAAGTGGCAGGGCCGCTAATCGCCCTAAGCGCATCTCGCTTCATACAACCCTCCTAGAATCGGGGCGCCCATGCGGGTGCCCCGATTTTCTTTATCCCTGATTCGTTAATCCCTGTATCGACGAAGCTGACGGGGCTTTTAAGAGTTCGTATGCCCCCATGGAAAGGATCTTCTCGCATCCCGTCGATCGGTCGTGCTTCGATTCTCAAGGGAGTCGACACGAGGTTGACTCCTGTAGGGGAAAGCGCGAAAAGACGCCACGAGGGCTCTCGGCGCGCGAATGCTACGACCTGCACCACGAGAAGAAGGATGGACCATTGATGCTAGGCCCAGTGCGACGAGACACCTCATCGTCAGCAAGCAGGAAAAGCCTTGCAGACACACGAAGCCCCCGCACACCGCAAGGCATAACGGGGGCATGCGAAGCGAATCTCGGAATCGGTCGCTATTCGAGGCTGCTCGTCTCGATGAGGGATTGCCCGCGGGTTTCCGGGGCCATGGCAACCGAGAGGACCAATCCAAGGAGAACCAAACCAGCTGCGACGAGCATGGTCGGTCCAACGCCGAACTCCGCCAAGAACAACGGCGTACCGTAGGTGGAGATGATCGTTCCGATTCTAGAAATAGAGATCGACACGCCCACCGCAGAAGCGCGAACGCTCGTCGGGAAGAGCTCGTTAGGGTAGAGCCACTGCAAGATTCCCGGGCCGCCGCTGAAAAACGCATACAGTCCGAAGGCGAACACGACGACGATCATGGGGGCAGCTGGGAAGAGGCCGAGAATAACCAGGCCAGCTGCCATGAACCCCAAAGAACCGATAAGCAACGGACGACGGCCGAGAGAATTAAGCCAGAACATCGCAGGTATCGTGCCAACGAGGAAGAAAAGGCTCACAGCGCTTTCCCCGAGAATGGCCTCGCGACCTTCGGCAAGCCCGAATGCGGTCATGATCTCGGGACCGAAGGTGTAGATGGCGTACATCGGAACCACCTGGCACAGCGTCAGGATCCCAAGGTAAACGATCCTCTTGAAGTATCCGCCCTTGAAAAGCTGACGCATGCTGGTCTTACCGGTACGCTCCTCCACGGGCAGCTCGACGTCTTCACCGAAGACGCGGTCCATAACTTCGCGCGCTTCATCGACGCGCCCCTTGCTCATGAGCCACAGAGGAGACTCGGGAATATCATGGCGACCGATGAGAAGGATGACGCAGGGCACAACGGCACTGCCGAGCATCCATTTCCATCCATCCTCAAGCGGGAAAAGCGCATAGCCGACCACCGCTGCAGCGGTGGCGCCCAGATACCATGCCGCCGATACGGCCCCCATCGAAATCGAGCGATGGGATTTAGGCGTGAACTCGGCGATGAGCGACGTCGCGATAGGATAATCCGCGCCAACGAACAGGCCGATGAAAAAGCGCGCCAGCACAAGCTGGAACGGGTCGGCGCAGAACACCGAGGCGATGGAAAAGACGCCGATGGCGACGACGTCGATGATGAACATCGTGCGACGTCCGATGAGATCGGTGAGGTAGCCGCCCAAGATCGTTCCCACGAAAATACCGAGAAAGACCGATGCGCCAACCGCGCCGCTCCAGAACGCATCCATATCGAACAGGGGCGTGATCTGGGTCAGCGCAACGCCGATGAGCGCAAGGACGTAGCCATCGAGAAACGATCCACCGCTCGAGAAGAAGGTGATCTTCCGCAGAAAAGGCGTCATGGCGACGTCGTCGATGGTTCTGCGCGCAGACTTCTTCACCTTCTCGACAACGCTCGGACCCTCTTTGGAAAGAAGGGCTGACGCCTCTGGAGGGCTGACCACCGTAGTCTGCTTCTTCACTGCTTGGTTCATTTCAACTCACCTAATCCCATTCGCAGATACCGAAATTCAGGTGGGGCTTCGCGCCGGTCTCGTCGGCGTCGGCGTCCACAAGCTGGAAGCGGATTTCCTTTTCCCCTACCTGCCACGTCTTCGTGGTGAGCGTGCTTCCCGGCAGAACGGGGGACGTGATACGCGTCTTGAAGCGCACCATGCGCTCGGGTTCTCCCGGGAACCACGACGACACGATGTGCCTCATGGAGAAACCGCCAAGGCTCACCCCGTGCGCGATCGGGCGCTCAAGCCCCGTCTGCTCGGTGTAATCCCAGTTGATGTGTTGCTGATGCCAGTCGCCCATGAGACGGTAGATAAGCGGCATGTTGTAGGGCATCGTCTCGGTCACTCTTTTATCGCACGGGCGATCGGGGATCTCGACGATGTCGCGCGGCGGCTTCGGTCCGCCCCAACCTCCGTCGTTGATGCACACGTCCCAGGTCTCGACGGTGCAGAGATGGGTTCCATCGGAGCTATAGCTACGACCGGTCTGCTTGGAGAGGCACCCTCTGCCCTCGCCGCGATCGTACAGGGCGTCCTGAGTGACGAACGTCTCGATGTGGTCGGACATCTTGAACGGCGCGTGCAGGGTGATCTCGAAGCCGTAGTGGAGCGATCCCGAATAGTCGTATCCGTAATCGAGCGTGCGGGTCATCTCCTCGTTAACCGTCAACGGCACACCGAAGATGGGCAGGACCGCAAGACGGGGATCGTTGGCATCCCCTTCGTTGAGGTACTCGAGATCCGTCTTGCCGTCATAGCCTGCGTTGCAACCCAACGCGCAGATCTCAAGATCCTTGAATGTGTAGTCGCGTGTGAAGGGTCCGAACTCACGTCCGACGATTTCAGTGCTGATTGCCATGGATTACTCCTCTCTCAAGGTAACGACGAAGTACCCCTCCCCTCGTCTGAGGAGAGGGCGAGAAAGCTTTTCTCGTTGACGCACGCACTCGGTCGCGATGCGCCGTGGCGATGTGCGGCAAGCCCGCCTCGCGCAGCGATGGCGAGGACGGGCTCGGGGGAAAGGGGGCTTATTTGAGCAGCTTCTTCTCGATCTTCATGCTGCAGGTGCGAGGGAAATCGTCGACGATCTCGTAGAAGGTGGGCACCTTGAACGTTGCCATCTTCGAGCGGCAATACGACTCGATTTCATCGACGGACATTTCGCAGCCGGGCGCGAACCTCACGAACGCCTTGATAGCCTGATCGCGAATGGGATCGGGAACGCCGATCACCGCAACTTCGGCGATCGAGGGATGCTCTTCGAGGATCTCTTCGATCTCGGTCGTCGAGATGTTCTCACCTTGGCGCTTCACCATGTTCGACTTGCGGTCCACGAAGAAGAACCAACCGTTGTCGTCCTGGTAACCCTGGTCGCCGGTCTTGAGCCAGCCGTCCTCGGTGAAGGTCTCTGCGGTGGCCTCGGGCTTGTTGAAATACTCGAGCATGAGCGTGCGCCCGCGCACGCCCTTCACCTGGATCTCGCCCGTTGCCCCGTGGGGCAGTTCGTTATCGTTCATATCGGCGATGCGGACCTCGTAGCCCAGCCCCGCGCGCCCGACCGAGGGCCAGTTGCGCTTGCCGACCGGCGGGTCGGTCAGCACCCAGCCGATCGATTCGGTGGAGCCGTAGGTGTTCATGATCTTAACCCCGAAACGCTCCTCGAAGGCCTCCTTCTCTTCGTCGGTGACTGAGATGAAGTAGAGCACCTCGCGCACGCAGTGGTCGCGTTCCTCGGGGTCGACGGGCTGGAGCATCATGGTACGCAGCATCATGGCGACGCACTGGGTCACCGTGGCTCGATAATGCCTGATCTGTTTCCAGAAATTACGAGCGGAATACTTCTCGACGATGATGATCGTCGCGCCAGCGGTGATGACCGGCATGAGCGCGGCGAGCTGGAAGTTCGAGTGGCAGGCGGGCATCGAGGTGAGCACGCGATCCGACCCGCGCAGCGACACCTCCCAGTCGCCGTAGAGGCCCGAGAAGACCATGTTGGCGTGGGTCACGAGGACGCCCTTGGGCTTCGATGTCGTGCCCGAGGTGTAGATGATCTGCACAGGGTCGTTCGAGTCAAGCGGGCGGTACATGCGCAGAACCGTCGATTCAGCGCAGCGCATGCTCCAGAAATCGTAGATGCCCTGTTCGCCGGGAGCTACTTCGCCGATCTTGGAATAAAGCGAAGCGAATGGGATGGAGGACTTGGGCGAATCATCTCCCGCCCTGGCGATGAGCAAGCCCTTCGGGAAGAACATGCCGCGCTCCATCAGCTCAGCGTACGTCTCGTAGAAGAGAGGTTCCACGACGGCGCAGACGATCTCGGCATCTTTGAGGATATATTCGGCCTCGTCGGCGAGGTACTGCTCGTTGACGGGGACGACGACCGCGCCGATCTTAGCCAGCCCGAACAGGCACATGAGGAATTCGGGCGAGCTGTGGAGCTGCAAGGCGACGTGATCGCCTTTGGCGATATTGAGCGAAAGAAACACGTTGGCGATGCGGTTCACATCGTCGTCGAATTCGGAATAGGTGTACTCGAATATGCTTCCCTCGCGGTTATGGAACGTCAGAAAGCTGTAATCCCCTCTGCTTTCAACGACGTTGCCCCACAAGTCCCGCAACGTTTCGTTGCCTACGATGTCGGTCATGATCTCCTCCTCTGCCGCAGCCCTCCTGTGCTTCAGGGTTCCCAAGGCCCAGAGCACCGATACGGCGATTTCCCCTCGATCAGTTCGCGTGCGCACTGCGAGCTGATCGAGAACACCTCCCTTGTAAGGTGCTCCCCTTCCCCGATATCCCTCGAGGAAGGGGAGCCAAGCGACCGGTCGAAGCGGAAGGGGGTCATTCGACCGGTCGCATCGAACACGCGCTATGCGCGATGGTTAACTAGCCGATCTTCACGACGCCGGCCTCGGCCAGCTCGTCGATCTGGTCG
>CAUHNN010000011.1 GCA_959607715.1 uncultured Eggerthella sp. | reverse complement strand
AAAATGCCCGTTTAACGCAATAGCACCAACTAGCACCGCAACGCGATAATTCGGAAGGAACGAAATGGGAATATTCGACAAGGGCTTCGATCCACTAGGGGAAATCCAAAAGGCATCCGAAGGCGCCATGAAGGCTGCGGAGGATTTCGCCGGCGCTGCCGGAAAAACAGCAGGCGATGTCGCCAAAATAGCCGGTGGGGCTCTGGCGGATGCCAGTGGTGCAGCATCGAAACTCGCCTCGGATGCCGTCAACGCGGCAACTGCAGCGGGATCAATGATCGCCGATACCGCATCAACCGCTGGAGCCTCAATAGCGAAAGCAGCAAACAGCGAAAAGAAGGAAGAGGAGCCCAAAGAAGCCCTGACTGAAGAGCGAGCAGCGGGTATCCTCAGTGCTGTTTACGACAAGGCGCTTGTCGGCGTACCCAACGTAAGCCGATCGGTTGACCAGTTTGCGGATGACTACGCCGCAAGGTACGACGACCCTGCTAAGGCCGCCGAGGAGCTCGTCAAATACCAAGTGCTCAAATGCGGAACGTCTGGATTCATCACAGGATTGGGCGGCCTCATCACGCTTCCTGTGACCATCCCCGCCAATATCGGCAGCGTCCTTTACGTTCAGATGCGCATGGTCGCAGCTATTGCAAAGATCGGAGGGTACGACATCCGGTCAGATCAAGTTCAAACACTCGTGTATATCTGCCTAACGGGCAGCGCTGTAAACGACGTCATAAAGGACGCAGGTATTCAGATCGGAACAAAAACGCTAACTGCAGCGCTCAAGAAGCTTCCGGGGTCTGCACTCGTTAAGATCAACCAGCGCGTTGGGTTCCGGCTTATCACTAAGTTCGGAGAGAAAGGCGTCATAAACCTCGGCAAGCTCATTCCGCTAGCGGGAGGCGTTATCGGCGGCGCCTTCGACGTCGCATCAACAGCGATCATCGCCGAGAACGCTATCAAACTGTTTATCAAGAACGAGAATCCTGATGGATCCCAGATGGCCGAAGAAAAGCTCGAGGAAATCGAAAACGCGTAGTCAATTGAATGAGCAGGCGCCTTAAATTCCGCAAGTAGCTTAAAAGCGCCTGCTCACCAAGCCAAAAAGTCCCTTTCCCTTTTGATCCTTTTCACATTTCAAACAAACCTTAAAGACAATCGCACTCGAAGGGTTCGAATTCGTCAGTTAAGTAAGCTTATCGGTGCAGGAATCAATGGCCGCCTTCGTTGAAACTGCGTCGCGAAAACAACCCGGAAACGCCTCTTCAAAAGCTTCCCCGGAATCCATTTCGAATCCCATCATACGACAGTCATCCGCAAACTCAGGCTCCTCAAATAGCATGTTGGATGGCCATCGTTGGAATCGCGTCAACCATTTGCCCGAAAATCTAACCAGCGAACACTCTCGCTCGGTCGAGCTTAAGTTCAAAGCCGTACCCAGACAAGCTTCCTTAGACATATCCTCAACATGACTCAAAGCGTTCATTAATCCTCCCGTTTCTCAACTCATTTCCGTATGAATATCGAGAAACGCATGCGGCTTCCCCAACAAAGCAGAAGCGATGACTAGCCATGATCGAGAGAAACAGTCTATCGATCGCCAACGAGGCCTTTCCCAAAAAGCAGCTCAGCAAGATGACCATATGATCCAAATCGTTTCCGGTGCCTTACGTTCATTCCACCTATCCACCATAGATAGCAAAAGACTCGCCAGTTGAGCATCGCTGAAAGGCGAGCACGTTTACTGCGTTTCATCCTGAGGTTCTCCCTCAGAAACCCCATCCGCACCTAAACCGCCGCTATATTACGCGCAGCGCACAGCAGCTGGTACTCACGTGCGCTCCACTCGGCAAGGTTTGCGGCACAGACAGCGTCTCGGCACACGTCAAGAAACGCCGTAGCGCTCTTGCAAAAGCACTCGCACACGAATTCGCCGGAGCCGTGGGCGACGAGATGCCCATCAGCGTAGAGCGTCCAGGCATCGGGCATCCGCTCATCGTCGCCCTCAAGCGCAAGTTGCAGGACATGCGGCGTACCGTCGGCGCTCAGTTCGCTTTCGAGCTTTTTCACCGAAAAACGCATCTGGTGAGCAACATTGGCCTTGGTAAGCGAAGAAATATAGCCCATCGGCTCATCCAGATAGTGCATGCGCCTAGTTTTAACGGTCAGATTGCGGAAGTCGCGCATTACGCACACGGAAGAATTGCCCATAGCAGGCTCCTTTCATCGATGTTGGCAGGACCACCGTGCCTCTTGGCCGGTTGGTGCCGGGATCGTTGAGCCAACTCTCTACCCCGACTCTGGATAAAACACGCCCGATCTAATCAGGCAAAAGAGAGTCTACCAGCACCAACGGATGCAAATCAAGTGACGATTCAGCGCCGCACGAACTCCCCCACTACGCACGAATGCCACGGAACGTTCCGTGGCATTCGTGAAAAGGAGGAAGGAGAAGAACCTCTCCGACGAGACGAGAAACGAAAAGCTACGTTGGAGCGGCCTGACCTTTCCGATAGACCGCTCCTCGCTGCGTCCTCGTAGGACCAACTGAGACTACGGGCGAAGACCCATGCCGCCTTCCAGGGTGATGGTTTCGCCGCTCATGAACTTGAAATCAGGGGAACCAAGCTGGACGCACACACGCCCGATCTCGGTTTCGACGTTGCCGTAGTGACCCATCGGGGGCATATGAACGTTGGCCTCGAACGCTTCGGGGTACTGCTCCTGGAATT
Source organism: uncultured Eggerthella sp. (assembly GCA_959607715.1). Taxonomy (GTDB): domain Bacteria; phylum Actinomycetota; class Coriobacteriia; order Coriobacteriales; family Eggerthellaceae; genus Anaerotardibacter. The sequence continues at coordinate 66,809 of CAUHNN010000011.1, read as the reverse complement.
CCTCGAGCTTAGCGGTCCAAGCGAGCGGGCAGACGATGTTCACGTTGATGCCGTCCTTGCCCCATTCGTTAGCAGCGACGCGAGAAAGACCGCGGATGCCTTCCTTGGCGGCAGCATACGCACACTGGCCGAAGTTACCGAACAGGCCAGCACCGGAAGCGAAGTTGATGACGCTGCCCTTCGTCTCGCACAGATGCGGATAAGCGGCCTTCATGTAGTAGAACACGGCGTAGAGGCCGGAATAGATGGAAAGATCGAACTGGGCAGTGGTGTGGTCGGCAAGGGTAACGCCGGAAGCAGAAGCCTGAGCGTTGTTGATCAGAACGTCGATGCGGCCGAATTCCTTGATGGTCTCGTCGATGACGTTCTGAACGACGGCTTCGTTGTCCTGATTGGGAGCGACATCGGCCTGGACCGGAAGGACCTTGACGCCATAGAGACGCTCGAGCTCTTCCTTGGCATCGGTGAGCTTCTTCACGTTGCGGCCCGTAACAACGATGTTCGCGCCTTCCTTGGCGTACGCCGTCGCGATGCCGTAACCGATAGAGCCGCAGGAACCGTCCTTGAGCACGGCACGACCGCCGCCCGTGATGATGACCGTCTTGCCTTCGAACATACCCATGGTTCCTCCTATGTCCATTCATTTTCTGGTACCGGTCATGCGCCTCGGCCCATGACCAACGGTATCCAGTGTAGGAGGAACGGCAAAAATCAAGGGAAGGGAACCCCTCAAAGAGCTCTATTGCTCACCGAAAGGTACTTTGAGCGTCAAAAGGCTCCCAGAAGTCCGTTCGCCAGCGGCGAACGGAGCCTACGCCTTCATCACGGCGACGGTTATCTTCTTGACCGTGTTGGCCAGATTGCCCGTTTTGTTCGCCTCGGTGTAGTCATAGTCGAGCGTCACGTCCCAGGAGTACTTCTGCTTATCGACCGCAGCGGTTCCCCGGAAGGTGTACTTCTCGCTCGACAACGTCACGCGATCGGATTCATACGTCGAATACTCGCTTGCGTCGGGAAGATGCGCGCAGCCGTTTTCCACAGACGTCAACCCGGCCTTGCGCAGCACGTTTTCAACGATGCAGTAATTCGTCACCGCATCGGAAAAGGAAAGCTCACCATAGCCCAGCGCGGCCGTGGACACCTGGTAGGACACGGCGGCAACCTTGCCCTTGCCGTCATAGCCGACGGTCACCGTCGGCGTGCCGGATAAGGCATCGCCCTTCTCATCCGAAAGCTCGAACACGTCCTCGGCGCTGAACCCAAGGGAATCGAGGGAATCGCCGGATTGAAGCACGGCACCATGCCCGATAGCGCCGGCTACCGACGACTTAGCCTGCCCGATCAGCGAAACGATATCGATGACCTGCGTCGAGGCATACGTCATCGCAGGTTGGGTGTCCTTTTCCTCCTCCAGCAGGTCGGAATCGTCTTGAGCGGCCACAGCGGTAAGCTGCAAGCGATCGGAAACGACGGCGGCGCCTATCAGGCCGAAGGCCACAAGCGCAAAGACGATCGCGATGGCGATAAGCCCCTTCATCGCCATCCCCTGGCCCCGTTTATCGCACGTGACGTCGCTGCGAAGCTTGTCGCCAACAGCGCGTATACTCCCCTTGTTCTTCACCATGACGCCCTACTTAAGAAAGAACCACGCAACGGCGGCAATGACGGCAAGCACCAGGACCACGATGATCGCGCGATGCATCGCGGGCAAAGGCCCCGATCCCTCAAGGTCGGCAAGCGTCTGCTCGTGGACCTCGGAAGAAGGGCCTTCCTTGCTTTCGGGTCCCCTAGAAGAAGAATCGCTCGGAGCGGGCTGCTCGTTGTCGCTGTCGGCATCGACGTCACCATCGGCATCAGCATCGGCATCGGCGGAATCGTCCGATACCCGGCAACGAGGCGCATCGTCACCGGAATCGACCTTGAACACACCCTCGGCGTTAACCACGAACACGTCTTCTTCAGGGGCCGCGTCAACGGAGATGAGCGAATAGGAGCCGCCATCCCGTTGAGGCGAAACATCCCTCTGAGCGGTATCTTTTCCCATTGCGACCAAATCCTTTGCTACGCCATCAATGTAGCCATATCGGCGGAAATGGCGTCGATCAAACGATCGGCCTCTTCGGCGCACGAGCCAACGGTAAACACGTAGACCTTGACCTTCGGTTCAGTGCCGCTCGGGCGAACGATGACCTTATGGGACCCCTCAAGCGAAAACTCGATCACGTTGGCGGGCGGAAGCGTGCCGACGCCGTTGCGGTAGTCGATGAAGGATTCGACGGCAAGCCCAGCGATCTGCTTCAGGGGTTCGCTCCTCAAACCGGCCATGATGGAAGCCATTTTCTCCGCACCTGCAGATCCCTCGAAGGAATACGACGTCGTGCGGTTGCGGTGATATCCCAATTCAGCGTAGATATCCTGCATAGCCTGATAGAGGTTCTTGCCCTGGACGCGATAGTAGCGGGCCATCTGGCAGATAAGCATGGATGCCACGACGGCATCCTTGTCGCGCGCATGCGATCCAGCAAGATAGCCGTAGCTTTCTTCGAAGCCGAAAACGAAGCGCTCGGGATGCCCCGCTTCCTCGAGCTCGGCGATGACGCCGCCGATGTACTTGAACCCGGTCAGAACACGGCGGACCTCAACGCCGTAACGTGCGGCAACCGGCTCGACCAAACTCGTCGAGACGATGGTGGTCACCGCAACGGGATCCGCCGGCAGGGTGCCGGAGGCGGCGCGCGAACGGCACACGAAATCGAGCAGCAGCACGCCCACCTCGTTGCCGGAAAGAAGCTGATAGTCGTCCCCGTCCTTCACCGCGATGCCGACGCGGTCGGCATCCGGGTCGGTAGCCAGCACGAGATCGGGCTCGACGCGCTCGGCAAGCTCGATGGCGAGCTCGAGGGCATCGCGATTCTCGGGGTTGGGATACGGGCACGTGGGGAATGCGCCGTCGGGTTGGGCCTGCTCTTCCACGACGTGAACATCCTCAACGCCGATGCGATCCAGGATACGCGTGACGCATTCGAGGCCGGTGCCGTTGAGCGGCGTGTAGACGACACGCAAATCGTCGTCGGCGCTCTGCTCGACATGCTGTTCGTAGACGGCATCGAGGAATGCATCGAGGACCGATTCATCGATGAAGGAAACGAGGCCGGATTCACGCGCCTGATCGAAGGGCATGGTCTTCACATCGTCGAAGATATCGACCTTCGCAATGGCTTCGGTGATGGTCTCGGCGATCTCGGAAGCGATCTGGCAGCCATCGGGACCGTACACTTTATACCCGTTGTACTGGCTGGGGTTGTGGCTCGCCGTAACGTTGATGCCGATGGCGCACCCAAGGTAGCGCGTGGCGAACGACAGCGCCGGCGTGGGCTCAAGGCGGGGGTACACGTAGGACGCCACGCCGTTGGCGGCAAGCACGCTCGCCGCGGTATGGGCGAAAAGCTGGGAATTGATGCGCGAATCGTAGCAGATCGCGACCGTGCCCTGCGCTTCTCCGTCCACGGCGCAGGAATTGATGTAGTCGGCAATGCCCTGCGTGGCCTGGCCGACGGTATGGATGTTCATGCGGTTCGTACCCGCACCCAGCACGCCGCGCAAGCCGGCCGTACCGAACTCGAGCGTACGATAGAACGCATCTTCCAGGGCCGCTTCGTCGCCGTCCATCTTCTTCAGATCGGCAACCAATTCGCTATCCGTGACGCATTCGCACCAGCGGTCGTACAAAGAACGGCAATCCATAGGGGCCTTCCCACCTTCACTTCAAACTATGCATATTGAAGCAGTATAGCAAGGGCGAACCCTACGCAAGACCGCGCTTGGCGTCCTGCTTGAATCGCACATTCAGAAGGATAACGGCCACCACGATCAAAACGATGCCTGCGCAGTTCACCAGCGTCAGGACATCGCCGAACACCGTCACGCCGATCACGAGCGCGACCATAGGCTCGACGAAAGCCATGATGGCGGCTTTGCCCGTCTCCATATGCGCCAATCCGACGGTGTAAAGAGCGAACGGCGTCAACGTGGAAAGGCAGGCAAGGGCGAACATGGCGGCCAAAACGATCCAGGAAGACGACGCGGCCGCGACGATGCTCCCCACGTCGGCCAAGGGGATCAGAGCCACCGAGGCCAGCAGGAACGTGTAGATCATGACGGTGAACGCGGCGTAGCGCTTAAGCGCGATGCGCGCGAAGATCGAGTACAAGGCATAACCGAAGCCCGATCCCAGCCCCACGAGCAGACCGAACGCGGAAACGCTCATCTCCCCCGAGACGACGCCGACCACGAACAGACAGCCCACGAAGGCCAGACCAAGCGCAACGACCTTGCGACGCGTCATGCGTTCTTTGAAGATGATCGCCGACATCACCACCACGAAGCAGGGCGACGTGTACAGGAGGATGGCGGCAAGCGACAAACCGCATTCTCGAATGCACGTGAAGTAACACACGTTGAAGAACGCGACGCTCAAAACGCCGGTGCCGACGAAGATCCACAGATCCTTGGGTTTGATCCGGAAAACCGAGCGATTGCGCACGGCGAACACCGCAGACAGAAAGAGAACGGTAAGGCAACAGCGCACGAACGTGATCTGGATCGATGACAGGCCCGCGTCCGACAGCACGCGGGAAAAGAGCCCGATGCAACCCCAGCACACGCCCGCCGCGATGACGAATGCGGGGGCGAGGATCCTCCAGTCGATCGAAAGGCGCATCAGCCGATCATCCCCTTCTCCTCGACCGAGCCACGCGACGCCACGGGGACGAGGGAATCGCCTCGCGCCGAGACGAGTTCGTAGCCGATGGACTCGACGCGCGCCCTGAGAAGAGCAAGCCCCTCGGCCGCTTCTTCGCCTGTCGCGATCTTGTTGTCGTACAAAGCGTAATCGGCCCTATGAAGGCGCGGCGAAAGATTGGGCATGACCACGTTGGCGCCTGCGAGTATACCCCGCTCGCGCCCATCATCAGCAAGGGTGCCGAGAGCGGTCGTTGCCGGCAGCAACGCGTCGGGATGGGCAAGGCGCAGCGCCGAGAGCATGAACAAGGTAAGCTCGACGCTTCCCGCAAGTTGTGCGCCGAAGGGCGTATCGCGATGGGGAACGAAGGGGCCGATGCCGATCATATGCGGTCGAAGCTCCTGCAGAAACACCATGTCGCGCGCAAGGCACCACGCATCCTGGCCAGGAGATCCCACCATGAACCCACTGCCCACTTGATAGCCTTCGTCACGTAGGGCGAACAGGCACTTCTTGCGAGTCGAAAGCTCCATACCCTGAGGGTGAAGTTTTCGGTAATGGCATTCATCGGCGCTTTCATGGCGAAGAAGATAGCGCGTGGCGCCCGCTTCGCGAAGGCGGCGATACGATTCGGCGCTGCGCTCGCCCAAAGAAAGGGTGATGGCGCAGTCGGGAAAGCGCTCATGGATACCGGCGACGAGGGGCACCATGCGCTCATCGGTGAACCAGGGATCTTCGCCGCCCTGCAACACGAACGTGCGAAAGCCCAGCGCGTAGCCGTCTTCGCAGCAGTCCATGATCTCCTCGGGCGTGAGGCGGTAACGCCGAACGGCTCTGTTGCCCTTCCTGATCCCGCAATAAAAACAGTCGTTCTTGCAGTAGTTCGAAAACTCGATCAGGCCGCGCATGAAGACCCGCTTACCGTAGCGTTCGTTGCGAACGGCGCGGGCGCGCCTGGTAAGGTCGAGGGCGGCCTCGGGCGTCCTGTGGCTAATGAGATCGTGCCACTGCTCAAGGCTCAAAGAATGCTCGCGATGAAGCTCGGCAACGAGATCGAGGGGATCCATAGATCGAACCGTCCTTTCATACGTCAGCGAATGATACGCGCGCAGGGAAGCCCATCACAAGATGAATCGGCGAATAATTGCATAAGGGAAACAAACTCCGCCCCGTCGACCCCCGCCGCTCGATCGCTACAATGGATCACACGCACAACCCAACCGAAGCACTGTGCCGGAAGGACCCTTCGTGAAGAAAGAAACCTACGTTTCCATGCTCGCCGCCCTGCGTGCGCACGGCAGTCTGGCGCAGGCGCTCGTCATCTGCAACAAGGCGATAACCTACGCCATCTACGTGGCATATCCCGTTGCGCTTGCCTTCCTCTTCGTTTCCGAAGGGTGGGAAGATGCGCTTCTTCACGGCACGCTTCCCTCAGGACCAACCCACCTTATCCAGGCGTTCATGGTCCCTTTCTTTTCCTTCATCGCTTTGACGGTTGCGCGCAAGACGATAAACGCGCCGCGCCCTTACGAGGTGTTCGGCGTTGCGCCCCTCATCCCGAAAGACAAGGAAGGCTCATCGTTTCCCAGCCGCCACGCCTTCTCCATCTTCGTTATAGCCACTACTTTCCTCGTCGCCTTGCCCACCCCACTGCCTGGCGCGCTCGCCATGGGACTCGGCATGCTTCTTGCCATCATCCGTGTGCTGTGCGGCGTGCACTTCCCTCGCGACGTTATCGCGGGGGCCCTTCTGGGAATCCTGGCCGGCGCGGTCGAGCTTCTTCTCTAACCGCTGCTGCCCGCTCACCCGCTGTGAACCCTCTTTGATACATGTTCAGAAATGTACCCTTGCGCAGTTCGACCCGCAGGAGCATAATCCGCTTCATGCATATTCGATGAAGCCCTTGGAATCACCACGAAACCGAGGGTGGAGAAAACTCTGGAGAATCTCTTAAATGAGTGCCGACGGTGCAAGGCGGCCTTCCCCGAGTGGAAAGGCCACGCTGAATCTCTCAGGCAAACGGACAGAGACGGTATGACACCCGCCCCACTAATACGTGACGTTTCGACTTCTCCAGGGTTTTCTTCGGGAACAACCTAGAGGAGGTTGAACGAGTGGACGCCCTACTCACCATTGTCCAAACCATTAACTCGTATCTATCCAATTACGTGCTCATCATCCTTCTGATCGGCACGGGCCTTTACTTCACCATCCGCACCCGCGGTGTGCAGTTCCGCTGCTTCGGTGAAGGTCTTCGCCGCACGTTCGGCAACTTCTCCCTCCATGGCGGCAAGCACGAAAGCGGCATGAGCTCCTTTCAGGCACTCGCAACCGCCATCGCCGCCCAGGTCGGCACCGGCAACATCGTCGGCGCATGCGGCGCTATCCTCATCGGCGGCCCGGGCGCGATCTTCTGGATGTGGGTCATCGCCATCCTCGGCATGGCCACCAACTACGCCGAGGCCGTCCTTGCCCAGAAGACCCGCCTGATCGATGAAGACGGCACTGTGCACGGTGGACCTGTGTATTACATCCGCGCAGCATTCAAGGGTGGCTTCGGCAAGTCCCTCGCGGGCTTCTTCGCCGTCGCCATCATCCTCGCGCTCGGCTTCATGGGCTGCATGGTCCAGTCGAACTCCATCGCCTCCACCTGCTCGACCGCGTTCGGCATTCCGACTTGGGTCATCGGTCTTGCCATCGTCATCTTTGCCGGCTTCATCTTCCTCGGCGGCGTCAACCGCCTTGCTGCCGTAACCGAGAAGATCGTTCCTTTCATGGCCATCATCTACATCATCGGCGGCATCGCCGTCCTGATCGCGAACGCTCCTCAGGTTCCTGCCGCGTTCGCGCTCATCTTCGAATTTGCCTTCAACCCCAACGCTCAGCTCGGCGGCGTCACCTTCGGCCTGATCGCAGCCCTTTCGCAGGGTGCCAAGCGCGGCCTGTTCTCTAACGAGGCGGGCATGGGATCCACCCCGCACGCTCACGCAATGGCGAACGTGAAGAACCCCCACGAGCAGGGCGTCGTCGCCATCGTCGCCGTCTTCATCGACACGCTCGTCGTCGTCACCATCACCGCACTCGTCGTCATCACCGTTCTCTACACGGGCAACGGCCCCCTGGCCCAGGGTCTCTACGAGGGCATCGACAAGACCAACATGGCGCAGATCGCCTTCGGCAGCCTCTTCGGCACCAACGGCGGCAACATCTTCGTCGCCATCTGCCTGCTCTTCTTCGCCTTCTCCACGATCCTTTCCTGGAACCTCTTCGCGAAGATCAACGTGCAGTACCTCTTCGGCAAGAAGGCCGTGCCCTTCTTCTCCGTGCTGGCACTCGGCTTCATCTTCCTCGGCTCGCTGCTTTCCAACGATCTGGTGTGGGAGCTTGCCGACATGTTCAACCAGCTGATGGTTCTGCCTAACGTCATTGGTCTGATCGCGCTCGGTTCCGCCGTGTCCATGTGCGCGAAAACGAAGGGTGCGCGAATGGAGCTCAAGGAGCATAAGCCCGAGGACAACGCGTAACGCGTATCTCCTTCCCTCCCTTTGCCCCGCAAGCGACGACGAGCAAATCGTCGGCGCTTTTTCATTCCCGGGGAATATGCCGGTGCAATCCGCATCGCTTCTCAACCCTTTCCCCGGCAAAACGAAGCAGGCCCGCGAAACCGCGGGCCTGCTAAATTCGATGCGCGAAACGATGAGTCGATATGAAGATCTACGCCTTGCGCTTCAAGACGGCGACGTAATGAGCATCGCATGCCGGAGTCAACAAGCTTTCAGCCCCAAGATCGCGACACGTCTTCTCGCATACGAGTTCGAAGGCGTCCTTGCCCTCCCCTTCCAGGAACGCGGCGATGACGTCGTGGTTCTCTTCGTTGAAGATCGTGCACGTCGCGTAGGTCAAGCGGCCGCCGGGCGCCACGAGGCGGGCGGCTTGCTTCAGCATCGAAGAGCTGACGGCGGCAAGGGACGACACGGCATCGGGCTTCAAACGCCACCTGATCTCAGGGTGACGACGAAGCGTGCCGGCACCCGAGCACGGCGCATCGATGAACACGGCATCATACGTGCCCGCTTCGAAGCTACTCAGGTCAGTGGCATCCATCACGAAGCTCTGCTCTTCTTTGATGCGGGCGCGCTTCAGACGGGACGTGCGCTCGTCGGTGCGGCGCTCGCTCTTGTCGAGCGTGTCGAGCTCCATCTGCGAACCGTAGCGAGCAAGCGCGGCGTTCTGAAGGAGGATCGTCTTCGTTCCGCGCCCTGCGCCGATCTCGAGGAAACGATTCGGCTTCTCATCGGGAAGGGAAAGAAGCGCGACGGACTGGGCAACCGCGTCGGAAATGATAAGGTCGCCTTCCTTCAAAAGCGAGGAGACGAGAGAGTCTCCCATGACGTTGCGCTCGGCGAAAGCGAAGATGGGATACGCCGGGCGCGAATCGAACGGCGCCTTGATAGGCACGACGCGAAGGCCGCGCTTCACAAGCGACTCAAGCGTCTTGCCGCCATCGGCATGCGCAACGTTGACCATGAAGAACAACGGGGCAGGCTCGTTGGATCGCTTCATGAAGCGAAGCGCCTCGTCGTGGCCCCATTCCTCCGACAGGCGCGTGACGAGCCATTGCGGGAATCCGTAGAGAAGAGCAGCGGCATGTTCGTCGGTCTCAGGATCGCCGAAGGGGAATTCATCTTTAGCATCGGCGGCTTGACGCAACGCGAAGTTAGCCAAGCGGGAAGCCTGCGGAGCGAAGCTCCTGACCAATTCAACGCCCTGGTCGACGGCGACGTGGGCCGGTTTATCGAGATAGAACAGCTCGCAGAACGAGATACGCAGCGCATCGCGGAGGTTGTCCTCGATTTCTTCAGGGTTGGTCAAAACGGAATCGATGAGCTCATCGAGGCTGCCCATACGGCAGACGACCTCGGTGACGAGCAGGCGCGCGAAGGCGCGCTCGGCCTGCGGCATCTTATAGGGCATGATGCAGCGATCGATGGATTCAGAAGCATAGCACCTGTTTTCGCGCATATCGACAAGCGCCTCATAGGCCTTCAAGCGCGCAGGAGTTGCCTGGGATCGCCCGACGCTTGCGCGCTTGGGGGCAAAACCCTTGAATCCCGTGCTTTCCCCTTCGCGACGAGGACGATCCTCGCGCTTGGGGCCCTTGCGATAGGAGCCGCGATGTTCGCGATGTTCGCCGGTACGCTTATCGTCATCGCGAACAGCGCCCGAACCGCGCTCTGCGCGCTCGCCCGCAAAGGAGGAAGAGGCATCGCCCTCAAGCTGATCCTTGCGGGTGTCTTCGTCGTTGAAGCGACGGGGGCCACGCTCATCGTAGCGCTTGGGGCCCTTACGATCGCCGTAGGGCTTGCCGCCTTCGCGCTTGGGGCGGTCGTCGTAGCGCTTGGGGCCCTTGCGATCGCCGTAGGGCTTGCCGCCTTCGCGCTTGGGACCGCGGTCGTCATAGCGCTTGCCGCCGTCTTTGCGGGGGCCGCGATCGTCGTAGCGCTTGGGACCCTTGCGATCGCCGTAGGGCTTGCCGCCTTCGCGCTTGGGACGATACCCGTCCGAACGCGAAGAACCGCGATACCCCTCGCGGCCGCCGGAGGAGCGACGATAATCGCGCTTGGGCCCGCCGTTGCGCGAACCAGACGAATCGTTGCGTCGTTCGTTAGAAGAATTCTCCATTTAGTTCAATCCTTGCCATTCGATGGAACCTTGCTTAATACCTTGGATGCCAGCGGCGAACGCCTTCGCCTCCATGGGCTTCTTGCCGTCGGGCTTGACCTCGAGAACCTCAAGGACGCCATCGGCGCACCCGAGGAACAACCTCTTGCGCTCGAAGGCAACCGAACCGCTCGGCACCGTCATATCGACAGCCGCACAGGCGGAAAGAAGCGTCAGGGACTTCCCGGCGATGCTCGTGCGGCACGCATGGCTCTCGCCCGACGCGCGAACGCGGCGGAGGCACGTAACGACATCGAGCGCGGGATGGACGTCCAATTCACCCTTCGCGATCTTTTCGGCGTACGTCACGCCCTCTTCAGGCTGCGGCATCCAGTCAAGCCCCGCATCGCTATCGAGCTTGTCGAGTGCGCACACGAGCGCTTCCCCGCCGACCTTCGCCAGCTCAACCGTCAACTCGTCAGCCGACTTGTCGGCGATGTCCACGACACGCGTTTCGCACGTGTCGCCCGTGTCGAGGCCCGTCTCCATCTTCATGATGCCGATGCCGGTCCGATCGTCGCCCGCAAGGATCGCGCGCTCAATCGGAGCTGCACCGCGCCAACGCGGCAAAAGCGACCCATGGACGTTAAGGCACCCGAAGCGGGGCAGATCGAGGACGCGCTTGGGGAGGATGGCGCCGTAAGCGGCAACGCAGACCACGTCAGGCGAAAGCGCCTCGAGAGCGGCATACGCCTCATCGCTCTTGAGGCTCGCCCATTCGTGAACCTCGATACCGGCAGCGAGAGCACGCTCTTTGACCGGCGAGGCGACGAGCTTCTTCCCGCGGGAGCGCACGGCATCGGGACGCGTGAAGACGGCAACGACGTCGTGAGACGATGCGATCAGCGAATCGAGCACGTCGGCGGCGAAGGCGGGGGTCCCCATGAACACGACGCGCATGCTAACCGACTTCCCCGGGACGCGCACCCTGCTCAAGGGCGACGTGGTAATCGTGAAGGGCCTTGATGCGGTCGATGGGCGAGCAGCTCTCGAAAAGGGTCCGACCATCGAGATGGTCGATCTCGTGCTGGAGGCAGCGACCGAGCAACCCGTCGCTTTCCACTTCCCTCTCGACGCCGTCAAGGTCGAAGTAGCGAACCTTCGCGATCTCATGACGCTTGATGGGAACCAAGATGCCCGGGCACGACAGACAGCCTTCTTCGGCCTTGACCATATTGCCGGACAGCTCGACGATCTCGGGGTTCACCAGGTACAGCGGGGCGGGCTCGTCATCGGGATCGGAACAGTCGATAACGACGAGTCGTTTGTTGAGGCCGATCTGGGGAGCCGCCAAACCGCAGCCGGTGTTGGCGTACATCGTCTCGAGCATCTGCTTCGCAAGCTTCTTGAGTGCAGGATCCCCTACCTCGCACGGTTCGCACACTTGGCGCAAACCAGGGTCAGGAGAAAGAACAATAGGCAACGTTTTCATCGCTGAACCTTTCTTTTTTCGAACGAGTCGATCGCGACAGGGCGCCAGGGGCGCTGCGCGAACGAATCGCATATGTTTCCATCACGGAGTATACCAGCGAAAGCGCCCCTCTCCCATCCGCTCACGCGGGGCAAGGGACAGGGCAACCGAACACAGCGTCACTCGACGTTCGTATGGCGCGAGCGCAAGGAATTGAGCTCGCTTTGAAGGGCGCAGATCATCTGGAACACGGCATCCTTCTCCTCTTCGGAAGCCGAGAAACCCATCTGCGCGCGCATGGCCGCAATCGCGTCCTCCATGTCTCCGATCGAAAGCTCATCGGCAAGGTAACGCATCGTGTTGAACGCGCCGTTGCCTCCCTCGACCGAGGAGGCAGTGAGGATGCGGAACGCGTACTTGCAGCGGTCGTTGGCCTTCATGATCAGGTCGGCGACGGTGATGTCGGGCGCCTCGACCGTGATATCCATGATCGCCTCGGCGAGTTCCCGATGAAGGCGCTCATGCCATTCCGTCTGACCGAGCTCGTTGTAGAACTGAGGCACCATGGCGGGGTTGTGCGCGCAGAGGCTCAAGAATTCGCGCTCGGTGCGCAAGCGGTTGCGCTCGGCTGGAGTCAACACGCGACGCGGACGAGCCGACGCTTCCCCACCTGAAGCGTTGGGGGCCGCCTGCTCAGGCAAGCGCGCGGGCGGCTTCAGCTCCGAAAGGCGCAAAAGCACATCCTGTTCGCGCGAATGGACACGCGAGGAAATGTAGACGGCGTAGTCCTTCGCCAAAAGGGAATCCTTGATGGGGGCAAGGACGCTGAGCGCTTCGTTGGTGGCACGAGCGCGCCCTTCGGGAGTGGTCAAGTCGTAGCGGGCCAAGCGACGATCGATGCCGAAGCGGATCAGGGGAATGGCGCCTTCCAGCACCTGGGAAAACGATTCCGCCCCGCGCGCGGCGATGAACTCGGCCGGATCGAGACCGTCAGGAAGGGTGACGGCGCACAGATCGACGCGAGAGGCTCCCGCCTCGGGCGTGACGGACGAATCGATGAACCCCAATGCGCGATCGGCGGCGCGCTGGCCGGCTTCGTCACCGTCGAACAGGTAGATGATCCGCTTCTTCGCGTGATGGGATAGCTGCCTGATGTGTTGGCGTGTGAGCGACGTGCCCAGCGTGGCGACGACGTTGGTGAACCCCGCCTCGTGAAGCGCTATGACGTCGGTGTACCCCTCGACGACGATGGCGTCGCCCGTGCTCGTCATGCGCGCCTTGGCGCGGTCGAGAGCGAAAAGAACTTCCGACTTATGGAAGATAGGGGTATCGCCCGTGTTGAGGTACTTCGGCTCGCCGGTGCCGACCACGCGTCCGCCGAAGGCGATGCACTCGCCGCGCGCGTCGTTGATCGGGAACATGATGCGGGAGAAGAAGCGATCGCGCACGCCCTGCTGTCCACGGACAGCCACGTTCGCCTCCACCATCTCCGTCTCCGTGTAGCCGAGCGAGCGCAGATGCGTCACAAGATTCGAGCGCCCGGGGGCGTAGCCGAGACGCCAATCCTTGGCGACCTGTCCGCCCAAATCGCGCCCGGAAAGATACGACCGAGCCGCAGCGGCTTCGTCGTCGGTAGAGCGCATCAAGAGCATATGGTAATACGATGCGGTCTCTTCGCAGACCGCCTTGAGGCGCCCTTTCTTGCTGTGGGAGCGCGAGGCCGCGGCGGACTCGGACAGTTCGATGTTGGCGCGGCGGGCAAGAAAGCGCACGGCGTCGACGAAATCGACGTCGTCGAGCTTGCGCACATACGAAATGATGTCGCCGCCTTCCCCGCACCCGAAGCAATGCCACGTCTGCGACGCGGAATCGACCTTGCAGCTCGGGGTCTTTTCCTGATGGAAGGGGCAGCAGCACCAGAAGTCCTTGCCCCTCTGGCGCATCACGGAGCGTTCCGAGAACAGCTCGACCAGGTCGTTGGCCTCGCGGACCTTGCGTATGTCCTCGTCGGAAAAGATCGTTGCACTCCTTCTACGTGCTCTGCGGATATGGCCAAGCGACAAAACGCCGCCGATAACGGGAGCAGGCGAGCCGCTACAGCGGAAGCTTGCGGCAGTACTCGATGTTGCCCATCACCGTGCGAATGAGCTCTTCGGTGGAGTCGAATTTGATCATGGGACGCAGGAACTCGACGAACTCGACCTCGATGAACTCGCCGTAGATGTCGCTCGCGAAATCGAGGATATGGACTTCGCACGTGGATTCGGTTTCATCGGCGAACACCGGGGAGATGCCCATGGAGACGGCCGCGCGGTAACGGACGCCGTCGACGATGGCGTAGGCCGCGTAGACGCCTTCGCCAAGCACACGACGATTAGGCTCGACGACGAGGTTCGCGGTGCTGAAGCCCATATCGGCCCCTTCACCGCGCCCGTGCACGACCTTCTCGACGATGGAGAAACGCCTGCCCAGAAGCTTCTCCGCCTCATCGAGGTCGTGCTCGGCAAGAAGCAGGCGAATGCGCGTCGCCGTGATGGGCGCGCCATCTTCGCTCTTCAGGTTATGCGCGTCGATGTGAGTGCCCGAAACCGCGCCCCACGAGCCCAGGTCGGCCACGGACCCGGCGGCACGAGCGCCGAAGTGGAAATCGAGGCCGATATGGAGATGCGCAGGCGCATGGCCGTTGAAGGTTTTCTCCAGGAAATCGACCGGGGAAAGCGAGGCGAATTCACGCGTGAACGGAAGGACGACGACCGCATCGACGCCGCTGTTCATGAGCATCTCGATACGACGCTCGTTGCTCAAAAGCTTGCGCAAGCGTTCGGGATGGAAGATCTCGTCGGGGTCGATGTCGAACGTGAGCGCGATGGACTGACCGCCGCACGCAGCGGCCGTCTCCATTGCGCACTCGAGCAGGTAACGGTGCCCTCGATGGACGCCGTCGAACACGCCGAAGGCGCACGATGAGTTCTCGAAAACCGCATGATCGAAGGAATCGTCGACCTTATAGAGCTGTGCCACGTTCTACTCCTCTGAAGAAGACGCATCGAGCAGCAAAGCGATGCGTTGACTGCCGGTATTCATACAATGCCTTCACCTTCCCGTCGACGATGAGGGCGACCACTTCGCCGTCATAGGGCGGCTCTGCGGAAGGGAACACGCTCGACGTGCAGCACACGTCGTCGTAGATGTCGTTTTTGACGGGCTCGTTGAGCGCGATCGAGTCGGCGGGCAACGGAGAGCCGCATTCGACGAGCTGAGCATCCTCGCGCACGAACGCATAACGCAGCCCAAGGGCGCAGAGCGGATCGATCGTGGCGCAATCGGGGTCCGCCTCGAGCTCATCGAGGGTGGCGCATTGCGAAACGTCGATCACGCCGTTTCGCACGCGCTCGAGCGAGCTGACGTAGGCGCACGTCGAAAGGTCTCGACCGAGATCACGCGCGATCGAGCGCATGTACGTGCCCGGCGAGACGCTCATCTCGACCACCCATTCGACGAGCTCCTCCCCCTCTTCGCCCGTCTTGTCGGCGACGGAGATAAGGGAAGCCTCGTAGATCTCGAAAGGACGGGCTTCCAGATCGATGATCGAGCCTTTGCGGGCGGCCTCGTAGGATTTCCGCCCGTTGACCTTGATGGCGGAATACACCGGCGGGATCTGGGTGCTCTTGCCCACCATGGAGGCGATGCGAACCTTCGCGTAGTCTTCGTGGAACACTTCGGAGGGAATGGGCGCGCGCTTGGTGATCTGCCCTTCCGCGTCGTCCGTATCGGTGCCGATGCCGAAGGTGATCCCCATGCGGTAACGCTTTCCGTGACCCTGCAGGTAGGGAACCAGGCGGGTAGCGGGGCCGACGCACACCACCAACACGCCCGAGGCCAGCGGATCGAGCGTGCCGGTATGCCCCACGCGTCGCTCGCCGTAGATGCGCCGCACGCGGTTGGTCACATCATGGGACGTCATGCCCAACGGCTTGTTCACCGCGATGACGCGGGACAGGCCGGAATCGGAACGTTTAGCCAATCTGTCCCCCTTCGCCCGCAAGGCACATCGCTTCGACGGCAGCGGGAACCTGGATGCGTGCCGCCTCAAGGCTCCCCTTGAACGTGAAGCCCGCTGCGGCGCGATGTCCGCCGCCGCCGTAGGAACGCGCCACCACGGATACGTCGGTGTCGTCCTTCGCGCGAAGGCTTCCGCGGACCTCGCTTTCGTTCACTTCGCGCAGGATCAGGGCGACGCGCACGCCGCTTACCGAGCGAAGCAGATTCACCAGCGGCTCCGTATCGGCCTTGATGGCACCGACCTCGTCGAAATCGGCCTGGCTGAGGTACGAGAACGAGAACTCGCCATCGTGGACAACCTGCATACGCTCGAGAACGATGCGCTCGAGTTCGAGGGAGGCACGCGTGCGGTTCTGGAACACCTCACGGCAGATCAGCGCGGGATCGGCGCCGGCTTCCATCATCGCTGCCGCGGCGAGGAAAGCTGCCGTGGTCGTGTTCTGATAGGCGAAGCGACCCGTGTCGGTGAAAAGCCCCGTCATGGCGCACAGCGCGCTTTCGGGCGTGACGGCGTCGAGGAGGGCCACGACGTCCCACGCGATCATGCTCGCCGAAGGGCTGTCGGGATCGACGTAGGCGTATTCGGCGAGCGCCTTGTCGGATGCGTGATGGTCGAGCGCGATGCGCACGTCCGCCGCGTCATGCAGCGCACCGGCCGTTTCCATGCGCTCGACCGTGGGGACATCCACGGAAAGGAAGCAGCCCACGCGACCGGTGAATTCCGCGGCGGGAACCATGCTTTCGATCCCGGGAAGGAAACGCAGGTTGACGTCGATGGGATCGGGCTTGGCGAGCACGCACGTGACGCGCTTGCCGAGCTTTCGCAGGGCATGGTAGAAGGCGAGCTGCGAACCGAGGCAATCCCCGTCTGGATTGACATGACCGCATATCACGAAATCGTCGAGCGTCATGATGAGCTCGGCGATTTCGGACAGCGTGCTATTCGTTTGAGGAGTAGGCACCCTTATTCCCCTTTTGAGGCTGAATCGGCGTTGCGGGCTGCGTCGCGGGCGAGGGCGGATGCGATGCGCTCCGCCTCGTCAACGCTCGGATCGAGCATGAAGCGCAGCTCCGGGGCAACGCGCCACGAGAGCTTCTTCGCCATGAGGGAGCGGATGCGCCCTGCTGCGGACTGGAACGCTTCGGCGGTTTCCACGTAGCGCGACGGCTCGGTGGTGTAGTAGACGTTCGCCACGCTGCGATCGAAGCTGACCTCGCACGAGGTGATGGTGACCATATCGAGGCGAGGGTCGGTCATCTCGAACAAGAGGATGCTCGCGATGACCTCCCTGCACTGCTCGTTCACTTTGCGGCTGGAAGAACCCTGCTTCATCGTTACTCGGTCCTTTCGACTTCGACGGTGCGGAAGCCTTCGATGGTGTCGCCGACCTTGATGTCCTGGTAGCCATCGATGCCGATACCGCATTCGTAACCGCTCTTGACGGTCTTGACGTCGTCCTTGAAGCGACGAAGGCTGCTGATCGTGCTCTCGAAGATGACCGTGCCGTCGCGGACGATGCGAACCTGGTCATCACGGGAGATCTCGCCTTCGGTGATGTAGCAACCGGCGATCGTGCCGGCCTTGGGCACCTTGAAGGTGTCGCGGACTTCGGCGATACCGGTATCCTTCTCGACGATATCGGGAGACAGGAGGCCGACGCGTGCGGCGTTGATGTCCTCGATCGCCTGATAGATGACGCGGTAGAGCCTGATGTCGACCTTCTCGCGCTCGGCGACTTCGCGGGTCTTGCCGGTCGGGCGGACGTTGAAGCCGATGATGATGGCGTCGGAAGCCGCAGCCAGCGTAACGTCGGTTTCGGTGATGCCGCCGACGGCGGAGTGGATGATGTTGATCTTGACCTCGGACTGGTCCATCTTTGAGAAGGCATCGCGCAGAGCCTCGATCGAGCCGCCGACGTCGGCCTTGACGACGAGGTTGAGATCGGTGGTCTGACCTTCTTCGATGCGGGAGAACAGGTCGTCGAGGTTCATGTGGGAACGATTCTCCTGCTTGGCCAGGCGCTCGCGCAGCGAACGCTCCTCGGCCAGACGACGGGCGTCGCGCTCGTCTTCGAACACGCGGAATTCGTCGCCGGCGCTCGGGACGGCGTTCAAGCCGAGGATCTCGACGGGATCGGCAGGACGCGCCTCGTCGACATGGGCACCGCGCGGGCTGATAAGCGCGCGAACCTTGCCGTAGGACGTGCCTGCGACGACGACGTCGCCCTGATGGAGCGTACCGCGATTGACCAGGATGGTGGCAACCGGACCGCGACCCTTGTCGAGGTTCGCCTCGATGACGAAGCCGGACGCGAGGGCATCGGGGTTCGCCTTCAGCTCGAGGACGTCGGCCTGAAGGAGGATGGTCTCGAGCAGGTCGTCGATATGGAGGCGCTTCTTCGCCGAAACGTCGACGAACATGTTCTGACCGCCCCACTCCTCGGGGATGATGCCGTGCTCGGTCAGCTCCTGGCGAACGCGGTCGGGCGTCGCTCCGGGCTTATCGATCTTGTTGACGGCGACGACGATCGGGACGTTTGCCGCCTTGGCGTGGTTGATAGCCTCGATGGTCTGCGGCATGACGCCGTCGTCAGCCGCGACGACGAGCACGATGACGTCGGTGACCTGGGCACCGCGGGCGCGCATGGCCGTGAACGCCTCATGGCCGGGCGTGTCGATGAAGGTGATCTGGCGACCGTTGATGTTGGCGACCGATGCACCGATGTGCTGGGTGATGCCGCCCGCTTCGCTTGCAGCGACGCCGGTCTGACGGATGGCGTCAAGCAACGAGGTCTTGCCGTGGTCGACGTGGCCCATGACGGTGACCACGGGAGGACGCGGCTTCAGGTCGTCTTCGGAATCGTGGTAGACGACGGCGAATTCCTCTTCCGGCGACACAACGCGAACCTTGCGGTTGAGGTCGTCGGCGATGAGCTCGATAAGCTCATCGCTCATCGTCTGGGTGAGCGTGAGGACCTGACCGAGCATGAAGAGGCGCTTGATGACTTCGTTGGGCGAAACGTCGACGAGCTCGGCGAACTGGGCGACGGTGGAACCCTGCGGGATCTCGACGACGGATTCGTCGAGGACCAGCGAAGGATCGAGGCCCTTTTCCAAAGCCTCCATCTCGGCACGTTCGCGAGCCTGGGCCTCGCGCTTTTCCTTGCGCTTCTTACGACGTCCCTGGCCATCGTGGGTAGCGGCCTCGACCGCGGCGCGAGCCTCGGCGAGAACCTTGTCGCGCTGAAGCTTCTCGGCCTGGACGGCCATCTGGGCATAGCGATCCTCGCCCTGGGACTGGAGTGCGTTTTCGAGCTCGGGAACGGAAGGCTCGAAGCCCTTGCGCTGCTTCTTCTTGCCCTTGGCGCCCCTGTTGGCGTTGTTTGCGTTGTTGGCCTGCTGCTTATGGGCGGCCTCCGCCTTCTGATGCGAAAGGCGTTCGCGCTCGTTGTTGATCTGGTCGAGCAACGAGGAGAAGTCGCTCTTGGGCTTCGGCGCGGCCTTGGGGGCCTTGCGCGCGGGAGCGGGCTTGGACGAAGACTTGCGGTTGCGGTTGTGAAGGGCCTCCTCGACGGCCTGCTTCTTGGCTACCTCAGCGGCGCGGGCAGCAGCGATCTGGCGCTCGCGGGCCTCAGCGGCCTCGCGGGCGACGCGCTCGCGCTCGCGCTCGATCTGGGATGCGAGGCTCTCGAACGGAGAAGAGGAGATCTTGCGCTTCTCGGGCTTTTCCTCGGCCTTCTCGGCAGCCTTGGCCTCGCGGCGCGCGCGCTCAGCTTCACGCGCTTCGCGTTCCTTCTCGACTGCCTCGCGGCGGGCCTTCTCCTCTTCGGCCTTGCGCTGTGCCTCGCGGGCCTTTTCCTCGGCGAGCTTCTTCGCCTCTTCGTCTTCGAGCTTGCCGGCGCGCTCCTTGATTTCAGGCTCAAGGTTGTTGCGGACCTGGTCCACATGGGCCTGCTGCAGGATGCTTGCGTGGCTCTTGGCGGGGATCTTCATCTCCGCAAGGCGATCAAGCAACTCCTTGCTCGTCATATCGAATTCTTTAGCCAATTCATGTACTCGCATGCCAGGCATATAGTCTCCTCGTCTATTCGGCGGTGTCCGCAAGGGCGTTGCGAAGCTGAGATGCAATGCGCTCGCGGTCTGAGTCGGTCAATGAAGTTCTGAGCGCCGAGTCAAGGCGCTTGCTCGCTAGAGCTTTCTCAAGGCATGCAACGCTGCACACGTAGGCGCCGCGGCCGTTCTTGCGGCCGGTCGCGTCGAATTCGACGGCGCCCTCAGGCGTACGGACGACGCGGAGAAGATCGTTCTTCGCGTCGCTCGTCCTGCAAACGATGCACGTCCTCTGTCGCGTCGTGCCTGCCATGAGTCCCTTATTCCCCATCCTCTTCAAGATCGGCGTGGATACCGCAGTAGCGATAACCCGGGCGAGCATGGTTGCGGCATGCGATTCCGTCTTCGGCGACGTAGGCGCACAGGCCGTCTTCGTTATCCTCGGGCTCTTCCTCGATGAGGGACAGCTCGGGGATCGGGGATTCCACGGCGAACGACGCGGACTTGATGTCGATGTGCCAGCCGGTGAGGCGAGCGGCAAGACGCGCGTTCTGGCCTTCCTTGCCGATAGCCAGGGAAAGTTGATCGTCGGGAACGATCACGGTAGCGTAGTTCTTTTCCTCGTCGATCTCGACGCGGGTGACGCGAGCCGGGGAAAGCGCGTTGGAAACGTATGCCGCGGGATCCTCATCCCACTGGATAACGTCGACGCGCTCGTTGCGCAGGCCCTCGACGACCATGCGGACGCGAGAACCCTTCGGGCCGACGCAGGCGCCGACCGGATCGAGGTTGCGCTCGCGGGAAGCGACGGCGACCTTGGAACGCTCACCGGGCTCGCGGGCGATGGACTTGATCTCGACCAGGCCGTCGTAGATCTCGGGGACCTCGATCTCGAACAGGCGACGGATCAGATCGGGATGGGTGCGGGAAACGACGATCGAAGGGCGCTGATGCTCGTTGCGGCCGCGAGGAGCATCGGAGCTGGGGTCGCGCACGTCGACAATGAGGGTCTTCAGGCGCTGGTTGTGACGATAATGCTCGTTGCGGGGACGCTCGTTGGGCTCGCCGGGGTAACGACGCTGATCGTAATGGGGAAGCTCAGCCTCGACGCCATCGCGGATCTTAATGATGGTGAAGTCGGGCGTGACCTGAAGGACGGTGCCCGTCACCAGATCGCCGACGCGGCTGGAGAACTCTTCGTAGATGGACTGACGACCAGCATCGCGGACGATAGAGCCGATGACGTTCTTCGCGTTGAGGGCGGCGATGCGGCTCACGTCAGACGGCGTGACGTCGCGCTCCTCGAACTCGGTGTACTCGCCCGTTTCCTCGTCGGGCTCGCCTACGGGGATGAGCTCGTAGACGTAGATGCGACCGGTATTGCGATCGATGATGACGCGCGCGTCGTACTCAAGGTCGAGAATATGCTGATAGCTCTTGGCCAAGGAAGCCTCGAGTCGTTCGATCAGGTAGAACTCGTCGATCTTGCGCTCGTGGGCCAAGGCCTGTAGTGCCTCGATCAGTTCTGAGGTTGCCATTGAATAACGTCCTTCCTACCCGCTGAAGTCAATAGTGCCGATTACATGCGCTTTCTTGATGGAGTCGTAAGGAATCTCCTCGACGATGCCATCGACGAGGAGCAGCACGTCAGCGTCCTTGACGCCTTCGAGCTTTCCCGTCCATTTCGCGCGTCCTTGATGAGGTTGCGTGAGGGTGAGCTGAGCCTTTTCCCCGGCGAAGCGGGAAAAGTGCTCGAGCGTCCGAAGGGGCCGGTCGATACCGGGCGAAGAAACCTCGAGCGTGTAGGCGCCCGGGAACGGATCGAGCTCGTCCATCACCTCGTTCACCCATTCCTGCGCAGACGACAGCTCATCGAAGCCGATGCCGCCTTCGCAGTCGAGGTAGACGCGAATGGTGGGAGCCTTGCGGGAGCCGACGACCTCGATGGTGACGATCTCCATGTCATGAGCCTTGGCGTGAGGCTCGAGCGCATCGAACAGCTTGCGCTCTTTCGCGTTAAGCATCTTTCCCTCCTTCATTCCCCGTAGAAACAAAAGAAGCGGACAAAAGCCCACTTCCTTGAACATCGAAAGTATCATGTTTGCACACGCATTATTTCTTATACCACATCGATGCGTGTAAAGCTAGACCTAATCACTGTTTCCCTACCCTGTCAAGCATAATCCTCGGATACCGCCCTTACGAAGGGTCGGCTTTAGGGTAAGCAGCATCGAATTTCGCCTCGGAAACGGACGTGCCCTGCTCCAGATCGTCCTTAAGCGGCGAAAGGATCTCCGAAGAGTGGTCGCGCGGGTCGTCGTAGGACAGGCTCTTTTCCCAGCACTGGGATATGACGTCAAGACGATCGAGGAGGTAGCCGTAGAGCGCATCGACCTTCTTCCACTTGCCCTGAAGCTCGGCGTCGGCGGACACGGCCTCGCCCTTCGCCAGGTCGACCAAGTCCGCACGCTCAGCCGTAAGGTCGTCGATCAGGGCTTTGCAGTCATCGGCATGTCCTTGGCGCGTATCGCGGTTGACCACGAGGAAGTAACCCTCGAGATCCTCCACCGCCCCGTCGACCTCGGTGCGCGACGAAGCAAGACCCTTATACGCCTGCTTCAGCTCGGTAGAGAAATCATCGATCTGCTCAGCATTCGCTTCAGCGGCGCGCTGCTCATCGATCTGCTGCTCGGCCTGGGCGCGCTGCTCGTCTTCGGCGATCATATCATCGAAGGGAAGCAGCGCCCACAGCTCGGGTCCTTTGAAAACGCCGATAGCGACGATAACGGCCGCAAAGCACACGGCGATGATCGGCTTCCAGGGAAACGGCTTCTTAGGGGGATCCTGGCGATACGTTTTGGCGTTATGGTCGACGTCGGCGACGACTTCGCCCGAGTCCGAGACGATGCGCTGCATCGGCATGGTGACGAATGGATCGGAGTCCCCAATGGACGGGATGGCCGTCAGGTCATCCTTGTGGGGACGGAAGCGCTCGACGTCGACCTCGTCGGACGGGTCGAGGGGGTTGCCCTGACCATCGACGTACGTGCGGTCTTTGACCAAAGGCAGTTTGCCGGTAACCGTGGGGGAAACCGCATCGGTATAGGCGATCTTCTCCTCGGCTTCAGCCAGGCGCTGCTTCATTTCAGCAACGGGCAAGCCGCAGTGGGGACACCGCGGCTTGCCGTCTTCGATCTTTGTTCCGCAATCGAGGCAGTACACGCTTTACTTTGCCTTTTCCTCGTTGTTTGCGATGAGGCGGTTGAGCGCGTTGAGGTACGCCTTCGCGGAGGAGACGATGATATCGCCGTCGGCGCCGCGACCGGTGAAGACCTGACCATCGGCGGCCGTCACGCGAATCGTGACCTCGCCAAGCGCGTCGATGCCGCGCGTGACGCTCTGAACCGAGAACTCGGAAAGCTCGTTGTCGATGTCGACGATCTGGTTGACCGCCTTGTAAAGGGCATCGACCGGACCGGTGCCGGTGGAGCAAGCGGTGAACTCGTGCTCGTCCTTGTCGCACAGGGTGACGGTTGCCGTCGGGATGAGGGGCTGGCCGCAGGAAATCTGGACGGACTTCAGCGTGTAGCGAGCGGTGCGGTTGCGATCATGCTCGCCCACGAGGGACTCGAGGTCCTCGTCGTAGACTTCCTTCTTCTTGTCGGCCAAATCGAGGAAGGCGGTGTGCAGATCCTCGAAGGCCTGACCTTCGATGTGGTAACCGAGGGCCTCGAGACGATGGCGAAGCGCCGCACGACCGGAACGGGCAGACAGAACGATGGAGCTCTGGCCGGCACCGACCTCGGTGGGGTCGATGATCTCGTAGGTGTCGCGCGCCTTGATGACGCCATCCTGGTGAATACCGGAGGAATGAGCGAAGGCGTTCGCGCCGACGATGGCCTTGTTGGGCTGAACGACGAAACCGGTGATGGAGGAAACGAGACGAGATGCGCGGACGAATTCGCGGGTGTTGACGTCGGTGTGGGCGTCAAGCTCGTCGCCGTGCATCTTCATAGCCATGACGACTTCTTCCATTGCCGTGTTGCCGGCACGCTCGCCGAGGCCGTTGATGGTGCACTCGATCTGCGTTGCGCCGTTCGCCACGCCGGCCAGCGAAAGGGCCGTGGCCATACCGAGGTCGTTGTGGCAGTGGACGGAGAAGGTCGCCTTGTCGAAGTTGTCGACGTTCTCGCGCAAGAACGCGATGCGGCGGCCGAACTCGTCGGGCAAGGAGTAGCCGGTGGTGTCGGGGATGTTGACGACCGTGGCGCCGGCCTCGATGACGGCCTGGCAGACCTTGGCGAGGAACTCGTAGTCGGAACGACCCGCGTCCTCAGCGTAGAACTCGACGTCTTCAACGTACTTCTTGGCGTACTTGACGGCTGCGACGGCGCGCTCGAGGATCTTCTCGGGCGTGGTGCGGAGCTTGTCGTAGATATGGCTGTGGGAAACGCCGATGCCGGTATGGATGCGCGGACGGGCGCAGTCGGCCAGAGCGCGGGCGGCGGAATCGATGTCCTTCTCGACCGCGCGGGTGAGCGCGCAGACGACGGCGCGGTCCCCTACCTCGGCGGCGATGGACTGGACGGACTTGAAGTCACCCGGCGAGGACACAGGGAAACCCGCTTCGATCACATCGACGTTGAGGCGTAGCAGCTGGCGCGTGATAACGAGTTTCTCCTCGGAATTCATAGAAGCGCCCGGCGACTGCTCACCATCGCGCAAGGTGGTGTCGAAAATTGCGATTTTGCGAGTCATCCTGCAATCCTTTCATCTGTAGTGGTTTTATTCGACTCTGAATCATAGCGTATTTTGCTTCGCACATTAGCGTCATCCCATATCACACTTCATAATCACGTTTCGCACGAAAGGCCCTGGAGTCATCCAGGGCCTTTCATTTATCGACGAACGGTACGGCGTGTGTTGAATATCATCTCAAGGAGGATCACACCGCGGCGTCGCCCTCTTCACCCGTACGGACGCGAATGACGCGTTCGATATCGGAAACGAAGATCTTGCCATCGCCGACCTCTCCGGTGCGTGCGACCGAGCAGATCAGCTCAACGAGTTCCTCGACCTGACTATCGTCGACGACGATCTCGAACTTGACCTTCGGGATCATGTTCAGGAAGATCTCGCTACCGCGGAAGTACTCCTTCCAACCGTGCTGATTGCCGCAACCGTGAACCTGGTAGATCGTCATGCCGCGAACGTTCTTCTCGAACAAGGCTTCCTTCAAGGGTTCGAGCTTTTCGGGTCGAACCACTGCAGAGATACGTTTCATTTCGCACTCCCCTTTCTAGTCCAAACCGACAAAGGCGGGATAAGCGGATTCGCTGTGGGCGGCCATATCCATGCCGCAGGCTTCCTCGGCCTTGCTGACGCGCAGGGTACCCTTCGCGATCACCTTGACGATGAGGCCGATGATGAGGGAACCGATGACCACGAACGCCACGGTGACGCCGATGCCGATGAGCTGGGAGGCGAGCAGGGACGGATCACCCGTGTACAGCAAGCCACCGAAATCGGTCCAGGAAAGCTCCGGCACGCAGAAGATACCGGTGAGGATGCCGCCGACGACGCCGCCGACCGCATGGCATCCGAAGGCGTCAAGAGCATCGTCGTAGCCGATCTTGGCCTTCAGGAAAGAGATCGCGAAGTAGCAGATCGGGGATACGATCAGGCCCATCACGATGGCTGCCCACGGCTCGACGAAGCCAGCTGCCGGGGTGATGACGACCAATCCCGCGACGAGGCCGGTCGCAGCGCCGACGAGGGTCGGCTTGCCGGTCTTGATGGTCTCGACGATCATCCAGGAAACCATCGCTGCGCCAGAGGCGACCACGGTGTTGAGAACCGCAAGACCAGCGATGCCGTCGGCGGTGAAGGCGGAGCCTCCGTTGAAGCCGAACCATCCGAACCAAAGAAGCGTTGCGCCGAGAACGACGGACGGCACGTTGTGGGGACGGTGAGCCACAGCGCCGAAGCCGCGACGTTTACCGATCAGCAGGCACAAGACCAGGCCCGTCAAACCGGAACTGATGTGGACAACGTCACCACCGGCGAAGTCGAGCGCGCCGATCATGTCGCCGATGAAGCTGCCTTCTCCGCCCCAGACCATATGGGCGAGAGGAGCGTAGACCAACACGACCCACAGGGTGATGAAGGCCAAGAACGGACCGAACTTCATGCGTCCTGCCACCGATCCGCCGATAATGCCGACGGTGATCATGGCGAAGGCCATCTGGAATGCGATGTTGATGATCGAGGGATACGTCGCATCGCCCGGATTCTCCGCCTCGGTCAGCATGTCACCGAGTGCCGAAAGGCATCCCAGCTGATCAAGACCCCCTACGAAGGGATTGGAACCATCGCCTCCGTAAGCGATCGACCATCCGGCAATGATCCAGATGATCCCGACAACGCCGACCGCGGCTAGGGACATGAACATGGTGTTGATGACGTTCTTCCGTCGGGCCAAACCCCCGTAAAAGAACGCAACACCAGGCGTCATGAGAAAGACCAGCATCGCACTGACGAGCATGAAAGCAGTCGCTCCGGTGTCGTACATATCGTTACCTCCTTTTTTTCGTTCCATTACGACAACACCCATCTTGTCCCAGATGGCAGCCCTCTTTCGACGGCAGAGGGAGTGTTTACTACGTCGAAAGGGGCTTGAAATAGAAGGGAATCATTGTTGCCACGGAAGCGAAACAAAACAGTTCGGTAACGAAAAAAAGCGCCCTGCATGAACGCAGGACGCTTGGAAAAGACGGCTTAGCCCGGAAACCGTTAACCCGCCAAAAGCGATTTGAGGGTTGCGGCAATGCCCTCGGCATCGACGCCGATATCCGAGAAAAGCTGGTCGACTTTGCCTTGGGCGACGAAATCGTCGGGCAAACCGAGCACCGCCAGGGGCACCTGGGAACCTTGGAGAGCCAGAACCTCGGCCACTCCTTCGCCGGCACCGCCCGTCGCCACGCCGTCCTCGACCGTAACCACCGCCTTGGTCTTGGCCGCCTCTGCAATGGCCTGCACATCGAGGGGCTTGACCCACCTCATGTCGACGACGCGCACGGAGATTCCCTCGCGCTCCAATTGCTCGGCGGCGGCGAGAGCGTAGGAGACCATGCGGCCGAACGCGAGGATGGCCGCATCCTCCCCTTCCCGGACGAGACGGGAACATCCCGGCCTCATCATGAGGAAATCATCGGGGAACGGCACGCCTGCGGCTTCACCGCGGGGGTAGCGCAGCGCAACGGGACCTTCGATCCTCAAGGCGGTATGAAGCGCATGGGCAAGCTCCGCCTCATTCGAGGGGGCCAGAATGCGCATATTGGGAATGCAGCGCAGCAACGCCATATCGAACATGCCGTGGTGGGTGGGGCCGTCGTCGCCGACGAGGCCCGCGCGATCTATGGCGAAGACGACGTCGAGTTTCTCGAGGGCGATGTCGATGATCACCTGGTCGATGGCTCGCTGTAAAAACGTCGAGTAAAGGGCGACAAGCGGCTTTCGACCACCGAGCGCCAGGCCGCTTGCCATGCCGACGGCATGCCCTTCGGCAATGCCCACGTCGAAACAGCGATCGGGGTGGTTATCGGCGAAGGAGCGCAGTCCCGTGCCGTCGACCATCGCAGCCGATATGGCGCACAAGGATTCATCGGCTTGCGCCTCGCGCTCGAACGCACGCGTGAAAGCCTGCGTATACGTGAGGGCGGAAGACGGCTTCTTGATGGTTTCGCCGGTGATGGGATCATAGGGGCCGATGCCGTGGAAGCGCGAAGGATCCTCCTCTGCCGGCTTGAAGCCCGCGCCCTTCTTGGTGACGACGTGAACGAGCACGGGCGCTTCAGCCTCAAGGGCGCACTTGATGGTGAATTTCAGAGCCGGGATGTCGTGTCCATCGACCGGCGGGGTGCAGACGATGCCGAACTGCTCGAAAAGCATGGTGTCGGGAACGACGAACTGCTTCACCGATTCCTTGGCATTGCGCCCGAGCTTGACCATGGCCTTACCGGCGGGCCCGAGGGAGCTTTCCATGAATTCCTGCATCGTGTCGCGGTGATAGCGGTAATCGGAACGAACGCGCATGGATCCAAGGTGCTTGGCCACCGCTCCGACGTTGCGGGAAATGGACATCTCGTTGTCGTTGAGAATGATGACGAGCGGTGTCTGGGCCTGCCCGATGTCGTTGAGGGCCTCGAAGGCCATGCCGCCGGCGATCGACGCATCGCCGATCAGCGCGACGATCTTCTGGTCCCCTCCGACAAGGTCGCGCGCACGGGCAAGACCGCAGGCAACCGAAAGGGAGTCGGAAGCATGACCTGAAGGATGCACGTCATGGGGATTGCTATGCGGCTTCGGGAACCCCGAGAGCCCCTTGTACTGACGAAGCGTCGGGAACCTGCCGAGCCGACCGGTGATGATCATGTGGGCATACGACTGGTGACCGACGTCGAACAGGAAACGGTCATGGGGTGAATCGATGAGCGAATGTACCGCGAGAATGGTTTCGACCGCACCGAGGCTCGAAGCGACGTGACCGCCGGTCTTGGAGGTGACGTCGATGATCTCGGCGCGAATTTCATTCGCAAGGATCGAAAGCTCTTCATCGGTGAGGAGTTTGAGCTTGTCGGGTGAATCTATTGAATCGAGAATGCGATGGCTCACGATGGATACCTCCCGCCGTTATTCGGCAGACCCGGCTTCGGCCGATGCTGCAGCGGCATCGACGTTCTCGCAAGCATCAGCAGACGGCTGCGAGGATGCTTCGCCTTCAGACGACGAGGCCTCGATGCCCTGCTCCATTATACGAGAAGCCCGAAGGCCAAGATCAACGGCCTCCTCATAAAGATCAAGAGCCTCGTCGAGAGGAAGGTCTTCATTCGAAACGGCCGCCACGATTTCATCGAGGCGGCCTTTAAGGTCTTCGAATGCGGTTTTCGAAGCCTGCTCCATTAAGCGCTCTCCCCTTCAAGCTGGGTGGCGATGCGCCCCAAGATGCCGTTGATGAAGCGAGGGGAATCGTCGCCGCCGAATTCCTTGGCGAGGTTGACCGCTTCGTTGATGGAGACGGAGACGGGAACATCTTCTGCGTAGACCATCTCGAAAGCGGAAAGGCGAAGCAGCGAACGGTCGACGATGGGCATACGGTCGAGCGTCCAATTGTCGCTAGCGGATTCGATGCGCTCGTCGAGATCGGCTTCATGCTCCTTGACGCCCGAAAGAAGCGAAAGAGCGTATTCGTCGAGACCCTGGGTCTCGGGAACGAGCTGCTTCTCTTCGACGAGAACCTGGGGATCCTTATCGAGGATCTCACCCTGATACATCAGCTGGAGGGCCTGCTTGCGTGCAAGGACGCGATCTTGATGTCGATTCTTCTTTGCCATGCGCAGCGCCTAATCCTGGAACTGGATGCCGTTGACGTTGATGTCGACGCGCGAAACCTCGAGCCCGATCTGGGAAAGAAGCGCATCGGAAACCGCCGTGCGAACCTGCTCGGCGATGGCGTTGAGCGAACGGCCGGACTGAACGCGAATGGTGAGGTCGACGGCGAAGGTGCCATCGGCTTCAGGGACGATGACGACGCCCTGCGTGGACTGGTTGAACGCGAGCAAGGAACGGATGCCGGAAGGCGCAGCGCCGACGGAAGCGACACCGGGAACCTCGCGAACGGCAAGAATGACGATGGTCTCGACGACGCCAGGGGCGATCGCCAGACCTTCCTTGTTGATATCGGACATGTTATTCATCCCCCATTTCGGTTTCGATGAAATCGGTGTAGACCCTGCCATCGACGAACGCCTGGTTCTCCAAGACCTCCTGATGGAAGGGAATGGTGGTTTTGATGCCTTCGATGCAGAACTCCGACAGGGCACGCTTACCGCGCGCGATGCATTCATCGCGGTCGATGCCCCAAACGATGAGCTTCGCGACCATGGAATCGTAGTACGGGGAGATGTGGTCTCCCTGGCTGATGTAGGACTCCACGCGAACCCCGGGACCGCCCGGAAGATCGAAGCGCGTGATGGTGCCGGGGCACGGGCGGAAACCATGCTCGGGGTCCTCGGCGTTGATGCGAAACTCCATAGCATGGCCGAAGGGCGCGAACGGCGCGCGATCGATGCACGAAATAGGCTCGCCGGCGGCTATGCGCAGCTGCTCTTTGATGATATCCGTGCCGGTGATCTGCTCGGACACCGGGTGCTCAACCTGAACACGGGTGTTCATCTCCATGAAGTAGAAACGACCGTCCTGGTCGAGGAGGAACTCGATGGTGCCGGCGTTCTCGTAGCCCGTGGCTCGAACCGCCTTGACGGCCGCGACGCCCATGGCTCGACGGATCTCGTCGGTGAGCGCCGGCGAAGGCGCTTCCTCGAGCAGCTTCTGATGACGGCGCTGCAAAGAGCAATCGCGCTCGCACAGCGAGATGCGGTTGCCGTGCTTGTCGGCAAGGACCTGGACCTCGACGTGGCGAGGGCGCAGCACGAGCTTCTCAAGATAAACATCGCCGTTGCCGAAAGCAGCCTGCGCCTCGTTCTTGGCGGCCATGAACTGCGATTCGAGGTCGGCGGGATCATGCACTTCGCGCATGCCCTTGCCGCCGCCGCCGGCCGACGCCTTGACGAGAACGGGGTATCCCACGGCCTCGGCGAACGAACGCGCCTCTTCGACGGTTTCGACGACGCCGTCGGAACCGGGAACGGTGGGGACGCCGCAATGCTTCATGGTGTCGCGCGCGGCGGCTTTGTTGCCCATCGCATCGATGCAGTCGGGAGAAGGGCCGATGAAGACGATGCCGTTGTCGGCGCACGCACGGGCGAAGTCGGAATTCTCGGCGAGGAAGCCGTATCCGGGATGGATCGCCTGTGCGCCCGTGTTGACCGCGGCCGCGATGATGGAAGACATGATCAGGTAGCTCTTGTTGGCGGGAGCCGGACCGATGCAGACCTTCTCGTCGGCATAGCGCACCGGATACGTGTCGGCGTCCTCAGTGGAGTACACCGCAACGGTCTTGATGCCCATTTCCTTGCAGGCGCGCATGATGCGCAGGGCAACCTCGCCGCGATTTGCTACTAGGACTTTCTCGAACATCTATGCACTCTCCGGACCGATCGCATCGTGAGCCACGTGGGGCTCGAGGTAGAACAACGGGGTGCCGAACTCAACGGGAGTGCCGTCCTCGACGCAGACCTCGCGGATGGTGCCCATCTCCTCGGCGCCGATCTCGTTCATGAGCTTCATGGCCTCGACGATGCACAGGGTCTGGTTGGCGGCGACTTCATCGCCCACCTTGACGAAGGGAGGCTCGCCCGGAGCGGGAGCGGCGTAGAAGGTGCCGACCATGGGAGCCGTCACGCAGTGCCAGCTCGCCGGATGGTTGTTGGCTGCGGGAGCAGCGGCAGCGGGCTTCTCGACAGGCTCGGCGGTTGCAGCGGGAACAGCTGCAGCGACGGGAGCGGCGGCAGCCGCCATGGCGGAAGGCATGCGAACGGCGATGCGAGCGCCCTCTTCTTCAACGACGATCTCGCCGACGCCGCTTTCCTCGGCTACGCGTACGAGCTCACGAATCTGGTTGATATCCACGTAATCGTCCTCCTTGCTGTTGCTCGACTCCTCTTCCAGAAGAAAGTCGACCCTTTCGGATGTGCGGTGTTTGCTGAGATAGGTGCGGGCCTCGTTCGGGAAGAGCGCGTACATGAGCACGTCCTCTTCGGTCTTGGCCAGATCACCGATTTCGTTGGCAAGCTCGTCGAAAGTGGTGGTGACGAGCGAGCCGGGTGCGACATCAGGATCGAGGATCTGGCTGGGATCGGTGACGACCTTCGCCACGATCTCGGGGCTCATGGGTCCGGGCGCCTTGCCGTAGTAGCCGCAGATGTAGTCCTTCATTTCCTTCGAAACGACGCTCCAGCGCTTGCCGGTCAGGACGTTGAAGACGGCCTGGGTGCCGACGATCTGCGACAGCGGCGTGACGAGGGGCGGATAGCCGACCTCTGCGCGAACGCGCGGGATCTCGGCCATGACCTCGTCAAGGCGGTCGAGAGCGTTCTGGATCTCGAGCTGCGAAGTGAGGTTGGACATCATGCCGCCGGGAACCTGATGGGAATAGACCTTCATGTGCGTGAGCGAGGAAACGCCGCGCTTGTAATGGCCGCGCTTGCGCACCTCTTCCCAGTATTCGGAGATCTCGAAGAGCAGGCCGAGATCGAGACCGGTGTCGTAGCGGCTTTCCTGAAGCGCGGCGACGATCATCTCGACGGCCGGATGGGAGTTGCCGAACGCCAACGGAGCGCTTGCCGTGTCGGCGATGGCCGCACCGGCTTCGGCGGCCTTGATGATGTTGGCGGGGGCCATGCCGCCGACGTAGTGGCAGTGAACGTGGATGGGCAGGCCGATTTCGGCGTTGAAGGCCTTGACCATGCGTTCGGTGCGGTACGGGGTGAGCATGCCTGCCATGTCCTTGATGGCGATGGAGTCGGCGCCGAGCTCTTTGAGCTGCTGACCGTACTCGAGGAAGCTATCGAGCGTGTGGACCGGCGACATGGTGTAGGAAATCGCGCCCTCGAAGTGGGCTCCGCATTCCTTGATGGCGTCCGCGTTGTCGACGACGTTGCGGATATCGTTCAGGGCGTCGAAGACGCGGAAGACGTCGATGCCGTTCTTGTGGGCTGCGTGGATGAAGCGCGAGCACACTTCACGGGAATAGTGCTTGTAGCCGACGAGGTTCTGACCACGCGAAAGCATGGAAAGACGGGTGTTGGGGGTCTTCGCCTTGATGGAGCGGAGGCGATCCCACGGATTCTCATCGAGGAAGCGCAAACACGTATCGAACGTCGCACCGCCCCATGCCTCGATGGCCCAATACCCAACGCGATCCATCTTGGGCAGGATCGGGAGCATATCCCCGATGGACATACGCGTAGCCCACAGGCTTTGCTGACCATCGCGAATGGTGGTGTCCATGATCTCTAGTTTCGCCAAGTGTTTCGCACCTCCTCGTTGTCAAAGAGCGCCTACCGTTCAGGCGCAAAAGAACAGATAGTTGATTATACGACAGGGGGCGCGTATGCGCCCCCTGCATCAAAGAACTTCTCGATAAAGCGACACAGACTAGACGCGCTTAACGAAACGGCCGTCGCGCGAGTCGATCTGAAGCACGTCGCCGATCTCGATGAAGGTCGGCACCTGGATGGTGACGCCGGTTTCGAGGGTGGCGGGCTTGGTGGTGTTGGTCGCGGTATCGCCCTTGAAGCCAGGCTCGGTCTCGGTGACCTCGAGCTCGACGAACATCTGAGGCTCGATGCTGATCAGTTCGTCGCCGGCGTACATGAGCGTAGCCTCGTCGTTTTCCTTGAGCCACTGGGCAGCGTCGCCGACGATCTCGGCAGGGATGGAAAGCTGCTCGTAGGTGGTGTTGTCCATGAAGTTGAAGTCGGATCCATCGCTGTAGAGGAACTGCATCTTCTTGGTTTCAAGGCGCACAGCCTCGAACTTCGTGCCGGAATTGAAGGTGTAGTCGACAACGCGGCCCGTCTTGATGTCGCGAAGCTTAGTGCGGACGAACGCACCGCCCTTGCCCGGCTTGACGTGCTGGAACTCCACGATGGTGCAGAGCTTGCCGTTGTATTCGATGCACATACCGTTACGGAAATCAGCGGTTGAGATTGCCACGTTTTCTCCTTCTGTTAAAGTAATCGATTCTTCAGTGACGCTTCATTATATCGCGGTTGAGAGCAGCTCATGGGATGTTTTGGTGAAAACCTCGAAGCCGTCATCCGTAACGACGCCGAAGTCCTCTAAGCGCATGCCGAATTCACCCGGAAGGTAGATACCGGGCTCGACGGTGACGACGTTGCCCGCGACAAGCGCCCGGTCGTTCGACGGAGAGAGGTTCGGCGACTCGTGGATGTCGAGCCCGACGCTATGGCCGAGGGAATGGCCCATCGCGCCGGCGAATCCTCCTTCTTCAAGGATACGCTCGGCCCTTTCGTGAACCTTCGAGGCGACGACGCCGGCTTTGATCAGGGATTCGCATTCCTCGTTGGCGCGAACAAGGACTTCCCAGGCGCGGCGAGCCTTCGCACTCGGCTCGCCAACGAAAACGGTGCGCGTCATATCCGAGCAATATCCCGCGAAGCGCGCGCCGAAATCCATGACGACGGCGTCACCGGGGCAGAGCTTCCTTTCGCCCGGTATCGCGTGGGGCGAAGCGGCATGCGAACCGGCGGCGACGATGGTGTCGAAGGCAAGGCCCTCGGCGCCGAGCTCGAACATGAAGCCGTCAAGGCGAAGCTGCACTTCCCGCTCGGTCATCCCCGGGCGCATGAAGGACACGATGCGCTCGAAAGCGGCGTCGGTGATGCGCTGGGCCGCGCGCATGGCGGCAACCTCGGAGTCGTCCTTCGCTTCGCGAAGGGCCTCGATGAAGCCGCCGCACTCGACAAGCTCGACCGCGCACGAGGCGCATGCGCGTTCAAGGGCGCGGTATTCCCGCAATTCAAGCGTATCCTCCACTCCGATGCGAATGCGGCAAAGACCATCAAGGGGCGCCAATCGGGACACGAGAAAAGCACTGTGCGGGCAGCGGGTCATGTCGACGGAGACGCCGGTATTCGCCGAGGCCGCCTCCAAAGCGGTGAAATAACGCGAATCGGTGTGAAGATCGCATATCCCGGGAGCGATGACGACGGCATGGGCGGATTCCGCGTCGAAAACGCGCTCGAAACCGGTAAGCCATGCGATGTTCGACACGCCGCGAACGTAGAGCACGTCAAGCGATTGCTCTTCCATGCGCGCCCTGATCCTGTCGATGCGAGCGGGAACGTGGGCCATGGTCCTAGCCTTCCTTCACGCTACGCTGCCAAGCGGCAAGGTACTCGAGCAGGAAATCGTCGTCGAGCACCTGAACGCGCCATGCGCCGGGTCCCTCGGGAAGCACGAAACGCAGCTTGCCCGATCGCACCTTCTTGTCGCCCTTCATGTGGGCAAGAAGAGCCTCGGGGTCAGCGGCGAAGCGAAGCTCGGAAAGGCCGAGCGCGTCGAGAAGCGCATCCTGCTCAACGGCGAAAGCGAGATCGGCATAGCCCAACGCGACGGACAACCGCGCCGCGAAGCGCATGCCCTGGGCGACGGCATGGCCATGCGAGTAGACGCCGTAGCCCGCCTCGGCCTCGATGGCGTGGGCGAGCGTGTGACCGTAGTTGAGGCACTCCCGCACGCCCTTCGTTTCCTCCTGGTCGCGGGCGACGACGCCCGCCTTGAAGGCGACGCATCGGCACACGGCCTCCTCGACGACCTTAGGCACGCGCGCCGCCATGTCATCGACGTGCTCGATGAGCCAGGAGTAAAACGCAGGGGAATCGATGACGGCCGACTTGGCTATCTCCCCGCATCCACAGGCCCATTCACGCTCGGGAAGGGTCTTCAGCGTATCGGTATCGGCGCACACGAAGATGGGCTGCCAAAACGTTCCCACGAGGTTCTTCCCCGCCTCGAGATTGATGGCCGTCTTCCCGCCGACCGACGAATCGACCATGGAAAGCAGCGTGGTAGGGACCTGAACGACCCGGAGCCCGCGCATGAAGGTAGAGGCGGTGAAGCCGGCAAGATCGCCCACCACACCGCCGCCAAGGGCCACGACGATCGAATCGCGATCGAGGCCGCACTGCGCCATCGCGTCCCACATCTCCCCCGCGCAAGAAAGAGACTTGGCCGTCTCGCCCGCGGGGACCGTGATGGTCGAAGTGCGATACGACGCCTGCTCAAGCGATTCCTTGACGTCGGCGAGATAGAGAGGGGCAACCAAGTCATCCGTCACGATGAGCGCACGAGGATTGCGGTCTATGCGGCGAAGCGAGGGCCCGAGGTCATGCAAGGCGCCAGGCGCCACCCTGACGTCGTAGGAGGGGGTGTCGGGGATATCGACGATGATGCGCGTCACGAGCATCCGCCCCTAGTCGTTCTTCACGAGAGCGCCCGCTTCGAGCAGGCGCTCGACCACCTCATCGGCCACCTCGCGGATGGTGCGGCCCTCGGTGTCGACGGAAACGTCGGCGGCGGCTTCGTACTGAGGCATGCGCTCGACGATCGTCTTGCGCGCCGTCTCGATGTTCTTGAACATCGGGCGCGATTCGGTGTTCGGGATGCGCTCGGCGGCACCATCGGCCGTAACCTGCAGGTAGACGACGAAGCCGGACTCGCGCATGATGTCCGCGTTTTCAGGGCGCTTCGTGACGACGCCGCCACCGCAACCGATGAGACGAGGAGAGCGACGGGCAAGGTCGCGCAGGACGTCGGTCTCGATGTCGCGGAACGCCTCTTCGCCGTCTTCGGCGAAGATATCGGCGATGATGCGGTCCTCGCGAAGCTCGAGGTATTCGTCTGCGTCGATGGATGCGACGCCGCAGGTGACGGCGATCTGCTGGGAAACGCACGTTTTACCGGCCCCCATGAAACCGATGAAGAATACGGGCTTGGTCAAGGTGTAGATGCTTTGGGGACGTTGAGAGCCGGACATGAATGGGATTCCCTTCCTTTCGAATCGCTTAGCGCGACATGGTCTTGATGCGCTCCTTGAACGAAGCGATGTTCTGTTTGATATCGGTCATGTTGTCGGATCCGAATTTGCGCAGGTACGCGTCGGCGATGACGAGGGCGACTTCCGATTCAGCGACCACCGCGGCGGCGGGAACGGCGCACGTATCGCTTCGTTCCTTCGACGCCTTGGCCACTTCGAGGGTATCGAGGTTGACCGTCTCGAGCGGCGTGGTAAGCGTCGCGATGGGCTTCATGCCGACGGTAACCACCAGCGGCATGCCCGTGGTCATGCCGCCTTCGAGCCCGCCGGCGTTGTTGGATGCGCGAACGAAGCCGCGCTTTTCGTCGAGAAGGATCTCGTCGTGAACGCGGCTGCCGGGACGACGCGTCGCCTCGAAACCCAGACCGAACTCGACCCCTTTGATGGCAGGAATGGAGAACAGGGCGCCGCCGAGCTTCGACGTAAGGCGATCCGTCGGCGTTTCGTATCCGCCAAGAGTAGGCAGAAGACCGGTGACGACGACTCGGAAAGTGCCACCAAGGGTATCCCCCGCCTCTTTCGCGCGGTCGATGGCGTCCATCATCGCCTCGGAGGCGGCTTCATCGGGGCAGCGAACCTCGCTCATCTCGATATCGAGCGGGCGATAGGTTCCGGCAAGGGCCATGGGATCGTCTTCTTCCATGGAAACATCGCCGATGGAAACGACATAGGAATGGATCTCGACGCCAAGCTCAGCCAAAAATTCGCGGGCGATCCCCGCTGCGGCCACGCGCATCGTGGTTTCACGGGCGCTCGAGCGCTCGAGGATGTTGCGACAGTCGTCCTGATCGTTCTTGAGGACGCCAAGCAGATCAGCGTGGCCGGGACGAGGCGTGACTTCACGAACGAGATCGGCCGGCGCCTCCCCGAAGACGTCCATGCGACCCTGCCAGTTCTTCCAGTCGCGATTGGGAACGGAAAGGGTGATGGGGGAACCCATGGTGACCCCGAAGCGAACGCCCGAGGTGATCTGAACCGTGTCCTTCTCGATCGCCTGACGTCCACCGCGACCGTAGCCGCTTTGGCGGCGAGCCAGATCGGAGTTGATGCTCTTCTCGGAAATTGTCAAGCCAGCAGGCACCCCCGACACGATGGTCGTCAGTACCGGACCGTGGCTTTCACCTGCTGTTATGTAATCCATGATTCCCTAAACCCTCATTTGACGAATAAAAGATGCAAAGATTCTATCAAATGAAGCCGATCATGTTACAAATCAGCACGAACGAGATCAGTGAGCAGATCAGCGGCTTGCGCACCCCAGCACCTCATAACCTCCTCGCTCGAAAGCACGTCGAAACCGACTTCTTCGGCGCATTGAAACGACTCCGACACGCCCCAGGGGTCGCACACGATCTGAGCTTCGCGAAAGACGTCGGCAGCGAAGGACGGGGCGCGGCCGAACGAAGCGTCGATGACCACATCGGCAGAGGTGATGCGCGAACGCGAGGAATACGAGCCGAAAAGATACGAGGTGTGCTCGTAAGCGCGAAGCGCCGAAAGGTGCCCTTCGCGCGAGGCCTCGGTGTCGATGATGCGCGTCTTGTCGCGATCGTAGGCGTCGAGAAACGCCTCGACGTTGCTGCGGGCGCGCTCCTTGTCGTCGTCGAGGATGACGACCTCGTCGACCCCAGCGCGCGAAAACTCGTAGGCGAAATCGAGCGCGGCTGAGCCGGACCCGAGCACAACGACATGCGCCCCGAAGACAGGCAGATAGATCTGCTCCATCGCATCGATGGCCGCGCGCGCCACCTGCGAGACGCAGAGACGCTGGGAGGCGCCGCGGAACATGATGTCGGCGCCCTGCGTCAAGCGAACCGAGGAGCCGAGCATGGCTGCTTCACCGGCCAAGATGGAACGAAACGGCGCCGCCACGACGTAGGCGTGATCGGCATCCGAGCAAGCACGCTGCGCTTCGGCTACGGTCGAGCATTCCCCTATCGACACGCTCCATGTCGCCGTCTTGTCCATGAAAGCGCGGCGAAACGTCTGCGCCGCGGATCGAGAGGAAGGAGTCGCTATGAACGTGAGGCGTCGCATGCTTCCACCCCTTCAGGCTCGAGATCGGAAATGAACAGGCGCTCGAATGAATGGGCGATGCGCGAGGAGAGGATGTCCACTTCGCAAAGCGGGCACACCAGATACGCCCCCATGCCAAGGAGGTGGGCGCCAAGGATGTCGGTGCCGATCTGGTCGCCGATCATCAAAACCTCGTGCGGCTTAGCACCGAGCTCACGACAAGCGCGCAGAAAACCTATCGGAAGGGGCTTGAGCGCCTTCGCGGCTATGGGAACGTCGAGATCACGGGCGGTTTCATGGACACCTTTATGCCAATTGTTCGAAACGAGGCAAACGCCTATCCCCCGTTCCTTGAGATCCGCGATCCACGAGTGAACATCGGGAGGGACATCATGGGTATCGCGCCGCTTCACCGTGTTGTCGACGTCGAGGAAGACGAAACGGTAACCCTTACGGCTAACATCGAAGTTCGCGCTGATAGCGCTCACCCGCGAAAAATAACGATCAGGCTGTAAAAGCGACATGGCTCACCTCGGGGTGCGACACCTACGAATGCTCGGCGATGGTCTTCTGGTGGTCGTCGTAGGTCTTGTCGAAGAAGTAGTCGACGCCGCCCTGGTCATTGGGCCAGAAGGAGAAGAAGTAGTAATCGGAGAAATTCTGCTCAGGGGAGCAGACGGCTTGGATCGTGGCAAGGCTCGGGCTGCAGATCGGCGTCGGCGGCAGACCCTTGGTCACGCGCGTGTTGTAGGGGCTCTTGGTCGTCCAATCGTAGGAATCGAGGTTGTCCCCCACCTCGTAGGCGGTCGTCGCATCGCTGCCGAGGGTGCCGTAGGAAGGATCGCCCTGGTTGGAAAGACGGTTGTAGAAGACCGCCGCGACCTTGCTGTAGGTATCGGCCGTTCCCTCTTTCTCGACGATGGAAGCCAGGATCAGGACTTCATAAGGGGAAAGACCCTGCTTCTTGGCGTAGGAGTAGTCGAGAGAGGAAGTTTCCTGGGCGTATTGGTCGAGCATCTGGCGAACGACGTCGGAGGCTTTCGGGGAAACGAGCAGATCGTAGGTCTTCGGGAAGAGGAAGCCCTCGAGCGAGGCGTCGTCGACTTCCTCGAGGAAGCTGTACGAATCCGCATAGACCGAGGCATCGGAGGCCGCCTTCTTGAATTCGGATGCCGAGATGCTGCCGCCGTAGGCTTTCTCGACGGCAGCGGCGATGTCGTCGAGCTTCATGCCCTCCGTGACGGCCAGAGTCGACGAAGGACCTGAGACGAGGGCGTCGATGAGATCGTCGTCGCTCATGCCGCCCTGCAGCTGATACACGCCGGTCTGAAGCTGGGAATCGGCCCCGCGCGCCTTGACGGCGGAGACGAAATCGCTCGTACGATACACCAATCCCGCATCGAAAAGCGTTTGCGCGATGTCAGGCACCGTTGAGCCTTCGACGATCTCAACGGTCACCTCTTGGCCGTCGGCGACCATATTCTCGTTGGCCGGCGAAGAGCAGCCCTTCAGGGCGAAGAGGACGATCGCGACCACGACGACGAAGGCGGCAACGGCGCCCGCGATGATGAAGGGCTTACGCGAGCGCTTGGGTCGGATGGCGGAGGTGTCGTATGTCTTGAATTCGCGCTCTCCCCGTGCATGGGCCGCGCGGGCGGCGTGGGTGGAACGGCGCGAATACGTGACCTTGCGAGGATTCATCCCATCAACCTTTCCGATAGGTTACTTACGGGCGTCGAGCCACGACTGCAAGAACAGGGACGCGGCGATCATGTCGACCTTACCGCGCATCTCCCGCTCCGACATGCCCTGGGCGCGCATGGCGCGCTTGGCCTCCGACGAGCTCAAACGCTCGTCGGAGAACTCGAGCGGTAAACCGGTTCGAGCGGAAATCTCCTGCGCGATCGCGCGGATCGTATCCGCCTGCTTACCACGCTTGCCATCCATGGAAAGAGGAAGCCCCGAAACGATGAGCTCGGGCTCCCAATCTTCCAGCACGCGTCGAAACGACGCAGCCTGGGAACGGACTTCCGCTGTGGGAAGGACGCAAACAGGCGTCGCTATAGACTCGCGGGGGTCGCTGATGGCGATGCCGCAACGGACTTCACCGATATCGAGTGCCATGATGCGCATGCGAAAAGCCCTTCGCTACTTCGTCAAAAGCTCGCGAGCAGCCGCAAGCGCCGCATCGAGACCGGAAACGTCCTTGCCGCCGGCCTGGGCCATCGAAGGCTTTCCGCCGCCGCCGCCCTTGATTTCGCGGGCGATCTGCTTGATGACGGCACCGGCGTTGAAGCCCGCAGCCACGGCGTTGTCGCCGCCGGCCGCAAGAAGGATGGGCGTGCCGCCGTTGTCGGATGCCAAAACGCAGGCGCCGTCCTCGCCGATGCGGGAACGGACGATGTCCCAGAAGTTGCGCATGCCGCCCGCATCGAGACCGTCCTTGCGGAAGACGAAGACCGGATAGCCCGCATCGACGGTGAATTCACCGAGGTCGGCGGGAAGGTCGCCTGCGGCAGAAGCGCTCGCTGCAGCCTTTTCCTTCGCCTGAAGCTCCTTGACCTGCGCCAGAAGGGCCTCGACGCGGGAAACCACATCGGCGGTAGGCACGCGCAGAACGCGGGAGAGATCCTTGACCTGCGCCTCGAAGGCGTCGAGGTAGTTCAACGCCTCGAAGGACGTAACGGCCTCGATTCGACGAAGATTCGCGCCGACGCTGCTTTCGGAAACGAGCTTGATGAGGCCGATTTCAGAGGTGTTGGAAACGTGGCAGCCACCGCAGAGCTCCTGCGAGAAGTCGCCCGCCTCGACGACGCGCACGCGATCGCCATACTTCTCGCCGAACAGCGCCGTGACGCCCGCCTCGCGCGCTTGGTCAAGAGAAGTTTCGAAGACGTTGAGCACGATGCCCTTCATGACGGCATCGTTGGCGACGCGCTCGACTTCGGAAAGCTGCTCGGGGGTAACGCCCTCGAAGTGA
The DNA here is from genome assembly GCA_959607715.1 of uncultured Eggerthella sp. Taxonomy (GTDB): domain Bacteria; phylum Actinomycetota; class Coriobacteriia; order Coriobacteriales; family Eggerthellaceae; genus Anaerotardibacter. The sequence goes on along the minus strand of CAUHNN010000011.1, from coordinate 25,246 downwards.
GTGAAGTCGAAACGAAGGCGATCGGGACCGACGTAGCTGCCCGCCTGCTTGACATGGTCGCCGAGGACCGCGCGCAAGGATGCGTGAAGCAGATGAGTCGCGGTGTGGTTGCGGGCGATGCGCGCGCGACGGGACTCGTCGACATGAAGCGTAACGTCGTCGCCCACCGAGAGCGCACCCTGCTCAACCGTGACGGAATGGACGATGATGCCCTTTTCAGGAGCCTGGGTATCAGAGACCTGGGCAGAAAGGCCCTCGCCTTCGATCGTGCCGGCATCGCCGACCTGGCCACCCATTTCAGCGTAGAACGGGGTGACGTCGAAGATGGCCTCGCCCGACTCGCCCACAGCCAAGGAATCGACGCGAGCGCCGTCTTTCACGAGCGCCTTGACCTGCGCGGAAGACGTGAGGTCCTCGTAGCCGACGAATGCGCTATGACCGACTTCCTTCAGAAGATCGGCGTAGACGCTGCCGTAGGTGCTCCATGCGGCTTCGTTATCGGACTTGGTCGCCGCACGGGCACGTTCACGCTGCTGCTCCATGCATGCGTCGAATTCCTCGCGATCGACCGTGATGCCGCGCTCGGCGCAGATCTCCTCGGTAATCTCGACAGGGAACCCATAGGTGTCGTGAAGGGTGAAGGCGGTATGGCCGGGAAGGACGGTGCCCGCAAGTTCGGCAAGCGCATCCTCGAGATACGCCTGTCCCTGCTTCAGGGTCGCACCGAAGCGCTCCTCCTCGGAAAGGACGACGCGCTTGATAAGCCCCTCGTTCTCGACGATTTCGGGGTACACCGGGCCCATCAGCTCGATGATCTTGTCGATGAAGTGAGCGAGGAACGCCCCTTCGATGCCGATGGAGTGCCCCTTCATGACGGCGCGACGAAGCAGGCGGCGCAGAACGTAGCCGCGGCCTTCGTTGCCCGGCAAGATGCCGTCGGCGATCATGAACGTCACGGCGCGGCTGTGGTCGGCCATGATGCGCAGAGCGAGATCGGTGGCCTCGTCCTTCTTGTATTCCTTGCCCGAGAGGCCTTCACCCACCGCGACGAGACCCCTCAGGACGTCGGTGTCGTAGTTGTTGTCGACGCCCTGCATGATCGCGGCGATGCGCTCGAGACCCATGCCGGTATCGATGTTCTTCGTCTTGAGCGGGGCAAGGGTGCCGTCCTCCTGGCCGTCGAACTGAGTGAAGACGCAGTTCCAGAACTCGAGGAAGCGATCGCAGTCGCACCCCGGCTTGCAGTCGGGGCTACCGCAACCAACCTCGGGACCCTGATCGAAGTAGATTTCAGAGCACGGGCCGCACGGGCCGGTCGGGCCGGCACGCCAGAAGTTGTCGTCTTCGCCCAGACGGGAGATGTGATCCTCGGGAACGCCGATCTCCTTCCAGATCTCGATCGTCTCGTCGTCGTCTTCGAAGACGGTGAAGTAGAGGCGCTCTGCAGGAAGCTCGAGCACCTCGGTGGAGAACTCATAAGCCCAGGCGCACATCTCCTTCTTGAAGTACTTGCCGAAGCTGAAGTTGCCGAGCATCTCGAAGAAGCTCAAGTGGCGGCCCGTGGTGCCGATGATGTCGATGTCGTTGGTGCGAACGCACTTCTGAACCGTCGTGGTTCCGATGTAGGCCGGATCAAGCTCCTTGACGTGAAGGAAGTAGGGCTTGAACTGGACCATGCCCGCGCTCGTCAGAAGCAGAGAGGGATCATCGGGGATCAAAGACGACGAGGGCATGCGCTTGCAGCCCTTTTCCTCGAAGAACGAAAGGTACTTCTCACGAATTTCAGCGGTTGTCATGTATTTCATATACGTTTCCTCTTCAACGAAAGCGGTTCTCTAAAGTGCGCAAAAATATATGGTATCAGGATTTGCCGTGCTTCGATTCAAAGGCCGCTAGATCGGGAACGGAAAATTCACCGGTGGCATCGGCCACGGGATTGACTTCCGATCCAGCAGGATTGCCCTTGAAAACCACGCCGTCAGGCGCAACGATAACGCGCCCCGTCGACTTCTCGAAGTAGTAGACGAACAGCGATTTGATGAACGCGACGGCGGGAATCGAGGCGAGCATGCCGACGATGCTGCCCACCATGCCGCTCATCGCGAATCCCAGAGCAGAGCCGATCATCAAGGCGAGGATGACGAGCGCAGGGTGGATATCGACGGAATTTCCCATGATCTTCGGGGAGACGAAGGTGTAGACGACCTGCTGCACAACGATCGTGTAGATCAGCGCGATGAGGGCGACAAGCGGGGAAACGAAGACGCCCACGATCGCCGCCAACCCGCCGCCGAGCCACGGGCCGATGACGGGGATGATGTTGAGCAGACCGGTGATGACGCCGAGCGCCGCCGCGCTTGGAATACCCATGAACGCGAAACCGATGCCGCAGCCGACGCCGATGACGACGCATTGGAAGATGGTCCCCTTGATGTAGCCGCCCATGACGCGCGTGCCGGTGAAGTAGATCAGGTCGAGGTCTTCGCGGAAGCGCGGACCGAAGAGGCGTTTCACCTCGCGACCGAGCGCGGGCAGCTCCATGAGCATCCAGAAGGCGACGACGAAGGAAAAGCCGATCACCATAGCCGACGTGGCCACGCCCGAGCCGACGAAGACGATGCCTTCGGCGCTCGACGCCGCGAGGGTCGAGAACCATTTGCCGACCGACGTCAGCGCATCGTTGATCCACTTGTCGATGTTGGGGTCTTGAAGAAGGTAGGAATACTGACCGTAGAGCTGGTTCCACCATGCCGTGATGGCGGCGATCTGGTCGGGAACGCGATCGAACAGCGCGACGAACTGCCCGCCGAGGCCGAACACCGGCGAGAAGAGCATCCAGCCCATGGCCGCAAGGACGCCGAACATGAGGATGAAGGCCAACGTCGTGCCGATAAGGCGATTGACGCCCCGTTCCTCGAGGTAGTTCACAGGGCCGCGAAGGCAAAAGACGATGATGGTCGTCCACACCATGATGGCAACCGGGGTAGCCAGCACGTTGAGAACCTGACCGGCAAGGTAGATGAGAACGAAGAACACAATGACGAAGACGCCGACGTAAAGCCGGCGCCTTGCCTTCAAAGTCTTGAGCTCTTCTTCGCGCAGCTCGTCATCGAGAGCGCGAGCGAACACGTCGTTACCCACGTCTAGAGGCTCTGGGCAGAATCGGCGTCGCGGTTGATCTGTGCGGATACCGCGTCTTTGATGTTGGAGGACATCTCGTTGGTTCGCTCCTGGGAAGCGACGCGATCGCGGATGGCCTCGTCGCGGACGGCGCGCTTGGCGTCGGCACGCGCCTGGGCATTGGCCACCTTGTCTTCAACGCAATCGAGCTTCTCGTCGATCATCTGGGCGGACGTGGCGGCGCAGGGCTTCTCGCTGTGCTTGAACGGAGCGATGCACCCGCGCAGGCGGCCGGTGACCGAGGAGATGGCGTCGAGCGGAGCCGAGGTGATGGTGTCGAGGGATTCGGTCGCCTTCGAAACGTTGACCGTGATGGCGTTCACGTCTTCGAGGATCTGATCGACGCGCATGATCTCGAGATTGGCGGCATCGACGGTGAGGGTGATGCGCTCCATCAAGGGATCGATGCGCTCGAGAGCGGGCTTAGTCGCATCGAGCGCTTCCTGAGCTTGGTCGATAAGCGGATTAACCTTGTCGAAGGTTTCCTTCATCGATTTCGTCATAGTGATGAGCATATAGGCGAGGGCGCCTAAGGCAACGACGCCCGCGATGCAGACGAGCACGATGCCGACGGGAACAAGAGAGTCGAACAATTCCATCTTTCCTCCTTTGATCAGCTTCAGAATATACCACTAAGCAGGTCAAGTTCTATCGCGCAGCGCGGCATCGACACGATACCGTTCCCAACCGCGCTCACCAGGCTCGAAGAACGCCCCGCGCTCAAGCCCGTCGGGAAGGTATTGCTGCTCGACGTAGCCCGGCGGGTAGGAATGGGGGTAGAGATAGTCGCCGTACTCCTCGGCGCCGGGGCGATGGCGATCGCGAAGGTGATCGGGCACAGCGCGCAAAGGCCCATGGCGGATCTCGGAAAACGCCTTGCCCAAGCCGGCGTACGACGCGTTCGACTTGGGGGCGAGCGCCATGTAGACCGCCGCTTGAGCCAGATTGATGCGGCACTCTGGATAGCCGATCACCTCGGCGGCGCGAAACGCCGCCTCGCCGATGAGCACCGCCTGGGGATCGGCGTTGCCGACGTCTTCAGCGGCGAAGATGAAGATGCGGCGCGCGATGAACTTCGGGTCTTCCCCGCCGTCGATCATGCGCGCCAGCCAGTACAGCGCCGCATCGGGATCGGAACCGCGCATGGACTTGATGAAGGCGGAGATCACGTCGTAGTGCATGTCCTGCCCCTTGTCATAGGGCAGAGCGCGATGGGGAACGGCGCTCGTCACCATATCGGCGGTGATCGCGTCGCTCTTCGCGGCGCGAGCCAGATCGGCGGCGAGCGACAACGTGTTCAGGGCGCTGCGCGCATCGCCCGAGGCAAGGAGCAGCAGCGCTTCGCGCGCCTCGTCATCGAGGGAGAATTCCCCTGCCAGCCCCCGATCGCTTTCGAGGGCATGCTCGACGATCTTCATGAGGGACTCGTCGGAAAGGGAATGGAGCTCCACCACGCGCGAGCGCGACAAAAGCGCCGAGTTCACTTCGAAAAACGGGTTTTCCGTCGTTGCGCCGATAAGGACGACGATGCCGTCTTCAACCGCATGAAGCAACGCGTCCTGCTGGCTTCGGTTGAACCGATGGATCTCGTCGACGAACAGGATCGTGCGCATCCCCTGATGAAGCAGGCGCTTGTCGGCATCGGCTATCTCGCGTCGTAGATCGGCAACGGTTCCGCCGATGGCGGACACCTCGACGAAATGGGAATGGGTCGTTTCCGCGATCACATGCGCGATCGAGGTTTTGCCCGTGCCCGCAGGCCCGTAGAAGATGACCGACGACAAGGTATCGTGCTCGATGGCGGAGCGAAGCCACGTGCCCGGACCGAGTGCCTGATCCTGGCCGATGAGATCATCGAGCGTACGCGGGCGCATGCGCACCGCAAGCGGAGCGTGCTTCAAACGCTCGTTGTTCTCCATCTCTGTGAATAGCGTATCCATAGCGTTCAGCTTATCAGATGGAGCGCGGCAACGAAGCCTCCCGTCGCCTTCCTACCCACGCGTCGACAGAATCAACGAACCCAGCTCGTCGCGTTCGGAGGCATCGAAAGAATACCTCTGCACCTGCGGCTGACCGGGATGGTCGCCATCCTCGATCTCGACGCGCACGAAAGCGGCCTCGACGCCGGCATAGCCCTGGAGGAAAAGCGCGTAGGCGTAGCACGACGCCTGCAGACGATGCTTCTCAAACAGCGCCTCGCTCGTTTCCTCGAGAGATCCACCCGTCTTGTAATCGACCAAGTGGACGATGCCCGCATCATCGACGGAAAATGCGTCGATCTCCCCTTCGAGAAAGACCCCTTCATCTTCGAAAGCGACCATGAACGGAACCTCGGCACGCGGCGCGCCTGAGACGACCAGATCGCGGGCGACATCGCTGGCGAACCATCGGGAAAGGGCGGCGTGGAGGCGCTCGGTCTGCATCGCGGTGAGGCGATAGCGATGCGCCTGGGCCGCAACGGCATCGGCGTCCGGGCACGACAGCGTCCCACCCTTCCAACTCCCGATGGCGCGCTGAGCCAAGCGGTGAAACGCGCTGCCGAGCGCCGTGGCGTCGGCACGTTCGAAATCGGGATCGACGAACATCGGAGCATCTTGCGGCGCCTTCGGATCGAGCGCCGGCTCGCCGCCTTCGACAGAACCATGGTCCTTGGGGGCGATGGAGGAATATGAGAACACTTCCTCGTGAGTCCTTCGCCAAGGATCGGACGGCGGCGCGGGCTCGAGCGGGCGCGCGGGGATGAGGAAGGCGGGGGCTTCGCGAACGGGTGCGCGCTCTTCTTCCCTCGGTTTATCGAGAAGCGTGTACTCCAAGCAAAGGGGGCTGCTTGCGCCGTAGGAGAACGTCTGAACGGGAGCGTCGGGCGTGGAATCCCACTTGAAGGCTGCGTGGAGATCCCCAAGCACCCCCTTCCCCGCGAGCGTGCCTTTCTGGTTGCCCAAGTAGGAGATGCCGACGAACAGCGACTTTACCGCGCGGGTGAGCGCGACGTAGAGAAGGCGATGCGCTTCGGAAAGCTCTTGGCTTTTCTGGTATTCCTCGAGAGCGAATGCGCACTCGCCGGCCTCCACCGCGCTCGTCACCTCATCAGCCACCCCAAGCGGAGGATCGAGGTAGCCGCGCAAAGCTGTGACAACCGAACGGACCGGCGCCGCCGCAACCGGGCGCATCGAGAGGTACGTGCGACCTTCGATGTTTTCCGCGACCAGATCGCTCGAGCTGGCGTCGAAGCGCATATCGCCAAGCGCAACGTGGTCGAATTCCAAGCCCTTGCTGGCATGCACCGTCATGATGCGCACGAAGTCGGACGATGCGGTGGCAAGCGTTCCGGGCGTGAGCTTGAGCGTTGCGCAATCCTCGGAGAAGCGATCGGCCAAACGCGGCAGGCCGATGCCCTTCGCCTCGAGATCGGTCACCATGCGCAGCGCCTTGGAAAGGTTGCCGACAACCGCCTGCCCACGCGCGCCTTCGCATTCAAGACGGGCAAGCCAACCGCTCCTGCGAAGAAGATCGGTCAGGGCGCGCGCAGCGCCGAAGCGACGGGCGCATGCCTGCACCTCGCGCAACGTCAGGAAGGCGAAATCGACGCGATCGTTCTCCACTTCGGGAAGGCCGGCCGACGAGCGCTCGCGATCCCACGCGGCGAAACCCGTCGAAAGGGGCCGGCGGCGAAGGATGCCCTTCGAGTCGTAGCGCGAGGTCAAATGGAGCAGCCCCGCGTCGCCTACGGAAAACAGCTCGGAGGCGAGGATGCGATAGAGCGCCTCATCGTCCGACGCATTGGAGAGAAAACGCAGCAACGAAGCGACCAAGCCCACTTCCTCGGCAGCGGAGAAGGTGCTGCCCCCGGCGACGATGCACTCGAACCCGGCGCGCCGCAACGCGCCGGCGTACACGTCGACGTTGCTCATCTTCCCGAGCAGCACGACCATCGAACTGGGCTCCGCGCCCGCTTGGCGCAAATCGGCGAAATGGGCGGCGATGCGATCGGCGCACGCTTCGGTGGCGGCCGCAACCCCGGGACCGCCGCGACGGTAGTCGAACACCGCCATCGAGATACGCGGGCACGATGCGAACAGCGGATCGTCGACGTCGTTGATGGCGCCCTTAGGGGCAAGCGACAGGAAGCGATCGCCGAACACGGCGGGCTGAGAGAAGATGGCGTCGACGCACGAAAGCACATCGGCATGGCTGCGGAAATTATCGGGCAGACTGACGAAGCGCGCATCGAAGCCATCGCCTTCGAGCAGATCGCGGTACCCGTAGAACACGTTGACGTCGGCGCCACGGAACCGATAGATGCTCTGCTGCGCGTCGCCGACGGTGCAGACATTCGACAGATCGGGGGCGGCGAGCTTGCGGACGAGCGCCACCTGAAGCTCATCGGTATCCTGGAATTCGTCGATCATGATCATCTTGAAACGCTCGCGATAATCCCGGCAGATCTCAGGGTTTTCCTCGAGTGCGCGCCACGCGCCTTGGAGCAGATCGGTGTTGTCGAGACGTGATGCCCCCTTGAGCTGCGAATACGCTGCATCGACACGCTGAGCGAGCTCGACGACGAAGCGCAGCTCGCGCATAGCCAGACCCGCTTCAGCTTCGAGGCCGAGCTCGGCGTACTCAACGCGGTAGTCGGCGAAGAAGGAAGGGTCGCCGTCTTTCGTGCGGTACTTCGGGCTCGTCTTCGGGAACGAGAAGAACACCCGGGCGTAGCGCCCAGCATCGAAGGCGGGATCGGAGAAGTCGATGATGGGCGCGCTATCGAGATAGGAATTCGCCGCCTTCAGCGCCGCCTCAACATCGGCGCGATTCGCCTCGTCGGCCTTCGTTTTCTTCCCCGTCAGGGACTCGAGACACTCGAGGAAGGTCTCCCCCAGCATCACCATGCGCCGAAGCAGAGCGCGCGCATCAGGCATATCGCCTTCGGGGGCAAGGGCGGAAAACCCACCGGGAAGCGCCTTGACGCGATCGGTGAGTGCATCGATGTAGCGCTCGACGCTCGGGGAATTCGGCGATTGGGAGCGCATGCCGATCGAGTTCACGAAGCGCAGAAGCGAGTGTTCGTCGCTTTCGCGCACTTCATCGAGAACACGGTCCATCGCGTCTCCTCGCAACCTGGACACGTCGGTTTCCGAGAGAACCTCGAAGCCCGGATCGATCCCAAGCTCTAACGCGTGTTCGCGCAGGATGCGGGAACACGCGCCATGAATGGTGGAAATCCACGCATCATCGACTTTGAGCGCATCCTCTTCGCGGCCAAGGTCGAGAAGGCGGCGTTTGACGCGCGCCTTAAGCTCGCCTGCCGCCTTGCGCGTGAAGGTGATCGCCATGATCGAATCGATGCCGTCGATTCCCGACGATTCGCTTTCCAGGGCATAGGCGATGCGCTGCGTGAGCGTGAAGGTTTTGCCGCTGCCCGCACCCGCCGAAACCATGAGGGGCTTATCGAGGGTCGTTATGATTTCACGCTGACCTGGCGTGCAGGAATCGAGGTTCACGCCATCCTCCTTTCACATCCGACGGCGGGACAGTATCGGCACGCTCCGGGCCCAAGGGGATCGGGCGAAACGTCGCCTCGGGCAAGCCCGGCGAGCCTTTCCTCGACCAACGACTCGATCTGGTCGAGATACGACTCGAAGTTCATCTTCACGGCTGAAGCGCTCTTCGCCCAACCGGCCATATCGAGCAGGGCATCGTCGTAGGAACCCGCAAGCGAGCCCGATGCTTCGCGGGCACGATAGCTCAGGTACAGCGCACCGACCGGGCGCGCCCCTTCGATCCTTCCCTCGAGGGCGCGCGCGTAGATGAGCGTCTGGATCTTCGCGGGAAGCTCGGTGACGACGCCGGCCTCGGACTCATCGGGGTCGAAGCCCGCCTCATGGCCAAGCACTCCCCCTTTGTAGTCAAGCACAACATAATGGCCCGCTCCGTCAACATCGACGCGGTCGACGCGCCCACGCAAGACGACGCCGGCGTACTCGACTTCATCCTCGGGTGAAATGCTCAGCTCCATCGCGTAGGGCGCATACCCTTCAAGCATGTCGGCGTGCAGCTCGAGCCCTTCCATCAAGCGACCCTTCAGTTGATAGGCATCGGCGAATTCGATGGGGGCTCGAGGAACGTAGCGGGTCTGGGGCTCGTCGGGCTGTTCAGCTAACACTTCTTCGAAAACCCGATCGAACAATGTGCGCGCAGCCTCGAGATTGCCGGACGTCACGCGCGCTTCACCAAGCTCGTCGGGCAGCGCACGGTAGAACCGATCGAACACCGCGTGGACGAACGTGCCCTGCTCGAGCGGCCCGAGGTTCTCATCGGGCGCATCGGGGCGAACGCGCATGGCGATGAACCACGAACGGGGGCAGTTCACGTACCGCTCGATCGCGGAAGGCGAAAGGATGAGCTTGCCCGCATGGGGGCCCTCCTTCACGCGAGAAGGAACGAGCGCGCCCACGAAAGACGAATCGAGATGCCCCGGGGAAACGGGGTCGAGCGCAAGAAAACCCTGGGCCTCCCCTTCGGCCGGAGAACACAGCGAATTGGACACGTAGTTCTCTTCTCCCCGCAGCGTGACGCAGTCGGCAAGAGCGGCCGGCAAACCAAGCTCATCGGCATCGGCGTCGTCGCGGCGGTAGCAGTCGATGAACTCTTCCAGGAAGAACGCCGGATACACATCGTCGCCGTCGACGCTCAGCGTGCGCTGGCACGCGAACACCTTGCGTGCCGCCGACTTGACGGATTCAAACGCGCGGCGCGCGTCGTCGAGTGTGCGGTCGTCTACCCGCATGCCGATCTTCCCCTCGAGCGCGGCAAGGGCATCGTGCGAGCCGCTTGCGGGGTAGAAACGCGCATCGAGGTCGCACGAGACGACGGCATCATACGGATCGCAGGCGAAATCAGGCGCCTGGGAAATACCGCAGATCACGATCTGAGGATCATCCTTGGAAGTCGCCCGAGAGGCGTTTACCTGCAGCGATGCGAGGGCGAACGAAAGATCGGCCGGAGAGAGATCCCATGTGCGGGCCGTTTCGTACACACGTCTCAATCCCGTAATGGCAGCGAGCTGCTCCATGGCGAAAGCCCCGTCGGAATCGGGCAGCGCAAACACGACGTCCTCGAAGTAGTCGAGCAGAAGCGAGGCGTCCGCATCCATCAGCAGCTCTTCGAAAGTATCGAAATGGGGCGAGACGAGGCGGGCCATGGCCTTGAGCTCTTCGAAGGAAACAAGACGGTCACCGCGAATCATCGAGTCGACCATCGCGGCTTTCGACCGATCCACCCCGGAGAGCGGAGAAGACAGGTAGTCCACAAGGGCGCGCTTGTCATGGCGATCATCGAGCAGGAAATCGAAGAGGGCCCCGAATGCGCGACCGAACGCCGTTTCGGAAAAGGGCTTGCTGGCGGATACCGCGACCGCCACGCCCTGGTCGGCAAACGCCGGTGAAATATCTTCGTAAAGAGCAAGCGCATCGGCAGCCACCACGAGCGCAGAGCCGCACCCGACGTTCGGGGAAAGCGCGCGGCAAAGCTCTTCGGCGATAAGCGCCGAGCGGGCCTGCGGGCCTGCGGCGAACAGAAAACGCGGCGCGACGCCTTCAGGGGCAGGTGCGATGCGAATGGAGTCGCTCCCGATCTTCAGCCCTTGCTTTTCCAGAAAGAGCACGAAGGGAAGCGAAGGTGTGAATCCTTCGCCGCACTGAAAAGAAACGTCCCCCACAAACGGGGCGATGCGGGTAAGCGCCTCGCCTTCTTCGATGAAGCCGTGGGCCGAAATGAACGAGCGGTAAGGCTCGGCAAGGGAAACGACGGCGCGCTCCGCTTCGGATAAATCGATTTCGCCTGCACGAGCGAGCTCATCCGAGCCTGCGGCATCAGCGAAGAAGCGCGCTACGAGCTTGACGACCCCATCCGTAGGGCAATCGCCGCCAAGGGCAGCGTCAGGATGGGCGGCAAGCACACTGCGCACGGCGCAGACGCGATCGAGCGACGTGATGATCGAACGCTCGTCGCCCCATACTTCCCATTCGTCTTCGAGCCACGATCGAGGCGTGGCGACGGTCACGTCGAACGCTTCGCGAGGATCGCGCATCGCGCGCGCTTCACGCAGGTGAACCGCCTGGTCGTATGATGAAACGAAGATGACCGTACGCGCCACCGGCGCCTCCTTCCCTTACGGCATAGCGATCATTACGCTCCCCGAGCCGGAGGGTACTGTCAAGACTTTTCTTTGCGGGTACGCTTTGTATACTTTAGGTAGCCACTCTCGCGTTCGCGATGGACCGATGACTAATAATTGGGAGCCTCAGATTGCGTGCGGAATGGAGATTCGCGCCCGTCGGCACGAAAGCCAGGAAGTTCGTTGCGGGCACCCACCTTCAACTAGGTGGGTTCATCCTATAGCGAGGGTGGTTTTCTCGTTTCATCATTAATTCCATGTCAGCGCGAACGCGCATGCACCCGCACTCCCCACACAAGAGCGCCCACACCTGCGCTGCCGCTCGTTCCCTCTAGGGAGGCCGCAGGCAACGTGAGCCGCCCGTCGAGCACCCGCCGGCTCGCAAACCGCTTCCGTGGCAAGCGGTTCGTATCCGAAGAAAAACGGTAGATATCCCCCATCCCCTTGCACCATATCGTGGCTACTTTATAGTTTTACATTCGGCGAGTTCGCAGCCTGCGGCTCGCATCGAACATCCCACGGGACGAAAGGCAGACAAGATGGGTGGATTCTTTGGAGCGACGTCGAAGAAAGATGTCGTCCTTGACGTGTTTTTCGGAGTGGACTACCACTCCCATCTGGGGACGAAGCGCGCAGGCATGGTCATACATGATGCGAACGACGGCTTCCAGCGCGAGATCCACTCCATTGAGAAGACCCCGTTCCGCACGAAGTTCGAGGAAGACCTTGACGATTTCCACGGCACGAGCGGCATCGGCTGCATCAGCGACGACGATCCCCAGCCCCTCCTCGTTCGATCCCACCTCGGCATATTCGCCATCACGACGGTCAGCGCGATCAACAACGCGAACGACCTGGTGGAAAAGTATTTCACAGGGGGCGGCAACCAGCTTATGGCAATGAGCTCAGGCAAGGTGAACACCACCGAGCTCGTCGCAGCGCTCATCAACCAAAAGAACGACTTCGTTTCCGGCATCAAGTTCGCCCAGGAACAGATCGACGGCTCGCTCACGCTTCTCATCATGAGCGAAGACGGCAGCATCCTGGCCGCGCGCGACAAGATGGGGCGCCTGCCTGTCCTCATCGGCGAAAACGAAGACGGCCACTGCATCTCCTTCGAGTCGTTCCCTTACCATAAACTCGGCTACAACGACTCATACGAGCTGGGTCCTGGCGAGATCGTGCGCATCACTTCCGACAGCTACGAAACGCTCCAGGAAGCCGGCGACAAGATGAAGATCTGCGCCTTCCTGTGGACGTACTACGGTTACCCCAATTCCAACTACGAAGGGCAAAACGTCGAAGTGGTCCGCTACCGAAACGGCGCCATCATGGCCCGCGACGAGCGCGAAGCCGGTACGCTTCCCGACGTCGACTACGTCGCCGGCGTGCCCGATTCCGGCGTGCCCCATGCCATCGGGTACTCCACCGAAAGCGGCTCGAAATTCTCTCGCCCCTTCATCAAGTACACGCCGACCTGGGCGCGTTCCTTCATGCCCTCGAACCAGAGCGTCCGCAACCACGTCGCCAAGATGAAGCAGGTACCCGTCCCCGAGCTCATCGACGGCCAGAAGCTTCTCCTTGTCGACGACTCCATCGTTCGCGGCACGCAGCTGCGCGAAACCGTCGACTTCCTGTACGACTCGGGTGCGGAGGAAGTGCACATCCGCTCCGCCTGCCCTCCCATCATGTACAGCTGCAAGTACCTCAACTTCTCCAGCAGTAAATCCGATATGGACCTGATCGCCCGCCGCGTCGTGCAGCAGCTTGAAGGCGACGAAGGCCAGCAGCACCTCGACGAATACGCCGACAGCTCCACCGAGCGCGGCAAGTGCCTCCTGCGCACCATCTGCGAGGACATGGGCTTCGCCTCACTGGGCTACCAGTCCCTTCAGGGCATGATCGAGTCGATCGGCATCGATCCCGAAAAGATCTGCACCTACTGCTGGGACGGCCGCGAGTAGCATCCCATCGACCTACAGGAGGTTTCCATGGGCAGCAAGAAACGTTCTCAATGGGCAAAGCAGAAGGCTGCGTTCCGCGACAGCCTCGTCGAACACGACCCCTTCGGCCTCGATGACGCCTTCGCCCAGGAAACCTCCCGTCGCGCAAAGCGCTCCGAGGAAAAGGAAGCGGCCCTCAAGCGCAAAGCCTGCGAGTCGAAGAACCGCTACTCATCGAAGGCCGAAGCGGAGGAAACGATCCTCCTGTGCGCCGAGCATGGCACGACGGGGCTTCACTCGTACCGTTGCCCCTATTGCAACGGCTGGCACTTGACCTCGAAAAAACCCCGATGAAATGCAAGGACGCCCCGCGCGCTGTGCGGTTCGAAGCTGAAGCACGCAACGCGCGGGGCGCCAACGCTCTTAGCCGCGCCTCGTTTGTGCAGGGTTTCCCCTTATGCGATCTGCTCGCCGGCGTGGGGACCGGAAGCGGAGCTGTACACGGCATCGACGTGAACGAACACGCCGCCCTTCGCCTTGATGGGCGCCCCCTTTTCAGCGAAGATGGCGTCAACCTTAGCCTTCAGCTCTTCGAAACGCTCACCTTCGTTGACATACGTTGCCGTACCGTGGATCTGAAACGCATCGTGACCTTCCCAAAACACCACGGAAACACGCGGATTGCGCTTCACATTGTCGAGCGTCTTGTTGAAGAATTGATCCGACAGATACAGCGTTTCATCATCGATAACGAACTTCATGCCGACAATGCACGCATTCGGCTGGGCATCCCCGCTCGCCGTCGCGAAGACGAGCGTGGGGACCTTCTCGAACAGATCCTTCACTTCCTGAGACATAACCGCCATGGCATTTCCTTCCCTCGTTGATGCGCCGTCTGAAGCGCGGCGCTCTCCCACTGTAACGCGCTCAAGTCGGCACCCGCAAGGAAGGATCGCGCCGATGAAGCGCGCCTCGCTTGCTCTACAATGGGAACCCAAGCGATAACAAGGGGAGCCATGAACGATATCGAAGCCATAGCCGCACGCCATTCCGTCCGCTCCTACGCACAAGAAACGATCCCTGCCGATGTTCGCCGCTCGCTCGACGAGGAAATCGAGCGATGCAATCGCGAATGAAGCCTGGACATCAAGGGCGTTTACGACGAACCCGAAGCCTTCTCTTCCGCTATGGCGCATTACGGGTCGTTCCGGAATGTGCGAAACTACCTCGTGCTCGCTGGAAACCCCTCGCCTGAACTGGAGGAACGCTGCGGGTACTACGGAGAACGGCTCCTTCACCTGGAAGCGCTGAGCGCCCCTGCCGCGCCGTCGAAAGAGGAATCATGGACGAAGCAAAAGCACGACTCATCAAGGACATAACGGCCTACCGTCCCATCAATGAGCAGGAAACGGTCGACAAAGAGAACATCCTCGCCGCGCTCCGCAACGATCCAGCGTGCCTCACGCGCGACGCCCAAGCGCATCTAACCTGCTCGATATGGGTCGTCGACCCCTCGCTCACCAAGACGCTGCTCGTCTACCACAACATCTACGATTCTTGGAGCTGGATAGGCGGACACGCCGACGGCGAAGCCGATCTGAAGGCCGTCGCCCTGAAGGAACTCGCGGAAGAAACCGGCGTGGATAACGCAAGGATCCTCGACGGTGGCGCCTCTCCCCTCTTCTCGCTCGAGGTTCTCACCGTGGATGGCCACGAAAAGCGCGGGCGTTACGTTTCGTCGCATCTCCATCTGAACATCACCTACCTCGCCGTTGCCCATCGAACTGAAGCGATCAGGGCCAAGGAAGACGAGAACAGCGGCGTTATATGGGCTCCCCTCGAAGATGTCGTAGCGCTGTCAAGCGAGCCGTGGATCCGCGAGCGCATCTACCGCAAGCTGATCGAGAAAACCAAAAGGCTCCGCTCTAACTAACGCCTGGCGAACCGGCAGTTCATCTTCTTCATGAACGTTCCCATCTGCCTGTTCATTCTCGTGGTGAGCCTGATCAAGCTCGAAAACGCCAAGGAACGCGATGTACGCCCCCTCGATCGACTCAGCGAGGCGCGCAACGCCGTTCCCGCCCTTTTCGAAGAAGCGAAAACGAACTACCTCGCTGAAATCGACGGAACAGGCTCTTTCCAACACCCAATGAGACTGCGCGCAAACACGCTCTCGCAAACGAAGAAAGCCCCGCGATGCGGGGCTTTCTAAAGATAGAAACGCTCGAGTCGTTTTGCTTACGCGAAGAACAACTTCGAGAGCGTCATCGGGTCGATGTATTCGCCGTCTTTGTAAACGCGCATGTTGCCGGAAGCGATCTCGTCGATCAGGATGACGTCGCCGTTGGCATCGTAACCGAACTCGAACTTGATGTCGTAGAGCACGAGGCCCTTTTCGGCCAGGTCGTCGGCAACGATCTGCGTGATCTTCTGGGTCATGTTCTTCAGTTCGTCGTACTGCTGCTCAGTCATGACGCCAAGAACGACCAGACCGTCTTTTGTGACCAGCGGATCGCCCAGCTCGTCGTTCTTGAAGGTGGTTTCAACGTATGCGGGCAGATCCGCACCCTCCTCGACATACTGACCGTAGCGGCGGAAGAAGGAGCCGACTGCCTTGTGGCGGCAGATGACCTCCAGGCCCTCACCGAAGACCTTGGCGGGAAGAACCTCCATGGTGGTGTCGTCGAGGTCAGCGCTGACGTAATGGGTCTTGATGCCCGCGGCGTTGATCTTCTCGAAGAAATAGATGGACATGCGAAGGTTGACGTCGCCGACGCCCTCGATGGTGAGCCCAACGGAATTCTCACCGGGATCGAACACGCCGTCCTTACCGGTGCAGTCGTCCTTGAACTTCAGCAGATAATTGCCGTTATCGAGGGCGAAAACGTCCTTGGTCTTACCGGAATACACGAGTTCCTTGGTCATGGAGTGTCCTTTCTTGATGCAACTTGCGCGCCGCTCACGCATGATGCCTCAGCGGCGCATTGCATAATTATCTTCTATCCCCCATGATTTCACAGTCGGATTTTCAAAATCGAAGAGTACCGCGCAAAGCCCACCGAGGCTCAAAACTACCGCCACCGACTAACGAAGGACCTTCTTGCCCGCTTCGATCGCCGCCGCAATAGCCGCATCGACATCGACGGGAGGAACGTCGAGACGCGTTGCGCTCACGCAATCCACCCTTTCGATCCCGTACATCTCGGATAATCCCTTGAAGGTTTGATAGCCCATATCCTGATCGTCCGTGGCGAACCCGCCGCGCGTGGTGACGTACAGAATCTGATCGGCCTTGCACATGCCAACAGGACCACGCTCGGTATAGCGGCTCACGATACCGACGACCGTGATGTTCTCGATATAGCACTTCACCACCGCCGGGAAGCCGTAGTCCCAGTACGGAGCCGCAACCACGATGCGATCGGCCGATGCCCACTGGTGGGCTAGATCGAACATGGGATCGTCGAAGGCGCCCGCGGCCGTAAGCTCATTGCGCTTGGCAAGGTCTTTCGCAGAAAGCGGAAGCGGGGCGACCTGTTCCAGGTTCACCGTCTGCAGCTCGTACTCACCCGTCCCCATGAGGAAGGCAACGAGGGCATCGGAGATTTTCTTCGTGCGTGATTTCTCGGGGTTGATGCACGCATCGACGTAAAGCAGGGTTTTCATAAGGCAACTCTATTCTCGTAAAGGCGCTTCAGAGAGCGGCGCCGAAGGATACCGGCGGGACAAGCCCCTTAACGGCAAGCCCACATCGGACATAGTACCCTAGAGAAAGCGAGCGCACGACGCCACCTTACCGAAGAGGCCGGCGGAACACCACCGGTGACCGTAACCGTCGACGCTTCGTTCGACGTCGGCGTGCATCCAGAAAGCGCCAATGCCATGGCCAACGCGGCAACGACAACAAGCAGTCCCCCTCATCCTTGATTTCACGATTCTCTCCTTTACTGGTAACACGAACTGAAAAGTCGTATTACGGATAGAATGATCGAATCGAAAATGGTGTCACCACATTCGAAGAGCGGAAAGCGCCTGCCTGCGAAGCGGATGAGCCCGAACCTTCGCTTAGACTTTTGGCGCCGTCCATTCAGGAAGGCCCTTGGAACGCAGACGAGCGCGACGCCCACGCATGTTCTTCACGCAACCCTGCATGCCGTGCGGTACGTATCCCATATTCTCGATGTCTTCGGGAAGATAGCTAACCAGGCTCAACGGAGCGATTTGCTCAATCGTGGCGGGATCAGGACCCGGCATACGCGGCGTGGCCTGGATACCATGCACGCTTGCGCCTTGGGCTACCAGCTTGCGTTCGTATTCGCTCCACGGCTCCTGCGGGAACAAGGAGCGAACGTCATCCGAGCTCCATTCCACGTCGTAGCCCGCCAATGAGAATTGAGTAAGCGAGAAATCGCGAAGCGGCTGGCTATCGGTACGAAATCGGACAACGCCGCCCTCCTCCAGAAGCGATCGATACGCCATGAGCCTATCGACGTAGGTCAGGCGAAACGGAGCTTTCTTCTTTTTAGGATAGGGAGTGGGGAAGTTGAGCAGGATCACGCTCAGCTCGCCCGGAGCGAAGATCCTCGACAGGTCGAGAAACGGGTCGTCATCAAGGACGAAGACCACGTTGGAAACGCCGTGCTCAAGAGCGCATTCGGCGGCGCGCAGGATGCAGAGCCCTTCAACGTCGACACCGACGAACAAGGTGTCGGGGTGGGCTTCGGCGCAGGCAACCGTATAACCTCCCTTGCCGCACCCCAGATCAAGGCACACCCGCTCGAAGCGGCGCAGGGAGCACTGCGGGCTTTTCGCCGAACGCGAGGCAGGACTCATTTCCGTCGACGCCGACGCATCACCCGGTGCCGCAAGCAAAGCGGCATCCCTGCTTCGCCACGAACCGGCCCACTTCTCAGGCTGGGACTCAATCACATCAGCGCACTGCGCCAAGCGCTCATCAAGGGAAAACCCCTTCGGTAAACGGGAACGGGCGGTCCGCATCGGCCTCTCCTCTCACTTTGCCAGCAGCTACGAATCCTAGCGCGACAAGCGAATGAGGCATAGCCCCTGCCACAACGAGACTGACCGCTTCGCAACCGCCATCTGAGGTAAAACCCACGTGCATCCGAAACGAACCGCAATCGCGAAGCTACCGTTCACCGCCCATTTCAGCCCCCCGTACAGCACGAACCCCGCCCTGCAGCATGACCGTTAACGCCGTTCGCAGGTTTTTGCCCAACGTAAAACAAGACGAAACAATCGAATCGTACCATTCACTGTATTGCTCTAGTGCGCTGTAGCGCTAATGGCCCCCGGCCCGTCGGAGAGCACCGTATCGGACAGGAAAGCGCGCGGGCGCCTTCCTTTGACGTTGGGAACCCTATGGAAGACTTCTTGTACCAATTCTTCATCCAGCCTTTCGTAAGCCTTGGGGAAGGCCTTGCGACGGCGGGAACCGCTTCGACCACCTGGATCGAAGATGTCATCGCGGCGATCGACGGGTTCGTATGGGGACCCATCATGATCCTCCTCCTTCTGGGAACGCACCTCTTCATGACGTTCAGGACAGGCATCATCCAAAGGAAGCTCTTCACCGGCATTAAGCTTTCCATCACCAAGGATGAGGGCGACGGCGACGTCAGCCCCTTCCAGGCCCTCACCACGTCCCTCGCCGCGACCATCGGCACCGGCAACATCATCGGCGTCGGCACGGCGCTGATCGCCGGCGGACCCGGCGCCCTGTTCTGGATGTGGCTTACCGGCGTCTTCGGTATCGCCACGAAGTATTCCGAAACGCTGATCGCCTTGAAGTACCGCGTCAAGGATCACAACGGCAACATGCTCGGAGGCGCCATGTACGCCTTGCAGCGCGGCTTCAAGAACAAGACGCTCGGCAAGGTTCTCGGCATCCTGTTCGCCCTGTTCGCCGCCATCGCCTCGTTCGGCATCGGCGCCGCGGTTCAGACGAACTCCCTTTCAGGCGCGATCACTTCGATGGCGGGAGATGCGCCGATCGCAACTCAAACCTTTTCGGTGTTCGGGCTGTTTGACACCACGTGGCTCCAGGTGATCGTCGGCGTGACGGTGACCGTTTTGGTTGCGATAGTCATCCTCGGCGGCATCAAGGTCATTTCGCGCGTGTGCGAAAAGCTCATCCCCTTCATGACCGTCTTCTACATCATCAGCTGCATCGCCTTGATCGCCCTGAACGGCGCGTATCTTTGGGACGCGCTCGTGCTGATCGTGGTGAGCGCCTTCAATCCGGCGGCCGCGTTCGGCGGCGCGCTTGGAACGACCGTGACCATGGCCCTTCAATTCGGTTGCGCGCGCGGCCTGTTCTCGAACGAGTCCGGCCTGGGTTCTTCGCCTATGGTCGCTTCCGCCGCAAAAGCAAAGAACCCCGCCAAGCAAGCGCTCATCTCCATGACCGGCACCTTCTGGGACACCGTCGTGGTGTGCGCCCTCACCGCGCTCGCCTTGGTTACTTCCATCTTGGCCGACCCCGCCATCATGGAACTCTACGTCACGGGCGGCTTCGCCTCTTCCGCCGAGCTGGTAACCGCCTCGTTCGACCGCATCCCGGTGGTGGGATCCTTCGTCCTGTGCATCGGCCTGGTGCTGTTCGCCTACTCGACGAGCCTCGGCTGGTCCTACTACGGCAACCGCTGCATCACCTACCTGTTCGGGAAGAACGCGATCAGGCCGTACCAGATCGTTTTCCTGATCATCTGCTTCCTGGGCGCTGTGGGCGTTTCCGGCTTCGTGTGGAACATTTCCGACATCACCAACGCGCTGATGGCGATCCCCAACCTGATCGCGGTACTTGGCTTGTCGGCCCTGATCGCCCACGAAACGAAACATTATGTGTGGCAAAACAACCTTGAGGAGGTAGACGAGACTCCCCTTCCCCTCGAGGAAGCGAAGTAGAACGCTTCACGCATATCGCACGTAAGATGTCGGCTCGCATGCATCGGAAGGCGTCTGGTCGGATATAATTCAGCCAGACATAAACCACTGAAACGAAGGAGCCCGCTCATGGATCCTAACAAGCGCCCCGATGACATGCAGCGCATCACCACCCCCGAACTGGCCCAGGCCTTCATCGATGAGCAGGTGGCGGCATGCCGCGAGCAGATCGGCGACAAGAAGGTTCTCCTTGCGCTTTCCGGCGGCGTGGACAGCTCCGTCGTCGCAGCTCTGCTGATCAAAGCTATCGGCCGCCAGCTTATCTGCGTCCATGTCAACCACGGCCTTATGCGCAAGGGCGAATCTGAGCAGGTCGTCGACGTGTTCCAAAACCAGCTCGACGCCAACCTGGTGTACGTCGACGCGACCGACCGCTTCCTCGACCTGCTCGCCGGAGTCGATGAGCCCGAGAAGAAGCGCAAGATCATCGGTGCCGAATTCATCCGCGTGTTCGAAGAAGAGGCTCGCAAGGTCGGCGACGAGGTGAGCTTCCTGGCTCAGGGCACGATCTATCCCGACATCCTCGAGTCCGATGGCGTCAAGGCGCATCACAACGTGGGAGGCCTGC
Organism: uncultured Eggerthella sp.; assembly: GCA_959607715.1. GTDB lineage: Bacteria > Actinomycetota > Coriobacteriia > Coriobacteriales > Eggerthellaceae > Anaerotardibacter. The sequence goes on along the minus strand of CAUHNN010000011.1, from coordinate 4,419 downwards.
CCGACGACCTGCAGTTCGAGCTGTGCGAGCCCGTTCGCCTTCTGTTCAAGGACGAAGTGCGCGTGATCGGCCGTGAGCTGGGTCTTCCCGAAAACATGGTCGAGCGCCAGCCCTTCCCTGGCCCTGGCTTGGGCGTTCGCTGCTTGGGCGCCATCACGCGCGACCGCCTCGAGGCGCTTCGCGAGGCCGATGCCATCCTTCGCGAAGAGTTCGCCAATGCAGGCCTCGAGGGCAAGGTGTGGCAGTACTTCATTTCCGTGCCCGACTTCCGCGTGACCGGCGTCAAGAACGATAAGCGCCTGTACGAGTGGCCGGCGTTCATCCGCGCCGTCAACACCGTCGACGCCATGACCGCCGAGGTTCCCGAGCTCGACTGGGCGCTGCTGAAGAAAATCGGCGACCGCATCGCCTCCGAGGTCGACGGCATCTGCCGTGTTCTGTACGACCTCACCCCGAAGCCCTGCGGCACCATCGAGTTCGAGTAGTACGCACGACCAAACCAGCCGGGGCGTCCGCTCCAGCTAGCCCCAAAGGCGCGGTGCGGCTGTTCCGAACCAGATAAAGCCCCACCTTGCTGAAATCCATCATCGCTGAAGGCCCGATTCCCCACGAGTCGGGCCTTCTCAAAGCTATTCCCAAATCACCCGTGCGCACGGTAATCCCGAACCGAAACGAAAGCCCCTCCAAACACCGCAGCACAAGGAGGCAACCATGAGCGAAAAAACCAACTGGGACGAAACCGAAAACAGCAGCGAGGAAGACGACGCGATGAGCGCAGCAGAATTTGCGCCGAAGATCTTCAGTCTTGAGATTGGGGGCTTCTTCCAGGGTCGTCGGTCGCTGACGATCGAAAAGCGCGATGATCGCTACTCGGCCTCCTACGAGTGCTTCCCCTACGGAGCCCCTGCATCAAGCTTCGAAATTGCCGGTGAACTGGTAGAGGCGCTATCGCGCGTTTTGAGAAAAGTCGAGGCGGCGAAGTGGACCGCCTACAATGCTCCCGTTCTCGATGGGACGCAATGGAGGCTTGCTTTCGTCGACGAAGATGGACTGCACACCAGTTACGGATCCAATGCATCTCCGAAGGGTTTCGGAGAGCTTGTTGAATTCGTTGCACTCGCCTTCGGATGCATGGACCTTCTAACCGAAAGCGGATGCCAAAGCATGCTCTCCTAGCCGTTAACACAAGCGATCTCGACCAAAAGCGATCGAAACTCCAGATAACGCAATGGGGGGCAATGAAACAAAGGGCAGGAAACCCCACCAACAAGGTTTCCTGCCCTTTCTGGCTAATACCGACCCCGACGCACTGGCGGGACCGCGTATGTTGCGACCACAAGGCTCCCGCCTTTTCGGTTAATACCTACCGTCAAGCTCTTGGACGATGCGCTTCATCGTAGCACGCACATTCGCGAGCGTTCGCCCATAGAAAGCCTCGCCCGATCTAACGCCGATATCGAGACCGATTTCTGCCTTGCGGTACCAATCGAGCGCCTTCTCCAAATCGAATTCGCAGCCAATCCCGTTTTCGTACGCATCGCCCAACCGAAGAGCGATGCTCCCCCACACGTGAGGCGGCATCCCATCCTTCAATTCGGAGGCGCGCATGTACCATCTCAAGGCTTCAGCAGCATCTGGTTCACAGCCTACGCCGCGCTTATACAGATCGCCAAGCTTATAACATGCTTCCGCATCGCCACTCTTCGCAGCGAATTCGAAACATTCAAAAGCGCGCTGCTCCCGCGGATACGGAGCGCCGCCACTCACATCTTCCGAATGACGCCGATCGACGAAATAGCGGCCTTCGCAGCGGTCGTAACTGTATACATATCCAAGATTCAGATAGGCGTTAACATTCCCCTTCGACGCTGCATGAAGATAAAGGATCTCAGCAGCCTGAAAGCACTCGATGCGCGCTTGGCGATCCGCCGCCTCGGAGTAGCCCATTGCCTCCAGATAGTAATCGGCGCCGAAGGACAAGGCGATGCTCCCGTCAGGATCGGACAGGTCGTCCCAGGAATACAACATGACGTACGTACGATCCGAGCACGCTTTACCACGACCCTGAACACGCTGCGTGATCCATATCCCGGGAAGAGGATCGGCCGTGTCGTACCAACGTTGATCAACCTCGAACACCGGCACGGTTTTCGCAGAACAAATCATGTTTAGTTTGATCGTCAAACCTTACAAACGAGAAAGGGCAGGTCAGCGGCTGTTTTCCGCTTTCCTGCCCTTCGGCTCCTCGGCTCGATTTCGCGAAAAGGCCCGAATGAGGCCCGAATCGTTCCAGCGAGTTTCCGCCTAACCGAGCAGCTTCGCCCAGGTGTTCTTCCCCGCGACACCGTCGGCGGCGAGGCCGTTCGCCTTTTGGAAAGCCTTGACGGCCTTGGCCGTTCCGCCGCCGAAGACGCCGTCGAAGCCGTTGGTGCCGTATCCGCGCACGATCAGGCATCCTTGCAGGGTTTTGGTGATGTTGCCATTCGCTCCCTGCTTGACGTTGACGCAAGCGGCCTTGGTCTTGGGACCCCATACGCCGTCGACGCTCAAGCCCGCGCCGCACTGCTTGTTAAGCTCTCTCTGGAGTCTCTTGCAGAGCGCGGCCTTGGTCTTGGGGCCGTTGACGCCGTCTGCGGTCGTGCCGGCCCATTTCTGCACGGCCTTGATCGACGAGCTGCCCGAGCTTGCGCTCGTCGCGGGCTTGCTGGCGGCTGGCTTGCTGGTCGTGGGCTTGCTCGTCGCGGGCTTGCTATCGGTGGCGGCGGTCTTTCCCGTCAGCACGTCGGCCACCGCTGCGGCCACCTTGGACGCTCCGATGGACTTGTAGGCGTTAGCGTCGCCCTTCGCGTCGACGAAACACACCTCGATCAGGATGGCGGGAGCCTTTGTGTGCTTGAGGACGTAGAGGCTCGTCGTTGCCTTGGCCCCTCGGTTGGGCAGGCCCATCAGGTTCGCGAGCTTCTTGCTGATCTTCTCTGCGTAGCTTTTGCCCGTTTTGGAGCCCGTGTAGTACCAGACCTCCACGCCGCGCTTTCCGCTCGTCTTGCTCGCGGCGTTGAAGTGCCACGTGACGAACAGGTCGCCGCCGTAGGAGTTGGCCAAAGCGCACTCACGCGCCAACTCCTTGGACGCGGGGGAATACTCGTTGGAGCAGTCCTTGGCTGCTACGCCTCTGGCCTTGAGGGCGGAGGCGAATGCCTTGTTGCACTTGCGGTCCTCGGTGTACTCGTTCAAGTAACAGGACGCGCCAGGGGCTTTCTTGGAGTGCCCGCCAGCCGTCGCGACTTTCTTGATGGCCATGCTTACTCCTCTTCGCCGTAGCTTACCTCGTCGGCTTCGTCGGGCAGGTCGTCGCCGTCCTCGCGGGGTGCTGTGTAGCCCATCGCGTCGGCGCTGTCGGCGATGCCCTTGGTCGTGGGATCGACCAGGACGCCGAGGCCCGTCAGCAGCGTCAGCACTGCGGCGACCGCGCTCATGACGGTGTCCTGTTCGACGGGCAGGGAGAGGCCGAGGGCGGAGGCGCAGCTGTAGGCGAACACGACGAGTGCGGAGACGAGGGCCGCGAGGGTGGTCTTGTTCTTCAATCGGAGGATGATGTTCATACGATGTCCTTTCACTCTGAGCCGATGACCGATATGGGGACCTGCGAGATCGCTTTGTACATAGCCTCGCCTGTTCCGTTGCCGCCCAAAGCGCGATAGGAGCGGTAAGCCTCCTCGAGCTCGTGGCGCCGCTCGACGGTCATCGGGCAGCCTTCGGCGACGTACTTGTCGTAGGCGTCGACCAGCTCCTTGCGCAGGACGGACTTCATGCCGTCGCGCATGGCCTTGTCGTATCGGCTGTGCTGCTTGGCCGAAGCCGCGACCCAACCCGCAAGCCCCGCCACGACGATGCCGACGATCTGGCTCAACGCAGCGTTGAGCACGGCAATCTCCATCTGTCTCCTCTTTCGGTCGGTTTACGGCTCGAGGTTATGCCCCGTGTCACCGCACGAAAAAAGCCGCCCACGACCCGAGAAAAATCCCAGGCGTACCCAAGCGCGTGAAACGCCCCGAGCGCCTGGGATTTCCGGCCGCTTATTTATACAAATCGCCCGAAAGTATAAGTAAGCGCACCGAAAACGCCGCCTAACTTGCAATAAGAGCATTTAGCAACGAGAGGAACCGCCGTGAACATCCGAGAGATCGCCTACGCCCACTACCTGCCCGAGAAGGCCAAGCGCCGACGCGCCAACACCGTCGAGGGCTACAGATCGGCATTGAGGCTGCACGTCATACCACGATGGGGCGACTGCGAGATACAAGACATAGACCCAGACGAACTCCAGGATTGGGTGGACTCGTTCGAGCTGCCGGGAGCGGCCGATGGCGTCGACCGCGTATCCTGTGACGTTCCGCGACCTTCCGATGGTCACCACAG